>CP069419.1:2934177-3260197 GCA_017569285.1 Clostridiales bacterium
GTAAAAAAGGCAATCGACCTGACTTTCGCAAACTGGAATGACAACTATTTCGGACTGACGGACCTGACGGAGGAAACCGTTTACGCGACGGAAACCCAGCCGGTGGTCTGCTCCGCTTCCGCGACCGGATACAGCGAGGAATCCTACTTCCAGGTCCATACAGAGAACTGGCAGACAAAGATCCTGCGGGACCTGGGGGACTGGGTGCAGATCGACGATGACGCATTCCTGGAAAAGCGCTTCCTGGACCCGGAAGGGGACCACAGCCATCCGGCGGCCCGGGTGAAGACGGACGGGAAGCTGGACCGCCTGATTGTGCACGACAATGCAGTGAAGCTGGTTTCCGGCGTGCCGGTGCAGGTGATCTCCCGGACAAAGGACTGGGCGGTGATTTTCCTGACCGGGCCCAACGGGGGAATGTATGAAACCGGCAGGGTGAAGCCGGAATACCTTTCCTTTGACGGGAACGAGCAGATCCGGGACGGAAGCACCAAAGTGCGACTGACGAAGGAGCTGCAGGGCGATGAGTCGATGCTGTACTTTGCCGAAACCAAGCGGAAACCGGGCGGGACAATCCCGGCGGGGACGATGCTGAAGGTGAAGGGTGTATACTCATCCGGCAGCAGCGAATCCGACCAGAGCGACCGGTTTATGTGCGAGACAGAGGACGGAAAGTATATTGAAGTGGACGGCGGGGAATTCCTGGAGCCGCTGGAAAGCACCGGCCTGATGGCGACCGCCCGGCAGGCGGTACGGATGCGGGAGAAGCCGAATCCGGACAGCAAGGTGCTGCACCAGGTGAAGGTGAAGACGAAGGTGGAAGTGCTGCTGCGCGGGGAGATCTGGACGATGGTGAAGTATCGGGATGAGGTCGGGTACATGATGAGCCGGTACCTGAGCTTTCCGTAACATTGGAAGGTGACAAAGGGACAGCCCTACTGTCACATTGAGAGAATGTGACAGTAGGGCTGTCCCTTTGTCACATCCACCTACAAAAGTTTTTTGTTCGCCTTGAGTTATGGACACTGACCGCCTATACTGAAAACAGGAGGTGCAGTGCATGCCAAGAACAGCGAGAACAATCAGCGCAAGCGGCTATTATCACATTATCGCCCGCGGGATCGGCAAGCAGATTCTGTTTGAGGAAGATGAAGACTACCTGTTTTTCCTTAGGCTGATGAAAAACTATTCATCATCCGGCGAATTCAGTGTGACTGCTTTCTGCCTGATGGAAAACCATGTCCATATCCTGGCGAAAATTGCTGATGGAATGATGGACAAAGTCATGCACAACCTTCTGGCGACATACGCAACTTATTATAATAAGAAATATGACAGGATCGGACATCTGTACCAGGACAGGTACAGAAGCAAACCGATTGAAAATGACATGTACCTGCTGACGGCAGTGCGATATATCCATAACAACCCTGCCAAAGCAGGAATATGTCCGCCGGATCAGTATCGCTGGAGCAGCTGGAGATGCTATTCCGGTGATATCAGGAGCTTTGTTGATACAACCTATGCACTACAGCTGTTTGGCGGTAAAGAAGGCTTCCTGAAGCACAGCTCCATGGAAGCCCAGGACGAAGAGGACGACGGGTATTTTGAATTCGAAAGGACCCGGTTATCAGACAATACTGCCAGATCGGTTATGCGTGATGTGCTGCATCTCGAAACCGGAACGCAGATTCAGGGTATGGACAGGGTAAACCGGGATTTATCCCTCCGGACTCTGAGGGACAACGGTTTATCCATCCGGCAGATTGAAAGGCTGACCGGAATACCCAGATCGATCATTATGCGCGTGTGATGAAACAGACAAAAGGACAGCCCTACCGGCACGTTCTGAAAACGTGACAGTAGGGCTGTCCCTTTGTCACATCAGTGGATATCCTTCCGGGGGTACCAGAGGTACGCCGCGAGGATGCCCAGGGCGCAGAGGGCAAAGCCGACGGCGATGCCGGTTCCGTCCAGGGCACCTTTGGAGACGATGTCCGCGCCGGCGCAGAAGCCGAAGGGCGTGATGGTATTGAGGAAGGAGACCGAGTCCGTGATGTTGGCGATGAGGTTCATGAAATACAGGCCGGCCGCGATGCCGATGCCCACGCCGGCGCTGGCGCCGGAGATGAAGGCGGAGACGCCGAAGCAGATACCGGAGATGACCAGCTGCATGAGCCAGTAGGCCAGGTGCAGGAGGCAGACTTCCTTCCACGGGACGGCCTCGCCGACGGCGGCGATGGAGCCGACGGAGACGAGGAAGATGACTACGTTCATGGCGGTGACCTGAAGGAAGACCGCGAGGAGCTTTTCCGACACCACGCGCACGCGGCTGACCGGATGGGTGAGGAGGAATTCCGCGGTGCGCTCCTTTTCCTCCTTGGCGAGCATGCCAGCGGCCAGCAGGGCCGCGAAGAACGCGCCGCCCAGGCCGAGCACATTGCCGCACTCGACGGCGTAGTAGCCGGTGAGGGTGCCGAAGTTGAGCTTATCCATGCCGAAGGCGGCGGTGAAGGAGCCCATGGAGGAGAACAGACTGCCGATGCCGTCCATCTGACCCTTCATCTCCGGCCAGAGGAAGATACAGGTGGCCATGAGGAAGGCGATGGCGCCGGTCCAGATGAGGAAAGAGGTTTTGCCCCGGCGGACTTCATGACGGGTGATGGTCATGCCTGCTCACCTCCTTTGTCGTAGTAGTGGAGGAAGACTTCCTCCAGGTCCGGCTCGGAAATGGAGAGGCCGTGGACGTCCCCGTCCGCCAGGCGGCGGAGCAGGACGTTGGTGGAGCCGCTGTAGAGGAAGCTGTAGGAATCACCGGCCTGCTGCAGGTCCCGGATGCCGGGGAGGCCTTCGAGGCTGACGGCCCCGTGGAAGGAGACCCGGCGGGCATTGGTTTTGGCCAGGTTGTCCACGGTGTCGCAGGCGATGATCTGCCCCTCCCGGATGACGGCCGCGCGGGTGCAGTTCCGCTCGACCTCGGAGAGGATGTGGCTGGAGAACAGGACTGTGGCGCCGGCGCGGTGCTTCTCCCGGACGATTTCGAAAAACGCGTGCTGCATGAGGGGGTCCAGGCCGCCGGTGGGCTCATCCAGGATGAGGAGGCGGGGATTGGACTGCAGGGCGCAGACGATGGCGACCTTTTTGCGGTTGCCGAAGGAGAGCTCATTCACCTTGCGGGAGGGATCCAGCTGGAGCCGCTCGCAAAGGGCGGCGGCTTCCCGGGAGCAGTCCTTTTTCCGCAGGTCCGCGGAGAACTTCAGGACATCCTTCACGCGCATGCCGGGGTAGAACATGGCCTCGGAGGGGAGGTAGCCGGTTTCCCGGAGGATGGCTTCCTTCTCCTTGACGATGTCCTTGCCCAGGACGGTGGCGGAGCCGGAAGAGGGGGAGATGAGGCCCAGGAGGGTGCGGATGGTGGTGGACTTGCCGGCGCCGTTGGGACCGATGAAGCCGAAGCATTCGCCTTCCTCCACGGTGAGGTTCAGATTGATGATTCCACGGGCTTTGCCGTAGTATTTGGTCAGGCTGGCGGTTTGGATCGCGTTCAACCCGGTCACTCCTTTCTTTTGTAAATGCTCTTCCAGAAATCCATGAGCTTGCGGAAATCCGCCTGGATCTGGTCATAGTCCAGGTCGCCCTTCTGGGTGGCTTCCCAGAGGTAGCCTTCCGAAGCCCAGTACATCTCCCGGTACATCATGGGGACATCCAGGCCCGGGATGAACTGGGCGGGATCCAGGTTGACGCGCGTTTTTTCCGCCTTGAGGTTGAAGTATCTGCGGTAGGTGGCCTGGATATCCGCGGCGACTTCCGGATCCTTCTCGTAGAAGGCCTTGATGGTGAAGTCGGTCATATCCGGCCAGCGGCGCATGATCTCCAGCTTGGCGGTCATCCCGATCTCCATGGCCTCGAAGAGGTCATCGTGGCCGTAGGCATTGTACCGGGTGAGGTACTCGATGGTGATTTCGGCGCATTTGTTCCAGAGATACAGGTAGAGTTCCTTCTTGTTGTGGAAATAATGGAAGAGCAGGGATTTGCTGATGCCGGCCGCTTCGGCGATTTCGCTCATGGGGCTGTTTTTGTACGAGTTCTGCGAGAAAACCCGGTAGCCCGCGTTGAGGATCGCCTGCTGCTTCTCCGCCGGCAGGGAGAAGAACTTTTCGTTCATGGTGCACCTCCGTTGACCGTTTCGGTCAATGACATTATTACGCCGTTGACCGATTTTGAGAAGACCCCTATGCAGAAAAAGTTGCAGGCTTTTAATTAAGTCAATAAATATTAAATTGATTTTACAAACATGCATAAAGAAAAAAAGTTTATAAAATACACTTTACAAACTTGAAAAAACACAACAAGTATGATATCAGGTGGCGTATACCGTAAATGACGCTGATGGGAAAACCCTTGCACGCGAACTTGCACCGCTGGAGAGCATCAGGGATCACAATCCAAAGTACCTGATTACTATGGATTTTGTGCCTCTGACTTCCCACAATGGGATTAAGCAGATCAATGCATTGGAGTGGCTGCTGAATTAACTTTGCACAGAAGTATTTCCGAGTGATCAGCAATGAAACAGTGGGGACTGCCCACATCGTTTCGGGATGCCAATTTGATATCCCGATGAAAACCATTGAAATCATTGGCAAGAGGACGATTATTCATGAGCAATCCGTGGGAAGAGATCCGGCTGGAGGATTATGAAAAGCATATGGCGCTGGATTCCGTGCGGCAGCTGCAGGCGCTGAACGGGATCATGAAGGCGCAGATGGAAGCGTATTCTGTAAAGACGGTGATGATTCTCGGAGTTGCCGGCGGCAACGGGCTGGAGCATATGGACCCGGAGAAGTATGACCGGGTATACGGAGTGGATATCAACCGGGAGTATCTGCAGGCGGCCGGAGAGCGGTTTGCCGGGCTGGGGGAGAAGCTGGAACTGATATGCCTGGATCTGACGAAGGATGCCGGGAAGCTGCCGGAGGCGGAGCTGGTGATCGCCGACCTGCTGATTGAGTATACCGGGTACGCGGCGTTTACGGCCGCGGTGAAGCAGGCCGGGGCCGGGGTTGTTTCCTGCGTGATCCAGATCAATCCGGAGGAGGAAGAGAGCTGGGTTTCCGATTCCCCGTACCTGCACGCGTTTGACCGGCTGGATGAGGTGCATCATGAGATGGCACCGGAAATGCTGGCAGCCGCGATGAAGGCGGAAGGGTACCGGGAAATCCTGCGGGAGAGCACGGATCTTCCGAACGTGAAGAAACTGATGCGGATGGATTTTGAGAAAGAAGAATAGTGAAAGAGCGCCGGGGAAACCCGGCGCTTTGAAATGTTAGGGAGAATCTCTTGCGTTATAGATGAAATTTCAGATGACTACAAATTGTAGTCAGTTGAAACAGCGGGGACTGGCCCCACTGTTTCCTGACACGTTCTAAAAATGTGACAGTAGGGCTGTCCCTTTGTCACATGGTTACATACTATTGCATTTGTAACCGGTTTTATGGATAATATAGGCAGCAGTATCTGTATTTCATGCCCAAAGAGGGGCAGACACAAGTGAAGAAACCGCAATACCTGAGGGAGAGAGAGACCAACTGCCACGTACAGGAGGGAAATCCATGAGACGGTTATTTGCCGTGCCGGGCATCCGGAGAATGATGTGTGTGTTTGCTGCGCTGGTGATGATCTGCGGCTGTATGGTTTCGTTTACTTCCGCGGAGGGAACGGAGCTGGCGCTGGAGGGGTATATCCGCGGGGCGTTTACGATGGACAGCCTGTTTGCCGCGGCGGAGAGCGCGCTGGAAGACGGCATGGAAGCCAAACAGGTGGTGCAGGAGATGATCGCGCTGGCGGACAGCGAGGACGCGCTGGAATTCCTGAACCGCGCGATGGACAACTGCGCGGCGGCGGACAGCGAGGAGTCGAAGAAGATCCTGGCGCTGCTGGAGGCGGACGAGGAGCACCGGCATTTTGAGACGAGCTTTGACAATACATATGAACACAGCCGGGACCTGAAATTCGGCATCCATGACATACCGGAGGCCAGCGATGAACTGAAGGCGGCATTCAGTACCAAGAACGCGCACCAGTCGTTTGAGCCGATCATCTGGACGGAGAAGGATTTCAACACTGTTTTCGGCAAATCGATTTCCCAGTTCAAGCCGGCGAACCCGCGGCCGGCGTATGCCTGTATCGTGATCAAAAACGATACGCAGGGCGAGCCGGACAAATCGTGGTTCGAGAGCGATCCGGACGAAGCCATGGAGGCCATGAGCGAGATCATCGAGAACCTGCGGAGGGACCTGGATGATGATATGCCTGCGCTGACGGGCAACCCGCAGCTGGCTTCATCCTTCTGGATTATCCAGCTGAAGTATCCATTCTACGCACGGTACGGAACCGAAGGGGAAGTGAAGGGATACAACTGTTCGCTGACGGTGACGGTGCAGGATGCGGTGAGCCACCAGAAGATCGGGGAGATTTCCGCCAAAGAGCAGCTGGGGGATACCATTTACAGATGGAGCAACTGGATCGCCAAGGCGGACATACCGTACCTGGCGAACCGGAGCAACTATGAAAGCCAGCTGATGGGCAAGGTGCGGGCTGCGATCCAGAGGGAGCGGGCGGCACTGCAGGCGAACCGGCCGCTGACCATGCTGAACGCGGAAAAGGTGGTCAACGCGATGCTGCTGCAGCAGACAGACAAGCTGAATGACGCGTGGCAGAAGGCGATCTATGAAAGCGGCGCGAAGAATATTGAAATTGACGGAAATACGCTGACATTCGCGCTGCGGAGCTATGACGCAAAGCAGAAGGAACTGGGGAAGTACTCCGCGGCGGAGGACAAGGACAAATGGCTGCTGGCAATGCTGAAAAACGCGTCCGCCTATGACCTGGAGATTTCCGTGGAACTGGAGAACGGGAATATTCCCCAGAAGAGCGTGAACAAGATAAAAACAGCAGTGCAGCAGGCGGCGCCGAAAGCCCGGCAGTTCTTCAGCGGGCAGGATTTCCTGGCCGCGCTGAAGGACTACCTGTTCCCGGTAATGGAGAGGGCAAAGTCGGCGGAGGACCTGATGAATCCGGCGGAGAGCTTTGCCCAATTCTATTCCGGCCTTGGGAACCTGCTGGACTATGCGCCGGTGAGCGTGGGGGCTGTGGTATTCCAGCTGCAGAAGAACCTGGCGCTGAACGTGAAGGACGGGCCGCACGCAATGGAACTGAGCTGTTCGAGCATTTCGCTGGCGGAGCTGCTGAGCAGCAGCGCCAGGGCCGTGCTGGACACGCAGGCGTACCTGCCGGCGGAAGAGCGGGGCACCGGGGACGTGGCCGGCCTGGTGGCGGAGGAATTCGCAGCGGAGGCGTATAAGCAGATCCAGAAATCGGGAAGCAAGAACGGGATTGTGCTCGACGTTGACGGCCTGATTGTGGACGGGCGGCCCCGTGGATACGAGGAGTACTTTGAAAGCTTCCGGTGGGGCGATACGATTGAGTCGCTGGAAAATACACTGGACAAGCTGCCGGATATCGCGGCGCTGCCGCTGCCGAAGGCCGGACTGATGCGCGGAAACAACAGGGGCACGACGGTGAACTTCAAGCTGAGCAAGGATTCCAGCCCGACGTATATCATCATGCGGGATGATTACGACCAGATCGTGATGGCCTGTTTCGCACTGGCCGGGAAGACGACCACGGTGCATGTGCAGCAGGGCCGGTACCGGATTGCCTGGTGCAGCGGGCCGTACTGGTACGGGGAGGAGATCCTGTTTGGTGAGCTCGGCGCGTACAGCAAGAGCGAGACGGTGGAGATCAAGGGCACGAACTATTCCCATACGTTCACACTGGAAAGCAGTGCGGACGGCGACGTGAACATCTACGGCGCGACCCCGGCGGACTTCCACTGAGAGTGAAGAAGGGAAACTGAATGGAATAGAAATCCCCCTGCCATTGCGGCAGGGGGATTTTTAAGTGAAGAGTGAAAAGTTGAAACAGTGGGGACTGTCCCTACTGTTTCACTGTCCCCATTGTTTCATGTGACAGTAGGGCTGTCCCTTTGTCACATTATACCATTGGCAGGAAGGGAACACGGTAGCGCGACATGTCCACATGGGTCTCGTCGATGAAGCCCACGCCTTCGGCCTGGAGAAGCTCGACTTGCTTATTGGCGCCTCCAAATGCGAAAGCAGACGAAACTTCACCGTTTTGTTTGACCACGCGGTGGCAGGGGATGACGCCGGGTTCCGGATTGACATGGAGCGCGTAGCCCACGACCCGGGAAAGACGCTTGTTGCCGACAGCCTCAGCGATCTGGCCGTAGGTGGCGACATAACCGATGGGGATCTGTTTTACCACCTGGTAGACTTTGTCGAAAATGCTCATGTGCCTGCTCCAAGTTGAGAGTGAAGCGTTTACTTCGTAATGCCGGTGACCGTCGCGCCGTTCAGGCGGGTGACAGCGGGGATGCGCATATTGTTATACTGGCGGGACTCTTTGGAGAAGCGCATGGTGCTCATGAGCTCGCTGATAGAGCCGGAGACGGAGCCGCCGCTGACCGGGGTGACATTGCCTTTGCCGTCATGCCAGTAGGCCAGGCGGATTTCGCCAGCGATGCCGCCGTTGATGACGTTGACCTGGAAATCGGAGAATTCCACGACTTCCAGGAAAGCACCCCGGCGAAGCTCATCCGCGGAAAGGGTGCCGCCGGTGACCTCATAGTTATTGGGGATGAAGGAATTCTCCAGGCCCAGGTACTGGCTGAACTGGCGGGAACCGAAGAAGCTGACGGGCACGCCGGCATCCATGAGGAGCAGGTCGCGCACGGGAGCACCTTCGCGGTCGTAGGCGCCGTTGGAGGAGGAGTTGGGCAGCTCCCGCAGGGCGCGGACGGTGACCTTGTCGCCATTGAACTGTTCCGCGACGGGTTTGCCGATTTCCCAGCTGCTGATGCGGCGGTAGACAGCGGCGGTGCTCAGGCGGGAGATGAAATATTCATAGACGCTGGTGGCGGCGTCCGTGGAAAGGACGACGTCCGCCGTGCCGAGGGCCGGCGTTTCACCGGCGATGAGCTTATCCCGGCCGTAGCGCAGGGTTTCGGACAGGTCGTGGGTGAGCTGTTCCGCGTCGCAGGCGCCGGAGCGGTAGAAACGGTAGAGCTCGATTTCGTGGCCGTCCCGGCGGGCGTTGACCACGGCTTCCACGGTGGAGGAGGGGGAAACGGCGGTGACGTCGATGCCCTCGCTGTTGAGGAAGCGGGTGCGGACCTCATTGACGAAGATTTCGTAGCTGTTGAGGTCCTCGGTGGCCGTTTCGGGCAGGGAGGCGAGCGTGTTCAGGAAATCCCGGGAGATGGCCTTGATATCCACGGGCTGCTGGGGCACGGGCGGCTGGTTCACGGGCCTGTTGAGCGTGTAGGCCGGGTTGCGGACGTAGAGCGCGTCCTGGCAGAGACCGTCGACCACGCGGCGGATCTCCTCCGTGGAGGCGGTGGTGGAGATGCCGGCCTGGGCGGAACCCAGGAATTTGCCGTCATCAATTTTCCGGTAGACCTTGACGGTGTACTCCTCGACATCCGTGAAACGGTTCTGGTCGAGCTTATGGCGGATGAAGTAGAACTCCCATCCGGTTTTGCGCTCATCGGTGACTTCCCAGGCATCCGCGCCGGAAGCACGGAGGATTTCAATCAGTTGATTCAGCATTATCCCAGCCTCACTTTCGCTTTCAGATAGGGACCGCCGTCGGCGACCTTGACCCATTCCTTGTGGCCCTTGCCGCAGGCGCCGTTGCCGAAGACGCCGCGGTCGGAGGAGACCATGGAGACGGAGCCGAGGAGGTCCGGCACGTAGCCGGTCATGACGAGCGGGGAGACGACCTTGCCGGTGAGCTTCCCGTCGATGATTTCATAGCCGCGCTCGATGATGCACTGGATGCCCCAATGCTTGGGATCCTCCATGCCGGACTGCATGCCACAGAGGAGGTAGCCCTTGGAGATGGAGGCGATCATCTCCTCCAGGGTGCTGGAGCCGGAATCGAAGAGGGTGTTGGTCATGCGGGTGTAGACCTTGTGGGCGAAGTTCTCGCGTTTGCCGTTGCCGGTGGGCTGAATGCCGAGGCGCAGGGCGCTGAGGGCATCGCAGATGCCGGTGCGCAGGATGCCGTTTTCGATTTCGATGACGTCGCCGGCGGGGGTGCCTTCGTCATCAAAGGCATAGCCGGTGACGCTGTCGGCACAGAGGGCGCCCTCGTGCATGGTGACGTTGTCGGAGCCGACGCGCTTGCCGATGTATTCGGCGCCGAGGGCGCGGCCTTTGACGAACATATCCATTTCCACGCCGTGGCCGAAGGCTTCGTGGGCGATGAGGCCGGAAACCTCCGGGCTGGTGATGACGTCATACTCGCCGGGGACGACGCGGTCCGCGGAGAGCAGCTCGCCGACGACCTTCAGGACCTTGGGGGACTCATCGCCGAGGCGGTCGAAGAGTTCCGGGCCCTCGCGGCCGGAAATGCCGGAATGGGACATCTCATTGCGGCCGTTGCGCATGGCGAGCATCATGACGGAGCCTTCGCTCTGCACGTAGCTCTGGCGCAGGTCGCGGTGCTCCGTGAGGAACATCTTGCAGATGTGGGTCGAGGTGGCGGAGATGTTGCAGTCCAGCAGCTCACCATTCTGCGCAACGGCCTTGTCCGAAACCTCGGAAAGGCGGGTGACGAGGTCGGCGAGGTCTTCCTCCTCCGGCAGGCGGCCGGTTTCCATCTCCACGAAGATGGTTTGCGGTTCATCCGGCAGGGCGGCGGTTTCATACACGGCGGTGCCGGTTTCCCGCAGGAGCTCCAGCTGGGCGTCCAGCGAGGCGGTGAGGGAGGCGCAGGCACCTTCCGGGTCCGCCGGGTTGAAGCCGGTGAAGGCGGCCTCGGAATACAGGCCGTCCTTGTACACGCGGACGACGGTGCCGCGCTCGGTGGTGCGGGTGTCGCGGGCGACGCCCTTGTAGCGCTGGCTGATGCGGACGGTGAAACCGACAGAGTCCGTGGACAGGACGCTGACGTAATCATACCGGCGGCGCAGCAGGGCGATCAGCTGTTTGAGCCCCGGGGCGATACCGGTGAGGTACGGGGAAAAAGGTGCTTTCATAGGGTTTTATTCTCCTTTCCGGAAGTACTTTTATTGTAGCGGATGGGTGCAGGCAGGTCAACGGATGCGGCTTGCCTGTTATTGGCGAAGTGAAGAGTTAACAGCTGAGCAGGATATCCCGCAGAGCGGAGATATCTTCTTCAGTTGTTGACCAGCCGGTGGCGAAACGGACAACGGTGTGCGTATCGTCATACTTCTCCCAGAAGCTGAAGCGGACCTTCTCCCGGAGGGCCTCCAGGCGGGAGTTCTCCAGGATGACGAACTGCTGGTTGGTGGGGGAACTGAGCGCGAAGGGGATGCCGCAGTCCAGGAAGACCTTCTTCAGCTCTTCCGCCAGGGCGATGGCGTGGCGGCTGATGCGGAAGTAGAGATCATCCGTGAAGAGGGTGTCGAACTGGATGCCCAGGAGGCGGCCCTTGGCCAGGAGCGCGCCGTGCTGCTTGACGGTGTTCATGAAATGCGGGGGCTTGTTGCCTTTCGGGAAAACGACGGCCTCACCGCAGAGGGCGCCGACCTTGGTGCCGCCGATGTAGAAGACATCGCAGAGGGAGGCAAGCTCCGGCAGGGTGAGATCCGCGGCGGGGCTGGCCAGGCCGTAGCCCAAGCGGGCGCCGTCGATGAAGAGGGAAAGGTTATACTGTTTGCAGAGGGCGGAGATGGCTTCCAGTTCCGCCTTTGAATACAGGGTGCCGTATTCGGTGGGCCAGGAGAGGTAGACCATACCGGGCCAGACCATGTGCTCCCGGTTTTCATCCCCGTGGAAGGCGGAGAGCCAGGAGGACAGGTCCGTGGAATTGATTTTGCCTTCCTGCTGCGGAAGGGAAATCACCTTATGGCCGGTGTATTCCACGGCGCCGGCTTCATGGGCGTTGATATGGCCGGTTTCGGCCGAGATGACGCCGCACCAGGCAGGGAGCATGGCGGCGATGATGAGCGCGTTGGTCTGGGTGCCGCCGGAGAGAAACTCCACGTCCGCTTCCGGGCAGCCGACGGCTGCGCGGATTTTTTCCTTCGCGCTGTCGCAGTATTTATCTGTGCCGTAGCCGGGCAGGGGCTCGAGGTTGGTTTCTGCCAGGCGGCGCAGGATATCCGGATGGGCGCCGGCGATGTAATCGCTTTCAAAAGACAGCATATGATATGTAGCCTCCATTTATCGGATAAAAGATATTTTAACGCAGAGAACAGGAAAACACCAGCAAGAATACTGGATACAATGAAATGAAGGGGACTGTCCTGAATGTTTCATAACCTTGCCAAAAAAGCTTTTGTTCGATATAATGGCCGAAGGCTCAGATGAAAACGTTTTTTTATTTTTTTGAAAATTGAATTTGGAGGAACCAGGAGAATGAAACTGAAGAACGGATTCAGCGGGACTGCATCTGCGGAAATTACGCCCCGGGAGATCAAACACCGGGAGATCGCGCGCCGCGTGGCGGCGGGCGGTGTGGTGCTGCTGAAGAACAACGGCGTGCTGCCGCTGCAGGAGTATACGGGCGTGGCGCTGTACGGCGCAGGCGCACGGCATACGATTACGGGCGGAACCGGATCCGGCGAGGTGAACTGCCGGCCGGGCGTCTCCATCTGCGAAGGGCTGGAGAGCGCCGGAATGAAGATTGTGAGCAAGGGCTGGCTGGACGCGCTGGACGCGGCGTATGACCGGGCCTTTGAGGAGTGGAAAGAGGCCGTCCGCGCGAAGATCGTGCCGGGGAAATTCGACGGCATGTGGGAAGCATTTGTGAGCACGCCGAAGAAGATCCCGGAAGGGCCGCACATCATGCACGAGGGCGATACCGATACGGCGATCTACGTGATCAGCCGGATCGCGGGCGAAGGCGCTGACCGGCATCCCGTGGCCGGGGACTACCTGCTGAGCGAGATTGAAGAGCGCGAGCTGGGCGAGGTATGCTCGGCGTACAGCCGGGTGATCGTGGTGCTGAACATGGGCGGCGTGATCGACCTGGGATTCATGGACCGGTATCCGGTTTCCGCGCTGATACTGCTGGGCCAGGCGGGCATGGAAGGCGGCAACGTGCTGGCGGACATCCTGCTGGGCAAGGTGAACCCGAGCGGCCGGCTGGCCGAGACCTGGGGCATGGCGTATGAGGATTATCCCTGCGCGGACATGTACTCCAACGTGGGCGGCAACCTGCAGGAGGAAAAGTACAAGGAAGGCATCTACGTTGGCTACCGCTGGTTTGACGCGTTTGAGAAGAAGCCGCGGTATCCCTTCGGATACGGGCTGAGCTATACGACGTTCGGAATTTCCCCGGCGGGCGTGGAACTGAACGGCGGGAAGGCTGTTGTGACCGTGAAGGTGGAGAACACCGGCGACCGGGCGGGGCGGACCTCCGTGCTGCTGTTTGCGGCGTGCCCGGAAGGCCTGCGGAAGAAGGAACGGAAAAAGCTGGCCGGATTTGCCAAGACGAAGGAGCTGCAGCCCGGGGAAAGCACCGAGCTGAAGATTGAAGCCTGCCTGCCGTACCTGGCCGCATGGCACGCGGGCAAATCCGCGTATTTCATGGACGCGGGCGAATACCGCCTGCTGATCGGCACGGACGCCGCGAACTACATGGCGGCCGGAACGCTGACCGTGAAGGAAACCATCTGGGGCGCGAAGCAGCACCGGATCTGCCCGCTGCTGGATGCGCTGCCGGAGAAGAAGCCGGAGGACGAGGCGGACAAGCGCTGGGCGGATGAATTGGCCGGGCTGTTTGCTGCAGGGCTGCCGGTGATTGCCATCGACGATGCGGCGGCGGAAGCGTTGGCAAAGTATACCGCGCCGGCGAACCTGCCGGAGCCGAAGGATCCCCTGGTGGAGAAGCTGACGCTGGAAGAGAAGGCGTGCCTGGTATGCGGGCGGCCCACCCACGGCGAAGTGTCGTTCATCGGCGACGCGGGCGTGACGGTGCCCGGGGCGGCGGCGGAAACCACGCCGGTGCTGAAGAAATACGGTATTCCCACGAGCATCCTGGCGGACGGCCCGGCGGGCATCCGCATTGAGCACCGGTATGAGGTGAAGGACGGAAAGATCTTCCACGCGGACCGCGCGGAAGGCTTCCTGGCCCGGATTTTCAAAGAAGAGATCCGCCACGAGGGAACGGAAGCGTACTACCAGTACTGCACGGCCATCCCGGTGGGCATGGTGCTGGCGCAGACGTTTGACACGGACGCGCTGGAGGAGATCGGCGGCGTGATCGCCCGCGAGATGGAAGAGTTTGGCGTGACCTGGTGGCTGGCGCCCGGCATGAACATCAAACGGAACCCGCTGTGCGGCCGGAGCTTTGAGTATTATTCCGAGGATCCGCTGGTTGCCGGAAAGATCGCGGCGGCGATTACCCGCGGCGTGCAGGCAGTGCCCGGCGCGGCGGTGACCATCAAGCATTTCGCGTGCAACAACCAGGAGGACAACCGGCGCGGCGTATCGAGCATTGTGAGCGAGCGGGCGCTGCGGGAAATCTACCTGAAGGGCTTCGAGATCGCCGTGCGCGAGGCGCAGCCCCATGCGATCATGACCTCCTACAACAAGATCAACGGCGTGCACACCGCGAACAGCCGCGACCTGTGCACCGTGGCGGCCCGCGGGGAGTGGGGCTTCCAGGGACTGATCATGACCGACTGGACGACGACGAACTTCGAGGGCGGGTCTTCCGCCGCGAAGTGCGTGGCGGCCGGTAACGACCTGACGATGCCCGGGCTGGAAAGCGATATCCGGGAGATCATCGGGGCGGTGAAGGAAGAGAACGACCAGAGCCTGGATATCAAAGACCTGGATGCATGCTGCGCGCGGATCCTGGGCCTGATCCGGAAACTGTGCTGCTGAGTTTCAGCAGGGCAAGCAAAAACAGCCGGCGGAATGCCGGCTGTTTTGATGTTGATTTACAGGAGCTCCTTTCCGTCCACCACGGCGCGGAGAAGCTCACCGCCCGGGGCGTATTCCAGCTTGACGGAGAAGCAGTCCTCCCGGGTGAGGAGAAGGGGGATGAAGACGCGGTCGCCTTCCCAGAGGGACAGGGAGAGAACCTCCTCCAGGGGGATCCATTTCAGTTCGCCCTCGGTGCATTCGGGCAGGGTTTCCGTTTCGGTGCGGGCGGTGTAGAGGAAGGTGAGTTCGTTGCCCCAGTCCGGCAGGATGAAGGTGATGATTCCGCGCAGGCGGAGATCTGTGACCTCCAGGCCGGCTTCCTCGCAGATTTCCCGCAGGACGCATTCCTCGGGGGATTCGTTTTCCTCCAGGTGGCCGCCGAGACCGATCCATTTGCCGGCGTTTTCATCCGCGTCCTTTTTGACGCGGTGCATCATCAGCCAGCGGCCGTCCTTTTCCACATGGCACAAGGTTGTCAGGCGCATGATATCCCTCCCCGCAGAAATCGGGAAAATGATACCACAGCGGCAGGGGAATGGCAAACGTCAAAACGAAGGAGAGTACGGAGATTCATCGCTCGCTTTCGCTCGCTGGCAAGCACCTGGAACGAAAAAGACCGTCCCTCCGTTCCTGTCTTCCTTGACAAAAAAAGCATCGTTGTTCATACTTATTATGAGGGAAAGTTTTTCCCTCAGGAAGAAACGGAAGAGGTATTACCGGGCTTATGTTTGAAAGATTTGACGCAATCCGCAATGCGGAGATGAGACAATATACAACCCTGCGGCTGGGCGGACCGGCGGACTGGCTGGTTTTCCCGCGGAGCGGGGAGGAAATTACGGAGATTTTCGCCGAGGCCAGGGAGGCCGGGCTGACTGTGACCGTGATCGGCCACGGGAGCAACCTGCTGGTGCTGGACGGCGGCATCCGGGGCGTTGTGATCCGGGTGGAGAAGAACATGCGGGCCATCCGGGTGGAGGGCACGCGGATTGTCGCGCAGGCGGGGGCCATGCTGGGCACCGTGGCGATGGCGGCCGCGGAGGCCGGGCTGACCGGGCTGGAATTTGCCAGCGGGATTCCCGGAACCGTGGGCGGCGGCGTGACGATGAACGCCGGGGCTTACGACGGCGAGATGGCGCAGGTGGTGACGCGGGTGAACGGCGTGTATCCGAACGGGACGCGCGTTTCGATGGCGGCGGAGGAAATGCGCTTCGGCTACCGGACGAGCCTGATCCAGGGGACGGACCTGGTGGTGACTGAGGTGACGTTTGACCTGCAGGAAGGCGACCCGGCGGAGATCCGGGCGAAGATGAGCGAACTGAACGCGAAGCGGGCGGAGAAGCAGCCGCTGGACGTGCCGAGCGCGGGAAGCACCTTCAAGCGGCCGGAAGGCTACTTTGCCTCGGCGCTGATTGACCAGTGCGGCCTGAAGGGATACAGCATCGGCGACGCGATGGTGAGCATGAAGCACGCGGGCTTCCTGGTGAACACCGGGAGCAGCAGCGCGGATTTCAAGGCGCTGATGGACAAGGTGCAGTCGATTGTGGAAGAGCGGGCCGGGGTGCACCTGGAGCCCGAGATCCGCGTACTGGGCGAGGAGGCTTAAGGGAAAATGAAATACCTGATCGTTACGGGACTGAGCGGCGCGGGAAAAACGGCATGCGTCCGCTACCTGGAGGACCGGGGCAGCTTCTGCATGGACAATATTCCGCCGATGATGCTGCCGCGCCTGATCGAGGCTTTCGATGCGGCGCATACCCGGACCCAGACGGTGACGATCGCGGTGGACGCGCGCAGCGGCGAGTTTTTCGACGCGGCGGCGGTGGCCCATATGATCCGGGAGCTGGTACAGCTGGGACATCCGATTGAGACGATCTTCATGGAGGCCAGCGAGGAGACCATCCTGAACCGGTACAAGGAAACGCGGCGGGACCACCCGCTGAGCCAGGAGGGCATGACGCTGACCCAGGCGATTGCCGAGGAGCGGAACCGCCTGCAGCCCCTGCGGGAAACGGCGAACTACGTGATCGACACGACGAACCTGACATCCCGGAGCCTGCGGCGCACGCTGGAAAAGACGCTGGGCAACCTGAACGCGGACGAGGCGCCGATGCGCGCCGAGGTGCTGAGCTTCGGGTTCAAGCGCGGGCTGCCGCGGCAGGCAGACCTGGTGGTGGACGTGCGGTTCCTGCCGAACCCGTTCTATATCGATGCCCTGTGCCGCCACAGCGGGCTGGACGACGACGTGCGCGAGTTCGTGATGGGACACCCGGTAACGAAGGAATTTATGGAAAAATGGAAGGATATGCTGTCCTTCCTGATCCCGCACTATAAGGACGAAGGCAAGCACCGAATCGTGATCGCGGTCGGGTGTACCGGCGGCGCGCACCGCAGCGTGGCGATCGCGGAGGCGATCGGGAAGTACCTGCGGGATGAAATGGGGCTGCCGACCGAAATCAGCCACCGGGACCTGCTGCTGGAGCAGGCGCGGTGGACAACGCCGGTTGAGGATGGCGAGACATGAAGACAGACACCCGGCAGAGCTTTTCCGCGAAGGTGAAGGCGGAGCTGATCCGCCTGCCGCTGGGAAAGGCCTGCTGCATGCTGAGCGAAATATCGGCACTGACGATGACCTCCGGGCACCTGGCGTTCCGCGGCGGCGGATGGATTTCCATCAGCTACCGGCTGGATGACGCCGGGACGGCCCGGAGACTTCTGATGCTGCTGAAAAAACGGCTGAACGTGAATCCGACGCTGCACTTTACGCAGACGGCGCGGATGGGCGGGCGGAAGACGTGCGTTCTTTCCCTGACGGGCGAGGACGCGAACACGCTGCTGAACGCGCTGCACATGGCGGAGACGGACGAGGACGGCCAGATGCACCTGAAGCGGATGGCGCCGCGGCACCCGATGACGCGGCAGTGCTGCCGGCGGGCGTTCCTGCGCGGGGCATACCTGGGGGCCGGCACGATGACCAACCCGGAGAAGGGATACCACTTCGAGTGGAAGGCGGAGGACGAGCAGCTGCCGCGGACGCTGGAAAAGCTGCTGGAGAAATGCGAGATGCCCTACCGCGACTATGAGCGGAAGGGCACCCAGGTGATCTACCTGAAGGGCGCGCAGCACATCGCGGATATGCTGGCGCTGATGGGCGCCGGGCAGAGCGTGCTGGACATGGAAACCATCCGCGTGGGCAAGCAGGTGAAGGCCGCAGCGACCCGGGCGGCCAACTGCGACGAGCACAACGGCGACAAGATGCTGGCGGCCGCGCAGAAGCAAGCGGACGCGATCCGGAGGATCTCGCTGAAGCAGGGGCTGTTTACGCTGCCGCCGGGGCTGCAGGAGATTGCCCGGCTGCGGCTGGACAATCCCGAGATGAGCCTGAAGGAGCTTGGGGAACTGATGGATCCCCCGGTGGGCAAGAGCGGCGTGAACCACCGGATGCGGCGGCTGATGGAGATCCTGGACGGGGAGGACCCCGTAAACTGATATTGTTGGAAAGCAGGCGGAGGACAGGATGATTGCGGCGACGGCATATATGCTGATGTTTCTGATCTACGGGGTGATGACGGCACAGTTCCTGCTGCCGCGCCACCGGCCGCTGAACCGGCTGTGGATCGGACTGTGCCTGGGCCTGCTGGAGGAAATGTGGCTGCCGGCGCTGTGCGCGTTTTTCCTGGACTTTACGGGGCTGGCGCATATGGCGGCGGCGCTGGTTTCCCTGGTGATCACGCTGGTGTGCTTCCTGCTGCGCGACAAGCGGGAAGCGGCGAAATGGGACGCGGAGGAAAGCCGCCTGCTGAAGCAGATGCTGTGGGTGGGGATTCCGCTGACGGTGCTGGGCATTTTCCTGCAGTATACGCATGTGATGCGCGTGGATGGCGCGGGGAACTGGAACGTGGGGCAGAGCACCTACGGCGACCTGCCGATGCACCTGAGCTTTATCACGAACCTGCCGGGGAAGAAATTTCCGGCGGACTATCCGTTTTTCCCGGGAGCCCGGCTGAGCTATCCCTTCCTGACGGACTCGCTGAGCTCCACGCTGTACCTGCTGGGAATGAGCCTGCAGGCGGCGACGATCGTGCCCGCGGCGCTGATGATGGCGCTGTGCTACATGGGTGTGATGGTGCTTGCGCGGGAGATGACCGCGGGCGGGAAGGCCGTGGTGCTGGCGGCGCTGCTGTTCTTCCTCAACGGCGGGCTGGGCTTCCTGTACGACTTTGACATGGCCGGCGGGAACGCCGGGCAGGGGTATTTCGCGACCGTATGGGAACGGATTGAGAACATCCTGACGGGATACTACAAGACGCCGACAAACCAGCCGGATCCGAACAACCTGCGCTGGAGCAACATGATCTGCGACATGATGGTGCCGCAGCGGACCCTGCTGGGCGGATACTGCATGGTGTTCCCGTGCATCTACCTGCTGGACGCGGCGCTGCGGCCGCGCAAGATGGACCGGAAGGACGGCGGACGCGCACTGATCCTGCTGGCGGTATGGGGCGGCGCGCTGCCGCTGATCCACACGCACAGCTTCCTGGCGCTGGGACTGATGTCCATTGGCGCGATGGCGTATGACCTGATCCACGGGGATCCGAAGGCAATGATGGAGCGGCGGAGCCGGTGGCAGATCCTGCTCCGGTACGCGGTATACGGCCTGATTGCCGCCGCGCTGGCCGCGCCGCAGCTCATCTTCTTCACGTTCCGGCAGGCGCTGAGCGGGGATGCGCAGGGAAGCTTCCTGAAGCTGCAGTTCAACTGGGTGAACAATCCGAACGGGGCCGGGATGCGGGACCTGTACCTGTGGTTCTACATCAAGAACATCGGGCTGCCGTTTATCGCGCTGATCCTGGCGCTGTTTGAGAAGAAACCGCGGAACCGGCGGCTGTTCGCGATGATGCTGCCGATTATCCTGGCGGCGGAGCTGGTGCGCTTCCAGCCAAATGAGTACGACAACAACAAACTGTTCTACCTGGCGTGGCTGCTGGGCTGCATGATTGTGGCCGACTGGTGCTGCACGGTGTGGGAAAAGCTGAAGGGCATGCGGGGACGCACGGCGCTGGCGGTGCTCTGCGCGGTGGTGACGTTCCTGAGCGCGGGACTGACCGTGTGGCGGGAATGCGTATCCGACTATATGGCGTTCAGCCGGTATTCCGTGGAAGCGGGCGAGTTTGCCCGGGACGAGACGCCGGCCGACGCCGTGTACCTGACCGGGCGGCAGCACCTGAACCCCGTGCTTTCCATCGCGGGGAAGACGATCGTGTGCGGGCCGGACCTGTGGCTGTACTGGCACGGCATCAACACAACCGACCGGGACTGGGACATCCGGGAGTTCTATGAAGATCCGGAGGAGTACGCCGGGGTGCTGGCGGACTACGACGTATCGTATATCTACGTGTCCTCCTACGAGCGGAGCAATTACGACGTGGACGAGGAAGCGCTGCGGCGGAACTACACGGTGGTGTTTGAGAACCCCGAAGCGGTGATTTACATGGTGCCGAACGGCTGACGGACATATACGGAAGCTATGGCCGGCTATCGGAAAAAGTAAATAAAATTGTCTGTTCATATTCTCCCATCTGTGTTACAATAGCATAAAAGGTTCAGTCCTGTCCGGACCGGACAAATCCGTCAACTAAATAGGAGGAACTCGACATGAAGAAGAGTACAGTGGTTATCGCCCTGCTGGCGGTGCTGGCAATCGTTTTCGGTATCCTTTTCATCACCGGAAACAACGAGAAGAATGACCTGCAGGCCAAAGTGGATGAGCTGAACACGGTTGTGAAGTCCGCAGCCGACCAGGGCAAGATTGACCTGGACAGCGCGGTTGCCGCCGCGAAGCAGGAAGCGGAAGAAGCCACCAACAAGGCTGTTGAAGACGCCCTGGCTGCTGCCAAGGTAGACGCGGATGCCGCGACCACCAAGGCTGTGGAAGACGCCGTTGCCAACGCGAAGGCTGAAGCGGACAAGGCCCTGGCTGATGTGAAGGCTGAAGGCGAGAAGGCCCTGGCCGACGCGAAGGAAGCCGGTGAAAAGGCCCTGGCTGAAGCGCAGGAAGCCGGCGAAAAGGCCCTGGCTGAAGCGCAGGAAGCCCTGGCCAATGCCAAGGCTGAAGGCGAAAAGGCCCTGGCCGACGCGAAGGCTGCCGGCGAAAAGGCCGTGGAAGATGCCAAAGCTGAAGGCGAGAAGGCCCTGAAGGCGGTCCAGGATGAACTGGAAACCTGGAAGACCAAGGCCGGCGACCTGGAAAAGCAGATTGCCGACGCCGCGGCTGCTGCTACCGAAAAGGTGGAAGAAGTCAAGGAAGCTGTAACCGATAAGACTGAAGAAGTGAAAGACGCTGCCACCGAGAAGGTTGAGGAAGTCAAGGAAGCGGCCGAAGAAGTAAAGGAAACCGCGACCGAAGCCGTCGAGGAAGCAACCGAGACCGTCGAGGAAAAGGTTGAAGAAGCTGCCGAGGCTGTAGAGGAAAAGGTTGAAGAGGCGGTCGAAACTGCGGAAGAAGCCGTGGGAGAAATCGCTGTGATGGACCATGCGGCGTATGTTGCTGCCGAGCTGGACACCGAAGTGGTGATCGAGACGACCGTTCAGGCAACGCAGGCCTGGTGGGAAAAGGACGGCGTCGGCAAGATCACCGTTTACGGCCAGAGCGAAGACGGCGCTTACTTCATCTATGAGATGAACTGCTCCAAGGAAGATGCTGAGAAGCTGGTTCCCGGTGCGAAGATCAAGGTGAAGGGCTTCAAGAGCGCGTGGAGCGGCGAAGTGGAAATCACCGACGCGACATTCGAATTCGTGGAAGGTGAAGGCTTCAAGGCCGAGCCGGAAGACGTGACCGCGCTGCTGGGGACGGAAGAACTGATCAACAAGCAGAACGCGCTGGTGGCGTTCAAGGGCCTGACGGTTGCGGCGAAGAAGGATGCGGAAGGCAATGACGCGGCGTTCCTGTACAAGTGGAACGGCGCCGGACAACAGGGCGACGACCTGTACTTCGACGTGACGGTGAATGACGCGACCTATACGTTCGTGGTGGAATCCTACCTGTGCGGGCAGGACACCGAAGTGTACAAGGCGGTTGAAGGCCTGAAGGTTGGCGACGTGATCGACGCGGAAGGCTTCCTGTACTGGTACGAAGGCGTACAGCCCCACATCATTAAGGTGGCTGCCGCCCAGTAATCCCCAGAAGGCAATTCATTCCGGCGGAGGAAACTCCGCCGGATTTTTTTCCTTTTTGTGCTTGACTTTTCCGGACGTGTCCTGTATTATATCCCTTGCCGCTTGAAAAGGCGGACAGTGACGCGGGGTGGAGCAGCTGGCAGCTCGTCGGGCTCATAACCCGGAGGTCGGAGGTTCAAATCCTTCCCCCGCAACCACATGGCTCAATAGCTCAGTTGGCTAGAGCATTCGGTTCATACCCGGAGTGTCATAGGTTCGAGTCCTATTTGAGCCACATAAGAAAACCGGATCCCTTGAGGATCCGGTTTTCTTATGTAATTCGATAAGGACTTGATCCTATGGCACGGAGGATCTGGAAGATCCGGAGTGGAAGAAATTTGATGACCGCCAGTGGCGGAAATTTCATCAAATTTCTTCTCAACCGAAAAGGAGCGGCCTCTCCAGTGGAGAGCCGCGACTATTGAGGTTGCGCACCATAGGTTCGAGTCCTATTTGAGCCACACAGAAAAAACAGACCCCTCGAGGGTCTGTTTTTTCTGTATGCCCCAAACGGACCTCGAACCTAGGGCACGGAGGGAACCCATTTGATGACCGCCGGTGGCGGGAATTTCATCAAATGGGTTCTCACCTGAAAAGGAGCGATCTCCACGGTTGTGGAGTCGCGACTATTGAAGGTGCGGAATCTGGAAGATCCGGAGTGAACCGGATCCCGCCGCGCCAGTGGACGAACCTCTGACGACCGCCAGTGGCGGAAATTTCGTCAGAGGTGAGTTCAACCGAAACAAGCGATCTCCACGGGTGTGGAGTCGCGCAGATTGAGGTTGCGGGGCGGGAGGAGGTTCAATGAGCAAAGGCTTCCGGCAAGCGAAGAGCGAAGCCGAAAGCCTATTGCGAATTGTGACCATAGGTTCGAGTCCGTGCGGGGAATGGGCCAGAGCTAAATGAAGAGAAATAATTCCATTGTACGCTTCAACCCGGAGAATTCCGTTCCGGGACACGGCTCGCGCCTGTATTCCGCACGCAGCAGATTCTAAGCTCTGTCAACCGTTCGCTCAATGGTCGCCTGAAACCCTTGGAGCGGGTTTCATTCTCCCTTTCGCGCTAACAAATTCGAGTCGCTTGCCTTTGGCACTCCCCACTGGGGAGACGCTTCTCTCGTTTGCGCCTACGCTCGCCAATCGCTAAGAACTGGCGTGCTCCATAACGTCCCGGGACGAAACACCCCGGGTTTTCGCTTGCGGCAACCGACATGGAACGAAAAAGACCGTCCCTCCATTCCATATATTATGTGAATAATCCATGTTGCCGTCAAGAAGGTAGAATGGATTCAAAAATCGAACGAAAGGAACCGTCCCTGCGTTCGATTTACCTGAAAAAGATTTTTCCGTTACCTCAAATATGACCCATCCCATTCCGTCTATATTTATGGAGGAGGTGAAGCGCGTGACTGGAATCCAGGGCCCGGATTCTACGAACAGGGAACGCCTGACCGAGCTGGTGCGCCGGTATGAAAAGGATATCCTGCGGATATGCTACGTGTACCTGCGGGATACGGAACAGGCCAAAGACGCGGTGCAGGAAACGTTCCTGAAAGCTTACCTCCACATGAACCAGCTGAAGGATGACAGCAAGGCAAAGAGCTGGCTGGCGCGGATCGCGGTGAATGTATGCCGGGACGTGCTGCGCAGCCCGTGGATGATCCATACCGACCGCCGGGTGCAGCCGGAGGACGTGCGCCGGACGGCGGAAGCGCCGGATGAGGCGCGGGGCGGCCTGGGCGAGGCAGTGATGAACCTGCCGGTGAAACTGCGGGAAGCGGTTACGCTGCGGTATGTATACGGGTTTGACATCCATGAGACGGCCGGGATTCTCGGCATCACTCCTTCAGCGGTATCCAGGCGATGCGGGGAAGCCCGTGTCCGACTGAAAGACGAACTGGAAGGGAGCACAGACGGCGATGAATGAACATGAAGCGGAAAAGCGGATTCGTCGGGCAGTAACGGAGAAGACTGCCTTCCTCGACGGGCTTCCTTCCCAGGAGAAAGAGATCCTGGAAAGGATCCCGACGGAGGATGAAAATATGACAATCGCATATGGAAAAACGAGGGTGTTTCCTGCGGGAAGACGGAAAACGGGATGGCAGGGATGGATCCGGCCGCTGGCAGCGGCATGCGCGATGGTGATCCTGGCCGCCTGTATCGGACTATGGATGAACGGGGCCAACCAGCCGGATGAGGTGAAAAGCACGCCTGCCATGCAGCCGGAGGAGATGCCCGGGATGGCGGCTGTGGTGCCCGCGGGCACACCGGACGGGAAGGAAGCGGCTGCCGATGTTCCGCTGGACCGGGTGGACCTGTACGTGGATCCGGCGCTGCTGTATGACCCGGAGAACGGGCTGCTGGCGACCGGGGAGGACGTTGTGAAAAAGCCCGGACAGCTGCCGTTCCAGGGAACGGTATACCGCTGGCATTATGACCATGGCACCACGCTGGACGGGGAAATGACCTATACTTCCGGGGAGAAAGGAACCGGATTCCAGCAGGCGGTCCGGCTGCAACTGGGCGGGGGCGACTACGGCCTGGACATGCCGCAGAAGGCCCTGCAGATTACTGCGGCGGAAGGGACGTTTGAATACGCCCTGTTTGACGACCGGCCGTATCCTTCCTACCGGTCCTTCCTGCTGAGCAACGCGGACGGAGACAGCATGTTTACCCGTGTGGCCGACCCGGTGCAGCACCGAATGGTGGAGCGGTACCTGGATACCGGCCTGCTGACCCTGGCATGGCGGCCGGTGAACGTGTATATCAACAACGAATACCAGGGCATCTACAACATGCGGGAAACCATGGACCAATACACGATGGCCCATCATGAGGGACTGCCGGAAGAGGAAGCGGACAGCATTAACATCCTGACGATCAGTGGTTACATTGAACACGGGGACAACCGGGGATTCAGGGAAATGGTGCGCGAACTGAAAGGGAAAAAGCCGGGGGAGAATCCGGAGGATCTCGCGTACCTGGAGGAACAGGTTGATACCGAAAGCTTCCTCGACTGGCTGGCTGTTGCTGTATATTACGGGAACAGCGACGTTGGGACGGGACTGCGGTATTACCAGGTGCCGGGAGGCAAATGGAAGTGCGCGCTTTACCGGCTCCATTACGGTCTGTTCGCTTCGGATTACAATTCCGTGAAGCTTTACCTGCAGGAGGAAGGAATGGGTGTGCAGGAGCTTGACAACACCGTTTTCCGGAAAATCCTGGAGGCGGACACATACAGGGAACGGTTCCTCGAAAAGCTGGGGAACCTGTACCGGACGCTGAATACGGAGACCATGCGGAAGGAACTGGACGCGTGCGTGGCGTGGATTATGCCGGACATGCGGGCGCATATTGACCGCTGGGCGCCTTACTATGACAAATACGTGATTTCGGATGTTCCGACGGATCCGGATGAGGCATGGAGATACTGGCAGAAACGAGTGGTCCGGATGCACAATACCATGACCAAGCGGCCGAACCTGCTGTACGGATTTGTGCAGGAGTACTTCGAACTGAGCGATGCCGAAATGGAGAAATACTTCGGGCCCAAGGCGGAACAGGGGGAAGAAATCCTGAGCATTGAACAGGTGTTTGGGGAAGAATGAAGCAAAAAAGCGTGGCCGGGAGGGGAAACCTTCCGGCCACGCTTAAATTGGAGAACGGTTCATTGTTACTCCCAGGCAAGTCTGAGCTGGCGTTTGTTTCTGGCGCAATCGCCGAGATACAGATTGATCAGAGTCTGATAAGGGATACCGCTGGTTACGGCCTGTTCTTTGAAATAATTAATTGTTTCCACATCCAGATTGATGGTTATCTGGCTTTTCAGCTTTTTTGCATATGGATTCGGCCGAGCATTGGAAAAATCGTATTCTTCTTTCATTGCCTTTCACTCCTTTCAGCCGTAGAAGGAAGATTCTGTCTTTGTGGCCTTTCGTGCGGAGATAATCCGAATTATGCTGTCTGATGATCGATAGCAATGACAGACGATCAACAGATTTGCCCTGGCACTCATTCCGAGAATAATGAATCTTTCTTCTTCCTGAGAATGCTCCGGATCATCAATCACCAGTGCACGTTCATCATAAAAAACAGTTTTGGCTTCTTCGAACGATACTTTATGCTTTTTCTGATTGATCCTGTTTTTATCCTCATCCCATTCAAACGACAACATATGAGGCCATCACCATCCCTCTAAGAGCAATTATATTATAATTATTTAATAATTATCAGTCAAGACTAAGAATAAGCACATGATACCAAAGTGTAGACGTATAAATAGGGACTGTCCCCAATGTTTCATGACACGTGGCGACCTGAGAGGAGATGTGACAGTAGGGCTGTCCCTTTGTCACATTGCTCTTGTGGCAGGTATACTGTTGTGATATACTGCAGATAACGTTTACAGGCGAATGAAGCAGGAGGGCTGTATGGCCGAAAGCACCCTTTCTTCCCCGATGGAGGCATTGCAGCTGGCGGGGAAGATCATCATGGAAAACGGCGGGGAGACTTACCGCGCGGAGGAGACCATCTGCCGCATGGGCGGCGGGTTCGGACTCAGCGAGGTGGAGAGCTTTGCTGTGCCCACGGGGCTGTTTATCAGCTACCGGAACGCGGAAGGGACGCTGGAAACCAGCATCAAGCGCGTGCGGCGGTCGGGAAGGAACCTGACGCGGGTGAACGAGGCGAACCGGATTTCCCGGATGGTTTCGGCCGGGCAGATGGACTGCGCGGATGCGCTGAAAGCCTTGCAGGAGATTGAACAGATGCCGGGGACCTTCCGGAAGGGATGGAGCATCCCGGCGGCATTCCTGTGCGCGGCGGGATTCGCGGCGCTGTTCGGCGGAACATGGTATGACATCGCGGCGGCCGGCGTGGTCGCATCGATTGTTCAGCTGGTGTCGCTGGCGAACGACCGGGCGCACATGCGGTGGATCGCGACGGCGATTGTGGGCGGATTCCTGACCTCGCTGCTGCCGCACCTGCTGCAGACGTGGACAGGGCTGCTGCAGACCGAGGCGACGATTGCCGGCGCGGTGATGCCCCTGGTGCCCGGGCTGGCAATGACCAACGCGGTGCAGGACGCGGTGCGGGGAGACATGCTGAGCGGAATGAGCCACGGGATGCAGGCGCTGCTGACCGCCTGCCTGATTGCGGGCGGCGCACTGATGGCTTCGCTGCTGGTGCGCATGGTGACGGGAGGTGTGCTGCTGTGAGCGAGACACTGACCGGAATCATCCGGGCGCTGGCCGGATCCTTTGCCGGCACGGTGGGATTTGCCATGCTGGTGCATGTGCCGAAGAAGAGCTGGCTGCTGTGCGGGCTGATTGCCGCGCTGAGCTACCTGGTATACTGGGCGCTGGTGCAGGTTGCGGGGCTGGCGGACCCGATCGGGATCTTTGCCGGATCGCTGGTGGGCAGCGTGATCGGCCAGATCTGCGCGCGGCGGATGAAGACAATTGCCACGGTGTTCCTGATGGCGGCCGTGGTGCCGGTGGTGCCGGGACTGGGGCTGTACCGGATGATGGCCCTGCTGGGATCGGGCAATATGTCCGCCGGCGGAAACCAGGGAATCGCCGCGATGATCACCATCGCGATGATCGTGCTGGGCATCAGTATGGGCAGCTTTATCGACCGGCTGGTGCACCCGGTGCGGCCGGAAGAGCACGGGAAAGACTGATTGACGGACAAAGCCGTTTCCTCTATAATAACTGTATCGAACGAAAAGAGATCCTTCACTTCAAACCGGAACATGGGCTGAGATATTCCGGATGAGGGGAAGAATCTTTTCGCATACCTGAAAAAAGGCGGGATTACAGGATGGATAAATGGGATCAGCGGTTTATGGACATGGCGTTTACCATTGCCGGCTGGAGCAGCTGTTTCCGCGCGGGGCGGAGCATCGGCTGCGTGATCGTGAAGGATAAACGGATTATGACCACCGGGTACAACGGCGCGCCCGCGGGCATCAAAACCTGCCGCGAGAAGGGCGAGTGCCTGCGGGACAAGCTGGGGATTCCCAGCGGTACCCGGATGGAAACCTGCTACGCGGTGCATGCGGAGCAGAACGCGATTGTGCAGGCGGCCAAGCTGGGCGTGTCCATAGACGGGGCGACCCTGTACTGCACCCACCAGCCCTGCTCGATGTGCTGCAAGATGATCATCAACAGCGGCATCAACCGCGTGGTGTACAAGGAAGGATATCCGGACGCGTTTACGCTGGAGCTGTTTGCCGAGGCGGGCGTGAAGGTTGAAAAATTCGAATAAGGCCAAAGGAACGAGCGAATGAAGTATCATATTGACACAATCCCGGTATGGGACGCGATGAAACGGGACGGGGAGTGCCTGCTGTGCGCCCTGGAACGGAAGACGGAACTGGGCGAGGCGGAGCGCTACCTGGGCGCCTCCGTGATGGAGCCTGATATCCGGGTTCAGGTGAACAAGAAGGGATTCTGCCGGAAGCACCACGGGATGCTGTTCGGCATGAGCAACCGGCTGGGCCACGCGCTGATGCTGGAAAGCCACACGATTGAGACGCGGGAACGGATGGCAGCGACCTTCGCAAAGCTGAACAGCGCGGCGGAGCAGCTGCAGAACGTGAGCGCGATCGGCAAGCTGGGCGGGAAGGCCCGCGGGGCGGAAACCATCGTGATGGAGCAGGCGGCAGCGCTGCACGAGATGGCGGACAGCTGCCTGATGTGCGAGACGATTGAAGAGAACATGAACCGGTACCTGCACACCTTCTTCCACCTGTATAAGAACGATACGGATTTCCGCAACCGCTTCCAGAACAGCAAGGGCGTGTGCCTGCCGCACAGCGCACGGCTGCTGGAGACGGCCATCGGGGAGCTGAGCTCCCGCGAGCTGGCGGATTTCATCAAAGTGCTGACCAAGCTGCAGACGGAGAACATGGACCGGATGCAGGAGGATATTTCCTGGTTTATCAAAAAGTTTGACTACCGCTATGAGAAGGAAAGCTGGGGGAACAGCAAGGACGCGGTGGAACGGACCGTGAACAAGCTGCGCGGCTGGTCCGTCGGCAAGGAACCGAACGAGTAGAAAGAGGGAAAGCGGCATGATGACCATTCGGGAAGTCGTGAAAATTGTATCCGGCGAGGTACTCGTCGGGGAGGACCGGCTGGACGAGCGTGTGGACACGGCGTGCGGCTCCGACCTGATGAGCGACGTGCTTGCGTTTGTGAAGGAAAAGACGGTGCTGATTACCGGGCTGATCAATCCCCACGTGGTGCGGACCAGCGAAATGCTGGACATCACGTGCATTGTGTTCAGCCGGGGCAAGAAGCCCAGCGAGGAGATCCTGGACATGGCGGAGGAGGTCGGCATTACGGTGATATCCAGCCCGCTGACCACCTACACGGCCTGCGGCGAACTGTATACCCACGGTCTGCCCGGCACCAAGCCGAAGCAGAAACCCGCAGAGGAGGTGTAAGCGCGATGGCGGTCATTCTGGAAAAGAACTTTCCGGTGGAGGCCGGTGCGTTTACCACGGCCGGCGAGGCGTCGACCACGATCAAGCGGACACTGAAGCAGCTGGGCATCAGCGCGGAGGTGCTGCGGCATGTGTCGGTGGCGTGCTACGAGGTGGAGCTGAACCTGGTGATCCACAGCCTGGGCGGAACGCTGACCCTGCTGGTGGACCCGGACAACGTGACGCTGATTTCGAAGGACGTGGGCCCGGGAATCCCGGATATTGAGCAGGCGATGACGGAGGGCTTCTCCACGGCGAGCGCGGAGGCCCGGACACTGGGATTCGGCGCCGGCATGGGACTGCCGAACATGAAGCGGAACGCGACGGAATTCGACATCCAGAGCGAAGTGGGGGTTGGGACGACGATCACGATGAAGTTCGCGATTGCGACTTAATCCAGGCTTGCCTGTTATTTACCGATTGCAGAACGAGTGTTGAAGATATCTAACTGATGGAGGAAGCGGTTCATCATGGAACAGAAGCGATTCCACTCGGTGCGGCTGGAAGGCGACAAGTGCAGGGGATGCACGAACTGCCTGAAGCGCTGCCCGACGGAGGCGATCCGGGTCCGCGGGGGACGCGCGCACATCATCGATGAGCGCTGCATCGACTGCGGTGAATGCATCCGGGTGTGCGGATACCACGCGAAGGTCGCGGTGACGGACCCGCTGAGCGCGATCAGCCGGTTCAAATACAAGATTGCGCTGCCGGCTCCCAGCCTGTACGGCCAGTTCGCCAGCCTGAAAAGCATCTCCCAGGTGCTGAACGGGCTGAAGCAGATGGGCTTTGACGATGTGTTCGAGGTAGCCCGGGGCGCCGATGTGGTGAGCCGCGCCATCCGGGAACGGCTGAAGAACCCCGACATCCCGCGGCCGGTGATTTCATCCGCCTGCCCGGCGATTGTACGGCTGATCCAGGTACGTTTCCCGGACCTGCTGGACCATATTGTGGACGTGCGCCAGCCGATGGAGGTTGCCGCGATGATCGCGCGGCAGGAGTTCGTGCGGAAGAACGGCGTGAAGCCTGAAGAAGTGGGCTGCTTCTTTATCACCCCGTGCCCGGCCAAGGTGACGGCCATCAGGAACCCGATCGGGCATGACACGAGCGCGGTGGACGGCGCGATCTCCGTGCTGGAGATCTACGGGCTGCTGTCGAGCCAGATCCGGAATGCACCGGTGGACCTTACGCTGGAACAGGCGTCGGACCTGGGCGTCGGCTGGGCCCGGAGCGGCGGCGAATGCTATGCCGTGATGCCGGAGAACTCGATGGCGGTGGACGGCATCGAGAACTGCATCCGCGTGCTGGAGGAAATTGAGGATAACCGGCTGAAGGGCCTGGAATTCTTTGAGGGCGCGGCGTGCACCGGCGGGTGCGTCGGCGGACCATTGAACTTTGAGAACAACTATGTGGCGCGGGCCGGAATCGGGCGGCTGAGCACCCGGGATCCGAACGCGGACCTGAACGTGGACAGCGGCATGATGACGAAGTACAAGCTGTACGACGACAGGCGGATTATGCCGAACTCCGCGATGAAGCTGGACGATGACCTGATGGAAGCGGCCCGGAAGATGGAGCAGATTGAGAAGATCTACAAGGAGCTGCCGGGGTTTGACTGCGGCAGCTGCGGAAGCCCCACATGCCGGACGTTTGCGGAGGATATTGTGCAGGGGGATGCAACGAAGATGGATTGCATCCATAAGATGAAAGAACAATTGCGCGTTATGGCGCAGCAGATGGTGGATCTGGCGCAGACCACAAGAGAATAGTTTGATCTATGCGGCTTTCAGGTCGCACCGCAGCCTCAATCGTCGCGACTCCGCACTGCGGAGATCGCTCGTTTCGGCTGAGACTGCCGCCGACGAGACTTCCGCCACTGGCGGTCGTCGCCGGCAGTCCCCTACACCCCTTCTCCGTGCTGTTACTTGGTTCGTGCGTGAGAAGGCTCGCACGGAGACGGGGATTAAATGCTGGTGGGGCTGCGCCCCACGGCCCTGCTCAAGGATCAGGGTTGAGTGAAACAGCGTAATTGATTCGTTTTGCCAGGAACAAAGGATACGGATTACGGTAAGTTTGGAATAATGGAGGACAGGACCAATGACCGTTAAGGAAATGATTGAACTGATTGAGGCGGAGAATATGACGCCGGAGACGGATGTGAACGCGGAGGTTTCCTGCGGGTACACATGCGACCTGCTGAGCTGGGTGATGGCCCATGGCGCGGCGGGGATGGCCTGGGTGACGGTGCAGACGCACATGAACGTGATCGCTGTGGCGAGCCTGATGGAGATGGCGGCGGTGATCATTCCCGAAGGCATCCAGATGGAGCAGCCCTCGCTGGAAAAGGCGAAGGACGAAGGGATCACCGTGCTGCAGACAAAGCTGACGGCGTATGAGATCTGCGCGCGGCTGGCAGCGGCCGGACTTGCGGGTAAATAATTGTTATTTATTGAGATGAGGGGAGGAATGACATATGTTTGCGGATCTTCATATGCATTCCTGCCTGAGTCCGTGCGCGGATGACGACATGACGCCGGCGAACATCTGCGGGATGGCGTATATCAAGGGCCTGCAGGCGATTGCGGTGACGGATCACAACACGGGGCGGAACCTGCCCTATGTGAAGGAAGCGGCGGACCATTACGGGCTGATTTTCCTGCCCGGGATGGAGATTACCACGAAGGAGGAAGTGCACCTGCTGGGGTACTTCAAAGACGTGGAAACGGCGGTGGAGGTCGGGGAGATCTTCAGCAGCCACCTGCCGCCGATGAAGAACAAGCCGGACTTCTTCGGGAACCAGCTGGTGATGAACACCGATGACGAGGTGGTGGACATCGAGGACCGGCTGCTGATCGGCGCGACGGACCTGGACCTGGAAGAGTGCACGCGGATTATCCGGGAGCATGGGGGCGCGGCGGTGCCGGCGCACATCAACCGCGGGCACGGGCTGCTGACCAACCTGGGTTTATTTCCGGCGGAGCCGGAATTCCCGGTGGTCGAGGTGCGGAACGAACTGGACGTGAACGATAAGCTGATCGGGAACCGGCGGCGGCTGCAGTCCTCCGACGCGCACCACCTGGGAGACATCCTGGAGGCGGTATATGACCTGCCGGCGGAGCGGTTCTCGCTGGGCGGGCTGTTCGACTACGTGAGCGGAAAGGCGTAACGGCGCGAAGCGTTGGCGGAAAAGGGCTTGGGTTAGCATTAGCTAACCCAAAAACCTTGTAAAGGCTAAGAAAAAAGGCTTTTCAAAGGGTCCAAATTATGGTACTATTTATAGTCGGAATACGGCGGGTTTCTGTCTGCCTTCAGACAGGGATCCGTTTGAGAGATTACAGTTCAAGGAGGTCAAGGACGGTATGCCTGACAACAAGGAAAAGTACGCAAAGTTGCAGGAGGTTATTGAAAAGCGCAAAGGCGAACGCGGCGCTGTGATGCCCTGCCTGCAGGAGGCCATGAACATCTTCGGCTATGTGCCCCAGGATGTTCAGGAGATGATCGCGGATGGACTGGGCGTGACCCTGTCCGAAGTCTACGGTGTTTCCACCTTCTATTCCCAGTTTTCCCTGAAACCCAAGGGAGAGCACGTTATCGGCGTATGCCTGGGCACCGCCTGCTACGTAAAAGGCAGCCAGAAGATTATCGATAAGCTCTCTGAAGAACTGAAGATTCAGCCCGGCGACACCACGGATGACGGAAAGTTCACGCTGAACGCCACCCGCTGCCTGGGCGCCTGCGGCCTGGCCCCGGTTATGATGATCGGTGAAGAGGTTTACGGCCGTCTGACACCCGACCAGGTGCCTGCCATCCTGGACAAGTACCGTGCGTGACCTGAGCCTGCATCTGCTGGATCTGGCCCAGAACAGCATCACCGCCGGGGCCGACCTGGTTACGGTGCGGCTGACGCTGGCGGACAACGGCATGCTGACGATGGAACTGGAGGATGACGGCAAGGGCATGAGCCCCGAGCTGCTCGCACGGGTGACGAGCCCCTTCGCGACGACGAGGACGACCCGCAAGGTCGGCCTGGGCATTCCGATGATGAAGGAGAACGCCGAAAAAGCCGGCGGAACCTTCACCCTGGAAAGCACGGAAGGGAAGGGCACGAAGCTGACCGCGAGCATGGATACGGGCAACATTGACTGCCTGCCTCCGGGAGACATCAGCGGCACGCTGCTGAGCCTGATGCTGACGAATCCCATGCATCCCGATTTCCGGTTTGAAGGCAAAAGCCCGAAGGGCGAAGGCGCCTTCGACACCCGGGAGGTACGGGCGGTACTGGGGAGTGATATCCCATTCAATGAGCCCTCCGTAGCCGCATGGCTGAAGGAGGCGCTGGACGAGGAAATGAATTCAATCTTTGGAGGTGTATTGATATGAAGTCTTTGGCAGATCTGGAAGCCATCCGCGCCAGAACACTGGAAAACATCAACATGCGCAAGGATGAAAACGCGGCCCGCGTTGTCATCGGTATGGCCACCTGCGGTATCGCCGCCGGCGCCCGTCCCGTGATGCTCGCTTTCATGGACGAAATCCAGAAGCGGAACCTGCAGCATGTGACCGTGAGCCAGACCGGCTGCATCGGCATGTGCCGCTATGAGCCCATGCTGGACGTGATCCTGCCCGGGCAGGAAAAGGTAACCTACATCCACGTGACCCCCGAAATGGTACCGCGGATCGTAACCGAGCACATCGTTAACGGCCGTCCGGTGGAAGAATACACCATCGGCGCCGCGAAAGACTAATCAACGACAAAGAGGAGGAACACCCAGATGGAGCTTTATCGTTCTCATGTGCTGGTCTGCGGCGGTACCGGCTGTTCTTCATCCGGCTCTGCGAAGCTGATTGAACGCTTTGAGGAGCAGCTGAAGGAGAAGGGCCTTGACAAGGAAGTCAAGGTGGTCCGCACGGGCTGCTTCGGACTGTGCGAAGCGGGTCCCGTTGTTATCGTTTATCCCGAAGGAACGTTCTACAGCCGCGTCAAGGTTGAAGACGTGGACGAGATCGTTGCCGAGCACCTGCTGAAGGGCCGCCGGGTACAGCGCCTGGTGTATGTGGATCACAAGACCCACGAGTCCACCGTGCAGAAGAGCCTGAGCGAAATCGGGTTCTACAAGCAGCAGATGCGCGTTGCGCTGCGGAACTGCGGTGTGATCGATCCCGAGAACATCGATGAATATATCGCGTTTGACGGTTACAAGGCGCTGGCCAAGGCGCTGACCGAGATGACCCCTGACCAGGTCATCCAGGAGATCCTGGATTCCGGCCTGCGGGGCCGCGGCGGCGCGGGCTTCCCGACCGGCAAGAAGTGGCAGTTCGCGAAGGCCAGCCAGGCTGAGCACAAGTACTTCGTCTGCAACGCGGACGAAGGCGACCCCGGCGCCTTCATGGACCGCTCCCTGCTGGAGGGCGACCCCCACGCGATCCTCGAAGCCATGGCCATCGGCGGCTACGCCATCGGCGCGGACGAAGGCTGGATCTACGTCCGTGCGGAGTACCCGATCGCCGTGAAGCGGCTGGAGAAGGCCATCGAGCAGGCGCATGAATACGGCCTGCTGGGCGAGAACATCTTCGGCACCGGCTTCAACTTCGACATCCACATCCGCCTGGGCGCCGGCGCGTTCGTGTGCGGCGAGGAAACCGCTCTGATGGCCTCCATCGAAGGCAAGCGCGGTGAGCCCCGGCCGAAGCCCCCGTTCCCGGCGGTGAAGGGCCTGTTCGAGAGCCCCACCAACATCAACAACGTGGAAACCCTGGGCAACGTGGCCCAGATCATCCTGAAGGGTGCCGACTGGTTCAAGAGCATCGGTACCGAACGCTCCACCGGTACGAAGGTATTCGCGCTGGGCGGCAAGATCAACAACACCGGTCTGGTGGAAGTGCCCATGGGTATTCCGCTGCGGACCATCATCGAGGACATCGGCGGCGGCTGCCCGAACGGCAAGAAGTTCAAGGCCGTGCAGACCGGCGGTCCTTCCGGCGGATGTATCCCGGCCGCGCTGCTGGATACCCCCGTGGAATATGACACCCTGACCGCCATCGGCGCCATGATGGGTTCCGGCGGTATGATCGTCATGGATGAAGACAACTGTATGGTGGACATCGCCCGGTTCTTCCTCGACTTCACGGTCGACGAGAGCTGCGGCAAGTGCACCCCCTGCCGCATCGGTACCCGCCGCATGCTGGAGATCCTCGAGCGGATCACCCAGGGCAAGGGCGAGGAAGGCGACATCGAGAAGCTGCAGACGCTGGCTGAGAACATCAAGAGCAGCGCGCTGTGCGGCCTGGGCCAGACGGCTCCGAACCCCGTGCTTTCCACCATCAAGTACTTCCGCGATGAGTATGAGGCGCACATCAAGGAGAAGCGGTGCCCGGCGCATCACTGCCAGGCCCTGCTGAACTACGAGATCACCGACGCCTGCCGCGGCTGCACGGCCTGCGCGCGCAAGTGCCCCGTGAACGCCATCAGCGGCAACGTCAAGGAACGCCACGTGATCGATACCAGCAAGTGCATCAAGTGCGGCAACTGCATGGCGACATGTAAGTTCGGCGCTATCATCAAGAACTAATCGCGCGAGGAGGAAACAACACAATGGAAAATCTCGTTAAGCTTACGATTGACGGCGTCAGTGTTGAAGTTCCGGCCGGCACGACGGTTCTGGAAGCCGCCAAGAAGGCGGGGATCAACATCCCCACGCTGTGCTACCTGAAGGACATCAACCAGATCGGCGCCTGCCGTATGTGTATCGTGGACACCGGCGCCCGCGCTTTTGGCGCGGCCTGCGTGCTGCCCGTTTCCAACGGCATGAACGTCAAGACCAATACGCCCAAGATCCGGGAAGCCCGCCGGGTGAACCTGGAGCTGCTGCTCTCCAACCACGACAAGAAGTGCCTGGAGTGCCCCCGCAACCAGAAGTGCGAACTGCAGCAGATGTGCAACGACCTGGGCGTTGACGACGTGGATAAGTACAAGGGCAAGATGAACCAGTACGACATCGACGACCTGAGCCCGTCCATCGTCCGCGACAACAACAAGTGCATCCTGTGCCGCCGCTGCGTCGCCGCCTGCAACAAGACCCAGGCTGTCGGCGTGATCGGCCCCATGGGCCGCGGCTTCAAGACCCAGATCCGTTCCGCATGGGACCAGCCGCTGAACGACGTGGCCTGCATCAACTGCGGCCAGTGTATCGCGGCCTGCCCGACCGGCGCCCTGTATGAAAAGGACTCCACGAAGGCGGTCTGGGACCTGCTGAGCGACACCACCAAGCATGTGGTGGTGCAGCCCGCTCCCGCCGTGCGCGCCGCGCTGGGCGAGGAATTCGGCATCCCGATGGGCACCGCTGTGACCGGCAAGATGGCCGCCGCGCTGCGCCGCCTGGGATTCGAAAAGGTGTTCGACACCGACTGGGCTGCTGACCTGACCATCATGGAAGAAGGCACCGAGTTCATCGGCCGGCTGAAGAATGGCGGCGTGCTGCCCCTGATCACCAGCTGCTCTCCCGGATGGATCAAGTTCTGCGAAACCTACTATCCGGACTTCATCCCGAACCTGTCCAGCTGCAAGAGCCCCCACGAAATGGAAGGCGCCATGATCAAGAGCTACTGGGCACAGAAGGAAGGCATCGATCCCAAGGATATCCGCGTGGTCTCCGTGATGCCCTGCACCGCGAAGAAGTTCGAAGCCAAGCGGCCTGAGCTGGGCCACGACGGCATGCAGGACGTGGACGAAGTCATCACCACCCGCGAGCTGGCCAAGATGATCAAGGAAGCGGGCATCGACTTCGCGAACCTGCCGGATGAAGACTTTGATCCCATGCTGGGCGAAAGCTCCGGCGCCGGCGTCATCTTCGGCGCGACCGGCGGTGTTATGGAAGCTGCCCTGCGTACCGTGTACGAAGTTGTGACCGGCAAGACCCTGGACAAGGTGGACTTCACCGCGGTCCGCGGTATTGAAGGCGTGAAGGAAGCGACCATCAAGGTCGGCGACCTGGACGTGAACGTGGCCGTTGCCCACGGCACCGCGAACGCCGCCAAGCTGCTGGACAGCGTGAAGAACGGCGAGAAGACCTACCACTTCATCGAGATCATGGGATGCCCCGGCGGCTGCGTAACCGGCGGCGGTCAGCCCTTCGTCTCCGCCCAGAAGCGGATGGAATGCGATCCCAAGGTGCTGCGTGCCCAGGCACTGTACACCGAAGACGCGAACAAGCCTGTTCGGAAGAGCCACGAGAACGCCTCTATCAACGTACTGTACAAGGAGTTCCTGGGCGAGCCCAACAGCCACAAGGCGCACGAGCTGCTGCACACCACGTATGTGAAGCGGCCGAAGTACACCAAGTAATCAAAAGCAAAGGCAGGCATTCCCTGAAAAGGGGATGCCTGCTTTTTGTTTGCCATTCATACTATTCATTTTTTTCTTCGCCTCAACCTGGGGAATAAACGTTCGCTCAATCGTCGTACAGATGCCTTGGAGCGGCGTCTGTACTCGTTTCGCGCTAACAAACTCGAGTCGCTTGCCTTCGGCACTCCCCACTGGGGAGTCGCTTCTCTCGTTTGCATTCCGGACACGCTCTCGCTGTGTTTCGCACGCAGCAGATTCTAAGCTCTGTCTTCGCCTTCGGTTCGCCAATCGCTAAGCATCGGCGTGCAAACGTTCGCTCAATCGTCGCTGCTCGCGCTTGGAGCGCGCTCGCCGCTCGTTTCGCGCTAACAAACTCGAGTCGCTTCTGCATTGCAGACAGCCCACCGGGCTGACGCTTCTCTCGTTTGCTTAACGTCCCTGAACGAAACACACCGGGCTTCCGCTCGCCACTTTTATCGGCAATTTGCGAGTGAAGAGTAAAGAGAAGATGTGACAGTAGGACTGTCCCTCTGTCACATGTTTGTGCAGATACTCTATTTATGATAAAATATATTGGTTAGAATGTCGGATGAAACAGGGTGTATGAACCGTTATTTTGGAGGGAAATATGATTCAGGAAATCCGGATTGAGAAAGTGGAAGACCTGATGCCCATGCTGAGCGAGCAGGAGTACCGGCCGGAGCTGGGACGGAATCGGAGCGGATACCTGTACCGGGGAATGCCGAACTCCACCTATAAGATGCGGACGAGCCTGAGCCGCTGCTGCAAGGACAAGCAGAAGATGCTGGAACCGGCGATCCTGAATAATTTTGCGAAGTACGCGATTGAGGACGATCCGACGGTGGCGCAGAGCGTGTGGAACCGGATGATTACCGGGCAGCACAACGGCCTTCCGACCCGGCTGCTGGACTGGAGCCACAGCGCACTGGTGGCGCTGCACTTTGCCACGACGGAGGAGAACCTGAACTCGATGACCACCCATGACTGCGTGGTGTGGCGGATTGACATGTATGAGCTGATCGCCCACCTGCCGGAGAAATACCGGCTGGCGGTGGGAAGGGAACAGAGCACGCTGTTCAGCGTGGAGATGTTGAACGGGCTGGCGCCGACGCTGGAACAGTATGATGAGGACATGGGCGACCATTCCATGGTGATTATTGAGCCGCCGAGCACCAACGAGCGGATTATTACCCAGTATTCCTTCTTCAGTGTGATTCCGACGGGAATGGACATTGAGAAGTTCCTGGATGAGCGGACGGAGAAGACCGTGAAATACGTGATTGACAAAAACCTGCGGTGGCGGGTGCGGGATATGCTGGATTCGCTGAACATTTCCGAGCGGCTGTTCTTCCCCGGGCTGGACGGGCTGAGCAAATGGATTGCCCGGCATTACTACGTGAAATAAGGAGACGGCGGAAGAAACGGTATGAAGCGGAGAATCCTGACAGCGCTGGCAGCGGTATGCTTTATTCTCGGCGTGCTGATCCTGGTCCTGACGGACTGGTATACGGGAAAATTCAATACAAGCTTTGCGGGGCTGCTGTTTACGCTGATGACGCCGGTGAAGGGCGTGGGCGGCGGATTCTGGCAGGACCTGTGCGCAGCTATCCTGCCGAAGGTGATTCCGGCGGCAGTGGTTTACCTGTTGCTGCTGGGCTGGTTCCGGGGGCACATCGCGTATGAAGCGGTGAAAAAGCACGCGGCGTTCCTGGAGAAGACGGAACGGATCCGGACGTTGACCGGAAAGCTGCTGGTGGCGCTGGGATTCCTGACGCTGGCAGCGGCACTGGTTTTCTGCTGGGTGAAGCTGAATGTGAGCGATTACCTGCGGACGCGGAATGCGCAGACACGGATTTACGAAGAGCAGTATGTGGACCCGAACACCGTGGCGGTGACGGCGCCGGCGGAGAAGCCGAACGTGATCTGGCTGGTGCTGGAGAGCATGGAGACGACGTACGCCTCAAGGGAAGAGGGCGGAATCCAGGACGCGAACTACATGCCGAACCTGACCCGGCTGGCGAAGGAGAACATCTCCTTTTCGAACACGGAGAAGCTGGGCGGGCTGCACACGACGAACAACACGAACTGGACCATGGCGGCGCTGTTTGCCGGGACCAGCGGACTGCCCTTCGGCTTCCCGGTGGACCAGAACAGCATGAACAAATACACGGAGTTCGCGCCGGACATTGCGGCGATGGGCGACATCCTGAAGCGGGACGGATACGTGAACGAATTCCTGTGCGGCAGCGACGCGGCATACGGCGGGCGGGCGCTATACTTCCGGGACCACGGGGCATACGAAATCTACGACCTGTTCAGGGCCCGGGAAAACGGGGATATCCCGAAGGATTACTACGTTTTCTGGGGATTTGAGGACCGGCACCTGTTCCGCATCGCGAAGCAGGAGCTGACGCGGCTGTACGAGGCCGGGGAGCCCTTCAACCTGACGATGCTGACGGTGGACGCGCATCACCTGGGCGGGTACACCTGCGAGGAATGCGGGAACGAGTATCCGGAGCGGACGGCGAACGTGATCGCCTGCACGGACCGGCAGGTGGGCGAATTCATTGAATGGTGCCAGGCACAGCCGTTCTACGGCAATACGGTGATCGTGATCACGGGGGACCACCCCCGGATGGACACCTTCCTGACGGAGGGTGTGGACTACCAGGACCGGACGATCTACAACTGCTTCCTGAACGCGCGGAAGGCGCCGGAGGGCGGCACGGAGAACCGGACCGCGGTGATGATGGACCTGTATCCCACGATGCTGGGCGCGATGGGGTATACGATTGAGGGAAACCGGCTGGGGCTGGGGACCGACCTGTTCTCCGGGGAGAAAACCCTGGCGGAAGAAATGGGATACGAAGAACTGAACGAAGAGGTTTCGAAGTATTCGGAATACTTTGTGACCCACTTCGCGAGATAACAGGGAGAAGGTATGAAACGAAGGATCCTGATACTGGCCGCGATGTGCGCGGTGCTCCTGCTGCTGGCCGGGACGGCCGGGGCGGACGTGACCATCAGCGAGGTGATGGCGAGCAACGGCACATATGAAAACGGCGAGGCATACGACTGGGTGGAGCTGCACAACGACGGGAACAAGGCCGTGGACATCGGCGGATGGTACCTGAGCGACAGCAAGAAAAACCCGATGAAATGGGCGTTCCCGAAGGGCGCGAAGATCAAGGCCGGCGGATACGTAACGGTGTTCTGCACGGGCGAAGAGGTGCAGAACGCGGGCAAGGGAAGCGTGTTCTACACGGACTGGGCGATTTCGTCCTCCGGGGAGACGCTGATCCTTTCCGACGCGGAAGGCACAGAGCTGGACCGGGTGAAGATGCCGGAGCAGTACGGCAACGTATCCTGGGGACGGCCGGCGGGCGGCGGGGAAGCCGGCTTTTTTGAAACGGCGACCCGCGGCGCGAAGAACGCGAAGGAAGCATATGGCGGACGGACCGGGACGCCCCGGATTATGACGCCCGGCGGATTCTACACGGACAGCGTGGTGGTGTACGCCTCCGAAGAGGGCGGCACGACGCTGCGCTACACCACGGACGGAGAGACGCCCACCGCGAAGAGCAAGCAGTTTCCGACGGAAGGCCTGCTGCTGAAAAAGACCACGCCGCTGCGGGTGAAGGCGTTCCGGGAGGGGGAGGTTTCCTCCGAAACGGTGAGCGCGACGTATTTCATCAACGACGACCCGATGACGCCGGTGGTGAGCCTGATTACCGACGACAAATACCTGTTCAATAAGAAAACCGGGATGCTGGTGAAGGGCACCGGGAGCACGCCGAACTACTCCAAGGGATTCGAGTATCCGGTACATATTGAGTACTTCAACGGGAAAGGCGCGCAGGAGATCAGCCAGAACGGCACGATGACCGTATCCGGCCATAGCGCGCGGATCAACGCCCAGAAGAGCATTGCCCTGTACGCCCGGAAATCCTGGGGCGCAGCGACGTTCGCGTTCAATCCCTTCCCGACGCGGGACTACACGGAATACAAGAGCCTGCTGCTGCGGGCGGCGAACAGCGACGCCTACGCGACGCGTGTGCGGGACATCGTGGCCAGCTCGCTGGCAGAGGGGCAGGGCATCCTGTACCAGGACCATGTGGTGATCCAGGTGTACATCAACGGCGAATACTGGGGCCACTACAACCTGCGGGAGAAGATCAACAAGCACTTTATCGCGGCCTATGAGGGCGTGACGGAAGAAGCCCAGGTGGACGCGATTGACATCCTGGCACGGACGGGGACGGACCAGTTCCTGCAGAACGGGGACAACACCGACTGGCTGGCACTGTGCGACTACTGCAAAAAGCAGGACCTGAACGACCCGGAGAAGCTCACGTATGTGGAAGAGCGGCTGGACATCGACAACATGTTTACGCACGCGGCATTCGAGATTATCCTGGGGAACGTGGACTTCACGAACGTGCGGGTATACCGCGTGCCGGGCGGGAAGTGGAAGTACCTGCTGTTTGACGTGGAGGCCTGCTGGCGGAACCTGGACAAGACGCCGATTGAATACTACATCAAGCCGCTGAACGCCAAGATCCAGGGATTCCGGCACGAGCCGCTGAACGCGCTGCTGAAGGTGCCGGAGATGAAGGAGCGGTTCCTGCGGCGGGTGAGCGAGCTGCTCAGCACGGTGTTCCGGTGGGACAACGTGGAGAAGACGTTCGACGGCATCCTGGCGCAGGTGGAGCCGATCCTGCCGCGGCATATCGCCCGGTGGAAGAACATGAAGCTGGGCAACTGGCAGACGAACATCAAGGCGACGAAGTATTACGCGCGCGTGCGGCCGAAGGAAATTCCCGGCATGCTGAAGGACGCGATGAAGCTGACGGGCGATGAGATGGAGGAATACTTCGGCGAGACGCTGCGGCTGCTGGAGGAAACGAACAAAAAGCCGGAATGAGGGGGATGGACCCATGCTGAAATACCCGTGCCTGGTGCTGGACCACGACGATACGACGGTGAACTCTACCGCCACGGTACACTATCCCTGCTTTGTGGAGTACATGGCGAAGTATTTTCCCAATGTGCACCTGACGCTGGAGGAGTATTTCAACTACAATTTCGACCCCGGCGTGATCGACATGTTCACGAAGATCTGCGGGATGACGTGGGACCAGATGATGGACGAGGAGAAGTACTGGAAGGCCTATGCCTCCACCCACGTGCCGAAGGCTTACCCGGGCATCCGGGAGATTATGGAAGAGCAGAAAAAACGGGGCGGAAGGGTGTGCGTGGTGAGCCACTCCTTCCGGGAGAATATCCTGCGGGATTACCGCGAGAACGGCCTGCCGGAGCCGGACCTGGTGTACGGATGGGAATGCCCGCCGGAGCAGCGCAAACCCGCCGTATGGCCCCTGGAACAGATTATGGCGAAGTGGGGCTACCAGCCCGGAGAACTGCTGGTGGTGGACGACCTGAAGCCGGGATATGACATGGCGAAGGCCGCGGGCGTACCCTTTGCCGCCGCCGGATGGGCCAACGACATCGAAAAGATTGAACAGTTTATGCGGAAGAACTGCGGGCTGTACTTCAAGACCGTGGAAGGGCTGCGGAAATACCTGTTTGAAGACTGAGGGGGACGGAAGGATGAAACAGCAGATTGCCGGGAAGACGGTGCGCGTGCTCGGCCGGACGGCGGAGGACGGGGGCATGCTGTGGCTGATGTCCTCCCTGAGCGAGGCGGGCTTTACCGTGAGCGGCGCCGCGGAAGTGAAGCTGGTGCTGAAGGCGGACGACACGGTGAGTGATCCCGCGCGGCTGGACCTGCGGCCGCGGTACGCCGTGCACGTGGACGGAAAACGGATCCGGGACACCCGGATGGAACAGGACGAGGAGACCCTGACCGTACTGGCGGACGCGGCGAAGGGCACGCACACGGTGCGGCTGGTGAAGCTGAGCGAATGCACGCAGAGCCTGATGGCCCTGAAGGAAATCATCACGGACGGGACGGTGGAGCCGCTGGACGAGGCGGGAAGCCGGATTGAGTTTATCGGGGACTCCATTACCTGCGGATACGGGGTGGAGGAGAACGACCCGGAAAAGGGCTTTACCACCGCGACGGAAAACGCGGAGAAAAGCTATGCCGCGATTGTTTCGGACCGGCTGGGGATGGACCGGGCGCTGGCCAGCTTCAGCGGGCACGGCATCGTGAGCGGATACACGGGGGACCCGGCGGTGCGGAACGGATCGGAGCTGGTGCCGCCGTACTACGAAAAGGCCGGGCGGAACGGATATAAGCTGCCCTCCGGACGGGAAGCGGAGGAGATTCCGTGGGACTTCAGCCGGTTCCGGCCGGACGTGATTGTGATCAACCTGGGGACGAACGACCTGAGCTGGTGCGCGGGGCGCCCGGAGCGGTGCGCCGAATACCGGAAGGGATACGCGGATTTCCTGAAGACGGTGCGGAAGGACAACCCGGAGGCGGAGATCCTGTGCATCCTGGGCGTGATGGGCGAAGGCCTGAACGACAGCATGGAAGCCGCGGTGCGTGACTACAAGGCGGAAACGGGAGACGAAAAAATCCGCTCCCTGACCCTGCGGGAGCAGGACGGGAAGCGGAACGGATACGGGGCCAACTACCACCCCAGCGAACAGACGCAGCGGGAGCTGGCCGATATTGTAACGGAGGCGGTCAGGCCTCTGTGCCCAGGAATTCAGAAATGAGTTCGGAGGCCCGGGAAACCGGGTCTTCTTTCATATCCAGCCAGATGATGCGCGGATCCCGGCGGAACCAGGTCATCTGGCGCTTGGCAAAGCGCTTGATGGCGCTGCCGAGTTCTTCGACCATCTGCTCATAGCCGATCTTTCCGGTGAGGTACCAGGTGAGGTATTTATACTCGAGGCCCAGCTTGATGAGGAATTCCTCGCTGACGCCGTCATCCAGCATGGACTTCACTTCATCCACCATGCCCTGCTGCAGGCGGCGCTCCAGGCGCTCGTCGATCCGCTGCTTGAGGATTTCCCGGGGCCAGGTGACGCCGAGCTTGAGCAGGGAATAACGCGGGGATTTGGTACCGGGGGCCGCATCGCCGGCGGCCAGCTTTTCCAGCAGGCGCATGACGCGGTGGCGGTTCTTCGGATCCACGTCCGTATCCGGCAGCTTTTCCTTCAGCATATCGTAGAGCTCCGGGGTGGAATAGGTTTCCAGCTCCGCCCGGAGGGCCAGGTCCGTCGCCTTGTCGGTGAGGACGTAGCCGTCGGCCACGGAATCCACATAGAGTCCGGTGCCGCCGACGAGGAAGGGCACATTCCCGCGGGCAATGATGCCATCGATGGCTTCATATGCAAGGCGCTGGAAATCCGCCATGGAGAAGAACTCCCCGGGCTTGCGGACGTTGAGCAGGTGATGGGGGACGCCGTGCATCTCCTCCGGCGTGATTTTGCCGGAACCGAGATCCAGCCGCTCGAAAACCTGGCGGGAGTCGGCGGAGACGATTTCCCCCCCGAAACGGGAGGCAAGCTCCACCCCGAGCGCACTCTTTCCGGAGGCGTTCGTTCCCTCAATGACAATCAGCTTCGGCAGCATGGCCGCATCCCTCCAAACCCAAAGGATTCCGTACACAGGGCATCTTACCACAGGATGGGCGGCGGCACAAACCCAAATCCGCCGAAAACGGCCGTAAGGGATGTGAAAACGAGGCTAAAAATGCCCCAAAATGCCGGAAAACCGCCGTTTCAGCGAAAAAAAGCTTGACAGAAAAAACGGTTGGGATATACTGAGAAGGCAAAATAATGCAAGGAGGGTTCCCTGAATGAATAAAGGTGAACTGATCGCTGCCCTGGCAGCCAAGACCGAAATGACCAAGAAAGAATCCGAAGCAGCCCTGAACGGCGTTCTCGACGTGATCGCTGAGAGCCTGGCCAAGGGTGACAAAGTGCAGCTGATCGGCTTTGGCACTTTCGAAGCGAAGAGCCGTCCTGCCCGCGTGGCCCGCAACCCCCGCACCGGCGCTGCCGTGAAAATCGCTGCCTGCAAGGCTCCCGCCTTCAAGGCCGGCAAAGCTCTGAAGGATGCTGTGAACAAGTAATTCCTGCTTCCTTAAAAGCCCGAGGCAATCTGCCCCGGGCTTTTTGCATGCCCGGAATGCGGACGGGAAGGCGCAGCACAGGCCGGAAACAGGGCTGCGGCACGGAGCGGCGGGAAGATTTTTAGTTACATCAGGGCTGAAAAACAGTTGCAAACGATGAGGGTTTATGATATATTTACGGTAACTGTTGACGGTTTCACAAGGGGGAAATAAGGTATGTTTGCAGGTAAACACGGCAAACTGGTTGTGGGCATTTTTGCCATGCTGGTGCTCGTTGTGTGTACCTTTGTTTTTTCCCTTTCTGAAATCCTGATGCCCGTCGCTTCCGGCAAAAAAGTATTAAAGGCAGACAAACTGACCGTGGACGCAAGCAATGCGGACCAGGGTTATATTATGGTTAAGGGCCCAAAGACCAAAACCAGAATGAAGGTAACCGTTGAGATCACCGGAACGAAGCTGCAGTATGACATCAACGGCGAGGGCGAATACGAAGTGTTCCCGCTGCAGCTGGGACGGACGAACTACACGGTGAGCCTCTGGCGGCAGGTGGAAGGAAAGAAATACGGCAAGATCGGCCAGGTGAAGGTCGCGGCCAAGATGGAGGACGAGCTGAGCTGCTTCCTCTATCCGAACCAGTACGTGAATTACAAAAAGGATTCACCGTGCGTGAAGGAAGCCGCCGAGATCTGCAAGGGCCTGGAAACCGATAAAGAGAAGTTTGAGACGATCCGGAAATATGTTGTCAAGAATTTCCAGTACGACTATATCAAGAGCGTTACCGTGGCCGGCTCTTCCGGCATGCTCCCGGACATCGAGGGCTGCTGGAAAGGCAAGAAGGGGATCTGCCAGGACCTGTCCGCCATGGCCTGCGCCATGATGCGGACCCAGGGAATCCCCGCGCGGCTGGTGATCGGCACGCTGGGATCCGGCACGCCGCACGCGTGGGTGCTTGCACACGTGGACGGGGAGGAAATCTTCTTCGACCCGACGGCCGAACTGAACGCCAGCAACAAATCAGACAGCTATTCCGCCCTGCGGTGGTATTAAGAACCGCCTGAACAACGGCAAAAGATGGAGGGAAGACCAATGGCAACCGGAGGCAAAAAGAAAGGCAGAATCATGTCCTCTGAAGAGCTGAGCAGCTTCTGCGACCAGATCGCGCTGATGCTGAGCTCCGGCATGACGCTCCGCGACGGCATCGAGATGCTGGCGGAAGACGAAATGAAGGACAAGAGCCTGAAACACCGTCCGTATACCAACCTGTACAAGACAGTGGACGAGACGGGCTCCCTGTACGTTGCCCTGAAGGAAAACGAGGAAGACTGGCCGAGCTACATGATTGAAATGGTGGACATCGGTGAACAGACCGGCCGCCTGGAAGACATTATGCTGAGCCTGTCCACCTACTACCAGCGCGAAGGCCGGATCCGGTCCGCCGCGGTGAGCGCGATTACGTACCCGCTGGTGCTGGGCGTGATGCTGGTGGTCATCATCGGCATCCTGCTGTGGCGCGTGCTGCCGATCTTCCGCCGCGTGCTGGCGTCCCTGGGCGTCGGCTCTTCCAGCAGCGGATCCGTGCTGATGCAGATCGGCACCTGGGTCGGCTGGGGCGTACTGATCCTGATCGGCCTGGTGGTGCTGGCCGCCATCGTGATCGCCATCCTGCTGAAGACCAAAGCCCGCAGCGGCGTGCTGAAGTTCCTGAAGAACCTGTTCCCGCCGGTGCGCAAGCTGACCGAGAAGCTTTCCGCCTCCCGCGTTGCCGGCATCCTGAGCCTGATGCTCTCCAGCGGCTTCCCGATGGAGAACGCGCTGCAGATGGCACCGGCCGCCCTGGCGGACCAGGAATCCATCGACAAGGTGGCGCAGATCCGCAAGGACATGCAGGACGGGGATACCTTCTCCGACGCGCTGTCCAAGAGCGGGCTGTTCGCGGACTTCCATAACCGCATGCTGAAGGTCGGCGCGGCTTCCGGCCATGAACCCCAGGTGATGGGCAAGATCGCCGAGATCTATGAAGAGCAGGTGGAAGACGGACTGGATCACCTGATCTCCATTGTGGAACCCACGCTGGTGGCCCTGCTGTGCGTCGTGATCGGCGCGATCCTGCTGAGCGTGATGCTGCCGATGGCCGGCGTGCTGAGCGCCATGTAAGAACTCCCGGCATGAGCCGGACGAAACCCCTTGAAGAATGAAGTTTTTCCCGGAAAGGAGCGGACGAGATGAGCATCAGTAAAAAAGACATCGGAGCGATCCTCATTTTCGTCGTTCTGATCATCGCTTTCATATTCCTCGTGAACACGATCACCACCCGGGGCGACGGGCGCGAGCTGGACATCGTCCGCGACGCCGTGAAGAACGCCGCCCTGACCTGCTATGCCGTGGAAGGCATGTATCCCGACGATATCCAGTACCTGCGGGACCATTACAACCTGTCCTTCAACGAGGACAAGTACGTGGTGTATTACGAACCGTTCGCATCGAACGTGATTCCCGCCATCAAGGTTGTGGAAAGGGGGGCGACTGACCTGTGAGCAAACGCGCAGCCCGTTCCCCGAAGATGATCCAGAATGTGTTCGTCCTGCTGCTGCTTTCCGTTTTCGCGATCCTGAGCACATTCCTGGTGACCGTCGGCGCCCAGCTTTACCGCAACACGGTGGACAGCGCTGAAAAGAACAACAATACCCGCATCATGACCGCGGTGGTCCGCAGCGCCATCTGGGCAGAGGACGGCGGCCAGGTGGAAGTGGAGCCCCTGAAATACAGCATTGAGGAAGGCCCGAGCGGCGAACTGACCGCCCTGACCATCCTGCACGAATACGACGGCGAAGTATTCGTGAAGCGCCTGTATGCCTACGATGGCTGGCTGCGGGAGAGCTTTACGGAAAAGGAAATGGAATTCAACCCGGAATACGGCGAGGAGCTGTGCGAGATCGCCCGGTTTGAGCCGGAAATCGACGGCAAAACGCTGACGGTGGCGCTGGAGACCAAGGACCACCAGGAGAGCACCGTGAAGATGGTGCTGCGCGCGGGAGGTGCTGTGAAATGAAACAGAGAAGCCGCGCGAATGCCCTGCTGATTGAGCTGGTGCTGGTAATCTTCTTCTTCATGCTCGGATCCACCGTGCTGGTGCGCCTGTTTGCGGATGCCCGGCACCGGACGATCCAGGCGCGGGCCACGAACGTCTCCATGGCCGCGGCCCAGAATGTGGCCGAAGAGCTGTACGGCGCCGAGAATCCGGAAGGATGGCTGGCCGCGAACGGATTTGCCGCCGCGGAAAACGCCGAAAAGACCTGGACGCTGGCGGATGAGGAGTACACCCTGTATGTGACCGAGACCAGCGAGGAGACGAAGGGCGGAACGCTCCGCACATTCACCGTTTCCTCCTTTGGCGACGGGAAGCAGCTGTTTACCCTGCCCTCCACAAGGTACCTGCCGAAGGAGGTGAGCCCGTGAACAAGCGCAAAGTAGCCCTGGGACCGGGTGCCGCGTCCCTGATCCTGATCGTTGTGGTGCTTTCGCTGGCGATGCTGGCGATGCTGATGCAGATCAGCTCCCGCAACGACCTGAGCCTGGCCTCCCGCAGCGCCGAGATGACTGCCCGTGTGTACGACCTGAACGCCGACGCGGAGCGCAAGCTGGCCTTCCTGGATGAGGTCCTGATTGAGTGCCGGAAAGAGATTAAAACCGGCGATATGCAGGCTTACCTGAACCTGCTGGCCGAAAAGCTGCCGGCCGGGTATGACCTGCTGGATGATGAGGTCACCTGGATGGACCCGCTTGAAAACCGAATTATGACCTGTACCGTGAAGATTTTACCGCCTGCCGAGAAAGAAAGAACCGAATGGGTCGCCCACAAGCTTGTGGTGGAAGAACCGGAGGATGATTGGGAATGGTAGGAGTTCTTGACGATATCCTGAGAAAGGCACTTGAGTACAAGGGATCCGACGTGTTTATCGTGCCGGGCGCCCAGATCATGACCAAAGCAAGCGGAAAGATGATTCCGATCACTGAGGACCGGGCTTTCCCGGCGGATATCGCGACGCTGGTGGCCCGGGCCTACGAGCTGGCCGGACGCACCCGCGAGACGATGGACGCAGAAGGCGATGACGACTTTTCCTTCGCCGTGCGCGATCTTTCCCGTTTCCGCTGCAATACCTACCGGCAGCGGGGGTCCCTGGCCATGACCTGCCGCGTGGTGGCGTTCGGCGTGCCGAACCCCATCGACCGGCATATTCCGGACGTGGTGATGCGGCTGGCGGACCTCCGCAGCGGCATGATCCTCGTAACCGGACCGGCCGGAAGCGGCAAGAGCACCACGCTGGCCTGCATGGTGGACAAGATCAACCAGACGCGGGACGGACATATCATTACTATTGAAGACCCGATTGAATACCTGCACCCGCACAAGAAATGCATTGTGAGCCAGCGCGAAGTGCCCGGGGATGCCTCCAGTTTCGCCCGCGCACTGCGTGCCGCGCTGCGCCAGGCGCCGGACGTAATCATGCTCGGTGAAATGCGCGATATCGAAACGATTTCCACCGCCATCACCGCCGCGGAAACCGGACACCTGCTGCTGTCCTCCCTGCACACGCTGGGCGCCGCGAAGACGATCGACCGCGTGATCGACGCGTTCCCGGCCAACCAGCAGAACCAGATCCGGGCCCAGCTGTCCATGGTGCTGCGCGCTGTGGTCTCCCAGCGCCTGATCCTGACAAAGGACGGCACGCTGTACCCCGTGTTCGAGGTGATGCGCGTGAATCCGGCCATCCAGAACCTGATCCGCGAGGGCAAGACCCACCAGATCGACAACGCGATCTTCGGCGGCGGCGAGGACATGCTGTCCATGGATACCGAGCTGGCCCGCCTGGTAAAGGACGGAAAGATCGAAAAGGAAGCTGCCACCCTGATGGCCATCCACCCCGAAACGGTGGAGCGCCAGGCGAGGTTTATGCGGTAAAAAGCATAAAACAGGCAAGAGTCTGCATGCACAGACGCCCGAAAGGGCGTCTTTTTTCATATATGTGCAAAAAGAAATATCATAGGTTACATACAAATGTATTAAAACATGCACGCTGCGTGACACAGACAAAGTGTTACCGTAATAAAATCGCAATAAATAGAAACGATCTTCCATATTCAAAGCCGAACAGAAAATGGCGAAAAACCGCGGGAAAACAACAACTACATATTGAAATAAGGATGGAAAAGTGATATTTTGTATGAGCGGAATTATGTAATAAATTCAGCAAACGGAGATGCAACTAAATAAACACAAAAATGGCATGTAACCCAACCCGGTGATTTGGGGAATGGAGAGCCCCGAAACCGGAAGATTCATACATTTTCAGTGAAACATGGAGGCCTGAAAAGAATGAACGCGAAGATCCGTACCCTGTCTGCCATCCTGCTGACCGCCTGCATGCTGGTATCCGGCATGCCTTTTGCCGCTTTCGCGGAAAAAGAACCGGCCACGCCGACGGACCTGGCGCCCCTGGAAGAAGTGGCCCAGGCGGAGACCGGCACAGGGGAGAACGAAGAAACCCCGGACGGAGAGACCCCGGCCGGTGAACAGGTGAATCCGGAGGAACCGGCGGGAGAAGAACCGACCGGTGAGGGCCAGACCGAAGAAGAGCCGGAAGAAGAAACTGAGGTCCGGCTGCCGGAGCTGCCATTCGGTCCCACAGGAACCCGCGGAACCCTGAAAGCCGGAGAAGCGTTTGAGATCGTCCTGCGGCCCGAATACAGCCAGAATATCCTGGTGACCCTGACGCTGATTCCAAAGGCCGGGAATGCCCCGGACGCCGCGAACGTCCGGATGGCGCTGAACGGGGAGAAAAAGAACCCGGTCCGAATTGAGAACGAAGACCCGGAAAGCAAAGAGCTTAATTTGCAGTTCGGCACCTATGCCGCACAGGGCAGCGAGTACATCCTGTCGATTACCTCCCCGGCGGACGCGGACTTTATCCTGACCGCCGTGAAGCGGCCGGAAGCAGCGCCGGAAGAAACCGAAGATGAAGTCACCGGCAAAGAAGAAACGGACGACGCAGAAGAGACCAAAGTCGAAACAGGCGATGAAGACGCCGAAAAGCCTGCAAATGAAGCAGGAAACGAAGTAACAGCGGATCCCGAACCGGACGGAAAGACGGAAGAACCCGCTGATGAACCGGAAACCCCTGCGGCTGAGACAGGGACCAATACCGAAGAAGAAACCAAAACCGAAGAACCGGCGGAAAACGCAGAGCAGCCCGCGAACGGAGAAGAAAATGCGTCCGCTGAGCCGGTAACCGCTGAAGAGGCGGAAACACCCAAGGCGGAACCGGTCAAGAACGAACCCGCCACACCGACCGACCTGGCCCCGGCAGGAGAAACCCAGAGCCAGCCGGCAAACGGAAGCGCAAAGACAGAGAACAAGAAAGAAACGAAGGAAAAGAAAACAGAAGACAAAGAGACCCGGCCGCCGGCCGAAGAGCTGCTGGCGCTCGGGTATTACGGCAGCCAGGTGGCGATGACCACCGGCGCGGACATTTTCGAAAGCACGGAGGAAGGCGCGGAACCGGCGGCCCACCTGGAGCCGGGTACAGAGCTTTGGCTCCGGCAGACCGGGGATGAAGCGTGGGCGGAAATCTACCGCACAGACGAAAAGGCCCGGATCCGGTATATCCGCTGGGACGACGTGATTATTACCCTGAAGCCCGAACCCGAAGGAGAAGAAGAGGAAGAAGAACCCCTGCCGGCGAGGAGCGTAAATATCACATCCACGATTACCGGAATGCAGTTTATTCCGATCGGAGCCGAGATCACCATGACAGCGGAGCTGGTCAATTTCCGCGAGGACGATATCTGTACATACCAGTGGCAGTACCTGGACAAGGAGACGGAGACCTATATCGATATCGACGGCGCGAATGAACTGACCTACAGCTACCGGGTGACCCGGGAGAATTTCTACAATACATGGCGTCTTGTTGTTCTTATTGCGAATGCCGGATAACCGGTGAAAAGTGGAGAATGCAGTAAGAACGAGGGGGAAAACAGGATGAAGCAGATGAAACGGAGACTGACAGCGCTCCTGCTGGCGCTGTTCCAGATTGTGTCGATTATAGCGCCGGGCAGCTTCGCGGCTGCCGAAGGCGAGCAGGAAATAGTTACAGGAACAGTCAACTTTGTGGGGGGAAAATCGCTGTTCTATGTTTACGTAGACGGCAGCAGTGAGGATTTATCTGCTTTAGGGGCAAATGACTATATCATTATCCGGCGCTTTAACGGCGGTAATGACGTAGCCTATGCGCGTATCCCCATGAGTGACATCAATAGTGCCGGATACTACAAGGTGGATGACAGCCAGGACTTTATATCCCAATCGGGACAAGTATTTGATGACCCCAATGCAATGTATAGGGTCTGTGTGGCGCATATGGAGGGCATCACCGATCCGGATTATGACCAACTGGATACCGCGTTTAAAAATGCCGGAAACAACCTTACTTCCGGCGGAAAACAGTATGTTACCAGCATTTCCGGAAAGAATAAGGGAGATATCTCCATTCAGCTGAACCGGCAGACAGAAGCTTTTGACGTGGGAATCACCTTCCGGGACAAGGACGGCAACCCAATCCCGGCGCCGGCCGTGGACGGCAATTACTACCTGATCGCGCTGGATGTGGGCCCGGACGGCAGTTTCTCGGCAGCAAATATTTCCACCCTTCCCAGCAATACCTACTGGTATATCGATAAGCTGGAGGAATTTGCCGGCACAGCCACTCCGACCGTTGTTTCCATTCCCGGATTCAGCAATGAGCCTTACCGGAAATATTCAGCGTCCGAAAATGTCGGAACTGCATACCAGGGCCTGGATGAAGCAGTAAAGAACCGGATCCGGGTCCGCCTGGTTCATTCCAAACGGAAACTGGATACATTTGGCAGCCTGCAGCAGTGGGCAAACAGCCCCTATGAGGTTAATGTTTACAATGAGGCAATCAACGGCAGCTTTGCCAACTACACACCGGACAGCAGCAACGGTCCGGTAGCGGATGGAACTGTGGACTACCAGATCAGCTTCCAGGAAAAGGCACCGGTCGCCCATACGGTCAAAATTGAATTTGATCCGGCAGATTCCAATATTACGATCCCGGGAGGGACGTATTACCTGCTGCTGGAAGCAACCTCCATGGACGGAACCCGGCAGTATTACAAAACGGTTGAGCTGAAGACTGACGATGACAATACTATTGAACTTGACCAGGACTGGAGCAATGGACAGAAGTTCTCCTCCAACTGGAGAAATATTACCGCGACAGTCATCAAGGCTAACAGACAGGGTTCAGTTTCTGCGGGAGCCGACAGCCCAGAAACCGGAACTTATTCTGAGGTTAAATCAATCGGGAACAATCCATTTACCTATCAGCGGACTGAAACAAAAACAACTGATGGATATTACCTGAGCATTGAACATAAGCTTACGGTGGAAGTGAAGCCGCTGGAAAAAGCGCTGACGCCCACCCAAGTGCTCGGACCGGGAATCAATTACGGCATCACTGCGGAGACGTTTGACCAGGTTGGCCATATGGAGACCAACTTTGCCACCAATTACTTCAAATGCAATAAAGGCAACCAGGTCAACGTGGATCCGGACCTGGGCAAAAACACCGGCGCGATCGCTGCAGCGCATATCGAAGGCAAACTCCATATGAACGCATCGCGGGATACGATCCTGTTCGTCGATAAGGCAGATGCCAGGAAGGTGGATCATAATACCCAGAATACCATCCTGGTTGAGTCCACAAGCAGCAAAATATCCGAATCCATCGTCAATCCGATCCTGAACCACGGAAGATCGATGTCCGCCGCCCTGAGCGCAAAGGAAGCGACTTACAGGCCGAGCTCCCCGAACATCGACCTGACGCAGTTCCCGGACGGAAAGACCATCTATATTGACCCATCAGACATCGAGAGTGTTTTCACCGGAAACGGCGGGTTCCCCCATATCAAAATGTATCCCAACCAGACGGTTGTTTTCAACCTCCCGTATGATACGGTGAAGGTCGGGCAGATCCAGTATACATTTACGGACGGCGTATCCTGGGCAAGCGACACCGGGCGGCAGCGGATTGCCGGCAATACGGTTTTCAACATGCTGAACGCAAAGACCGTGACGCTGGATGAAGCAATCGGTATGTTTCTGATTCCCCGTGCGGATTCCCAAACCACCATTACCCAGTCCAGCGAAGGCTGGGTGATTACCGGTGGCACGATTACCAGCCGGCAGCAGTCCAACGAATGGCACAACCGGAACCAGAACCTGTCTGAGACTGCGGACGCGGATGCGAGCTTCGGGAAGAAGCTGGACGGCCGGATCCCGGCAGAAAACGAAGAGTTCGAGTTTGATATCTACAGATGGAAAGAAAACGACGCGAATGATGCGGGCGAGAGCCACTGGGAGAAGGTGGCCACCATCCGCAACGACGGCCAGTCCATGAACTATACGTTCAAAAAAGGGGACGGGCGGGTATTCAGGATTAAAGAAAAAGGAAAAGCAGAAGGCACACCCGGGAACTATTTCTATGATGAAATGGAATACTATATCACGGTTGTGCAGATGGGGTACAAGAATGCTGTGTATGCCGCATTCCCGGAATACTATACGGACGCAGCCCACGCCATCGAACGGTTCCGGAAGAACGATATCAGCGGAACTGAATCCAACTCCCGGTTCATGGGCGTAATTGACGCGACCCGGGACACGAATTCCATCGGTTCCATCACCTTCCACAATGAGACGAAGAATACGCAGACGGCCCACCTGCAGGCGGAGAAGATCATCAACGAGTGGGGTAATGCCACGGAATTCTCCTTTGTCCTGACACCGAAGAAAGGTGCAGACGGGAAATATCCGCCCATGCCGGCGGACGCCATGAATGCCTCCGGTATTACGTATGAGGCAGCGGTTAAGGCCGGAAATGCCGGCACGGCCGGAACGTTTACGAAAACTGTGAAGGTGAAGAAATCCACCGGCGTGGAAGCAAACTTTGGCACGATTGAATACAGTGATCCCGGTACATACGGCTATACGATCCGTGAGGTTATTCCGGGCACCGCGCGCGCGATTGACACTGCAAACGGGAACAAACTCCTGACAATCACATACGCAGATGATCAAAGTTATCCCCGCTATTACCTGGATGGTATGGAATACGGCAACACATCGGTGGACGTTTCCGTGACGGTTGATCGGAACGGTACCGAGCCGGTTGTGACATATGCCAATGATTCGACGAAAAAGTACGCGGAATTCAGCAACACGTACCGGCGGGCGGAAACCGAACTGAAGGCAGCCAAAGGGATTACGGGCGCCAGGACCCAGTTCAAGGCAGGGGACAAGTGGATCTTTACCGTGACCGCCGAAGATAAGGATAATCCGGACAATAAGGATATCCCGATGCCCCGGACCGCGGAACCAATCACCCTGGAACCGACAGATGGGAAACTGTTAATACCGGTTGATTTCGGATCGATCGAATATACAATTGCGGACGCCGGGAAAACATATATTTATACCATTACGGAGACAGACGCAACCGGAAAAACCGTAATTGATACGAAGCAGGTTGAAGTGACTGTTTCCCAGAATTCGGATGGATCCCTGCGGGTAACCCGGACTCCGGGAGAAGACGATGTTTCCTTTACAAACTTTGACGCGGGCAAAACAAGCTTCAGCGTAAGCAAGATATGGCATGACAGAAGCGGGAACCAGGTTACCCATGATACCGGCTCCGCAACCGTGCAGCTAATCGCCGTGAAGGGAGAAGCCATCTCCGCGCCCAGCCCGAAGGGCAACCTGACCGTGAGCGTTGACGGAACGAACAAACTGCCGGAAGAAACCAGCATTACCGTGACGCTCAACGGTGAATCCAGGACGCTGAACGCAGGCAACGACTGGAGTGCGGCCTTCACCGGTATTCCGGCCGGCAAAAATACCCTGACGGCGGCTTCCAATGATGGAAGCGTGCGGGTAAGCCCGGCCGAGAGCACAGTCATCATTACCGATGATACTCAGTACTTCACATTGAGCGCAGAATACATTCCGCCGCTGAAAGACCTGGAAGTGAAGATCAGCTGGGCGGGAGGGGAAGAACCGGGTGGCGACATTACTGCAACAGCAAGCGACGGAGAAAAGATCAGGCTGGACAGCGGAAACGGATGGACCTGCCGGCTGAAGAATAAGACGGCCGGTGAAACATACACCGTAACGCTGACAAAGCCCATCGGGGTGAATTATGCGTCCGGTGAATCCCAGGAGATTGTCATTGCCGGCAATGACAATAACCAGCTGGTATTCAGCGGGACATATAACGCGCGTGCGTCCAGGATCCCGGTTGTGATCAACTGGAACGACGTTCCCGAAGGCATCTCGGTTACCGTTACAGCAACCAATGCAAACAACGGAAACGACTCCGCTTCCATCACGCTCAACCCGAACGGGACAACGAAGTGGGAAGGGGAAATCACCAGCCTCCGAAACGGGGAAGATTACAGCGTTACTTACCGCATTGACGGGGCAAACAGCGGAAATGCGAAACTGAATCCCGAAGGTACGCGGACGGTTATCGCCGGGAGTACCGCCCGGTATACCGGACACTATGAGGAAGGAATACCCGAAAAAGACAAAGTTACCCTGCTGATCTACAAGAAGAGCATAGGCCAGAACGATGATGAACTGCTTTACGGACCGCAGGAGTTCAGAGCCGGACAGAAGATCGACGTTACGGTCACCGTTCACGGCTGGGGATTCAAAGCCAATTACCGGGCAACCAACGGACAGTCCGGACAGACGAATACCCAGTATACCAACAACGACTATATGGATACGATCAGCTTCACATTTAACACATCCGGTGAGCATAAGATCTTGTTTGAATCGGGATGGGGCAAGTCTGCGATTATCGCAGCGACAGCTGCCCAGAGGGCAGTAACATCCAGCCTGATCCGGAAGCTGTTCACAGCTGATCAGCTGATTGCTGCAAACGGCGTTTCGGACGTCCGCTTTACCAGCACGTCTCCGGAACTTACAATCCAGTCCAACCTGACACAACTGGATACCATTGTGGGTGAAATTGAAGAGGACGGATATACGCTGGTCGGTGAACCTGTTACCCTTGACCAGAGCAACGGGTGGCAGCATACATGGGAAAACCTTCCGGAATACTACCGGGATGAAGACGGAAATATCTTCAGGCTGACCTATTATGCCATTGAAACAGAAGCCCTCGCGACGGAAGCGAACTCGTATTCAACGGATAAAAAGACAATCACCAATACCGAGCGGACAAGGCATATCATTAACAATGCCTGCCTGACTGTGCATAAAGTGGATCAGGACAATCAGGACCTGAGCGGTTCTTCATTCGGATTATATTCGGATGCAGCCTGCACGTCACAGATAAAGACTTTCACCGGCGGCACCTTTAAAATCTGGACAAATGACAATGCACTGGCTTCTTTCCTGCCGACAACCGACGGTGGCGAGAACACGGTATATCTGAAGGAAATCAGTGCACCGGCCGGATATGAAAAGAGTACGACCGTTTATCCGGTGAAGATCACGGCATCCATCAGCGGCCAGACATATATCGAACAGGATGCTTACTGCATTACCACAACGTATACAATCAGCTGCAACGGCTCGATTGGATTGTACGTAACGAATACCCGGAAGACCGATACGGCGACGGTTCACGACAGCGTTGAAATCAACAAGACGGACGGAACGAACGCCCTGGGCGGAGCTGTGTTTGAGCTGAAGAGCGGGGAAAAGGAAATCGCCACGTATACAACCGCCGCAGGAACCGGCAAAGCGACAATCAGCACGGATGATGCGGCGCTGGCAAGCTATCTGCCGGCAGCCGGAGCAGAAACAGTCCTGACACTGAGTGAAAAGAGGGCGCCGGCCGGATACAAGGCTTCCAGCGCAACCTGGACAGTTAAGATTACCGCGAGCAAAAACGAAGCGTATAACGCTGATCAGGACAAGTTCATTACGACAACGACCTATACCATGACGATTGCTGATGGCGAAGAGGTTGACGTAACGAATACAAAGAAGACAGGCACGGCGACTGTTGACGACAGTGTTGAAATCAACAAGACGGACGGAACAAATGCCTTGGGCGGAGCTGTGTTTGAGCTGAAGAGCGGGGACACGGAAATCGCGAGGTACACCACGGACGAAACGACGGGCAAAGCGACAATCAGCACAGCCGATACAAAACTGGCAAGCTATCTGCCGGCGGCCGGCGCGGAAACAGTCCTGACGCTGAGTGAAAAGACGGCACCGGCCGGATATGAAGCATCCAGCACAACCTGGACAGTTAAGATTACAGCAGCCGATAGCGAAGATTATGATTCTGCACAGGACAAGTTCATTACGACAACGACCTACACCATGACGATTGCAGATGGTGAAGAGATTGACGTAACGAATACAAAGAAGACGGGCACGGCGACTGTTGATGACAGTGTTGAAATCAACAAGACGGACGGAACAAATGCCCTGGGCGGAGCTGTGTTTGACCTGAAGAGCGGGGATACGGAAATCGCGACGTACATCACGGACGAAACGACCGGTAAAGCGACGATCAGCACCGATGATACGGCACTGGCGAGCTATCTGCCGACAGCCGGAGCGGAAACAGTCCTGACGCTGAGTGAAAAGACGGCACCGGCCGGATACGAGGCTTCCAGCGCAACCTGGACAGTCAGGATTACAGCAGCCGATAGCGAAGCATATAATTCTGCACAGGACAAGTTCATTACGACTACAACCTACACCATGACGATTGCAGATGGTGAAGAGGTTGACGTAACGAACACAAAGAAGACCGGAACGGCTGTTGTTGATGACAGTGTTGAAATCAACAAGACGGACGGAACGAACGCCCTGGGCGGAGCGGTGTTCGCGCTGAAGAGCGGGGATACGGAAATCACCACGTACACCACGGACGAAACGACCGGTAAAGCGACGATCAGCACGGATGATGTGACGCTGGCAAGCTATCTGCCGACAGCCGGAGCAGAAACAGTCCTGACGCTGAGTGAAAAGACAGCACCGGCCGGGTATGAAGCATCCAGCACAACCTGGACAGTTAAGATTACAGCAGCCGATAGCGAAGCTTATGATTCTGCACAGGACAAGTTCATTACGACAACGACCTACACCATGACGATTGCAGATGGTGAAGAGATTGACGTAACGAATACAAAGAAGACGGGCACGGCGACTGTTGACGACAGTGTTGAAATCAACAAGACGGACGGAACAAATGCCCTGGGCGGAGCTGTGTTTGAGCTGAAGAGCGGAGATACGGAAATCGCGACGTACACCACGGACGAAACGACCGGTAAAGCGACGATCAGCACGGATGATGTGACGCTGGCAAGCTATCTGCCGACAGCCGGAGCAGAAACAGTCCTGACGCTGAGCGAAAAGACGGCACCGGCCGGATATGAAGCATCCAGCACAACCTGGACAGTTAAGATTACAGCAGCCGATAGCGAAGCTTATGATTCTGCACAGGACAAGTTCATTACGACAACGACCTACACCATGACGATTGCAGATGGTGAAGAGGTTGACGTAATCAACAGCGCGATTACCGGCATAGCCAGGAACGAAGCCAGCGTCACCGTGAACAAGAAGGATGGGGAAGCGGACCTGAAGGGCGCGATCTTCATGCTGTATGACGGAACGAAAGAGATCCGGACCTACGGCAGCGAGGATGCTTGCACGTTTACAATCAGTACAGCCGATACAGAACTGGCGGACTACCTGCCGGCGGCGGGAGAAAGCAAAGCCCTGACGCTGAAGGAAACGACAGCTCCAACCGGATATGAACTGAGCACAACCGAATACAGCGTTGTAATCGGCGCGACGGAAGCTACCGCCTGGAATGACGACCATACAAAGCTGGTAACGACGACCACGTATACGATGACGATTGACGGCGAAGCCAGCCAGGATATCCAGAACAGCGCGATTACCGGCACAGCCAGGAACGAAGCCAGCGTCACCGTGAACAAGAAGGATGGGGAAGCGGACCTGAAGGGCGCGATCTTCATGCTGTATGACGGAACGAAAGAGATCCGGACCTACGGCAGCGAGGATGCTTCCACGTTTACAATCAGCACAGCCGATACAGAACTGGCGGACTACCTGCCGGCGGCGAGAGAAAGCAAAGCCCTGACGCTGAAGGAAACGAAAGCGCCGACCGGATATGAACTGGGTACAACCGAATACAGCATTGTGATCGGTGCAACGAAGGATACCGCCTGGAATGAAGACCATACCAAGCTGGTAACGACGACCACGTACACGATGACAATTGACGACGAAGCCAGCCAGGATGTCCAGAACAGTGCGATTACCGGCACAGCCAGGAACGAAGCCAGCGTCACCGTGAACAAGAAGGACGGAAAAGCGGCCCTGAAGGGCGCGATCTTCACGCTGTATGACGGAACAAAAGAGATCCGGACCTACGGCAGCGCAGATGAATCTTCGTTCGAAATCAGCACAACTGATACAGAACTGGCGGGCTACCTGCCGGCGGCGGGAGCCAGCAAAGCCCTGACGCTGAAGGAAACGAAAGCGCCGACCGGATATGAACTGGGTACAACCGAATACAGCGTTGTAATCGGCGCAACGGAAGCTACCGCCTGGAATAGCGACCATACCAAGCTGGTAACGACGACCACGTACACGATGACGATCAATGGTGAAACCAGCCAGGATATCCAGAACAGCGCGATTACCGGCACAGCCAGGAACGAAGCCAGCGTCACCGTGAACAAGAAGGATGGGGAAGCGGACCTGAAGGGCGCGACCTTCACGTTGTATGACGGCACGGAAACGATCCGGACTTACGGCAGCGAGGATGCTTCCACGTTTACAATCAGCACAGCCGATACAGAACTGGCGGACTACCTGCCGGCGGCGGGAGCCAGCAAAGCCCTGATACTGAAGGAAACGACAGCTCCAACCGGATATGAACTGAGCACAACCGAATACAGCGTTGTAATCGGCGCAACGGAAGCTACCGCCTGGAATAGCGACCATACCAAGCTGGTAACGACGACCACGTACACGATGACAATTGACGGCGAAGCCAGCCAGGATGTCCAGAACAGTGCGATTACCGGCACAGCCAGGAACGAAGCCAACGTCACCGTGAACAAGAAAGACGGGGAGACAGCACTGAAGGGTGCGATCTTCACACTGTATGACGGAACGAAAGAGATCCGGACCTACGGCAGCGAGGATGCTTCCACGTTTACAATCAGCACAGCCGATACAGAACTGGCAGGCTACCTGCCGGCGGCGGGAGGAAGCAAAGCCCTGACGCTGAAGGAAACGAAAGCGCCGACCGGATATGAACTGGGCACAACCGAATACAGCATTGTGATCGGCGCAACGGAAGCTACCGCCTGGAATAGCGACCATACCAAGCTGGTAACGACGACCACGTATACGATGACAATTGACGGCGAAGCCAGCCAGGATGTCCAGAACAGTGCGATTACCGGCACAGCCAGGAACGAAGCCAGCGTCACCGTGAACAAGAAGGATGGGGAAGCGTACCTGAAGGGCGCGATCTTCATGCTGTATGACGGAACGAAAGAGATCCGGACCTACGGCAGCGAGGATGCTTCCACGTTTACAATCAGCACAGCCGATACAGAACTGGCAGGCTACCTGCCGGCGGCGGGAGGAAGCAAAGCCCTGACGCTGAAGGAAACGAAAGCGCCGACCGGATATGAACTGGGTACAACCGAATACAGCATTGTGATCGGTGCAACGGATGCTACCGCCTGGAATAGCGACCATACCAAGCTGGTAACGACGACCACGTACACGATGACAATTGACGGCGAAGCCAGCCAGGATGTCCAGAACAGTGCGATTACCGGCACAGCCAGGAACGAAGCCAACGTCACCGTGAACAAGAAGGATGGGGAAGCGGACCTGAAGGGCGCGATCTTCATGCTGTATGACGGAACGAAAGAGATCCGGACCTACGGCAGCGCGGATGAATCTTCATTCCAGATCAGCACGGCCGATGAAGAACTGGCAGGCTACCTGCCGGCGGCGGGAGGAAGCAAAGCCCTGACGCTGAAGGAAACGAAAGCGCCGACCGGATATGAACTGGGCACAACCGAATACAGCATTGTGATCGGTGCAACGAAGGATACCGCCTGGAATGAAGACCATACCAAGCTGGTAACGACGACCACGTACACGATGACGATTGACGGCGAAGCCGGTAAGGTCATCCAGAACACGAAAAAGGTTGTTGAAAAGACAGTCAACGACAAAGTTGTTGTCAACAAGATCGACCAGGATGGTAATTCTCTGTCTGGCGCCAAGTTCGAGCTGTACAGTGATTCCGGATGCACAGAAAAGATTGCAGACTATGAAGGCGGCAGCTTTGAAATCAACACTGAAGATGAAGCTCTGTCTACTTATCTGCTGACAATAAATGGCGGAACAGTAAATCTGTATCTGAAAGAGACAAAAGAACCGGTAGGATATAAGAAAGACACATCCATACATGAACTGACAGTCTCAAAAACAGTCAGTGATCTGGTTTGCGTTGAAACGGAAGGTGCTTTTGTTATAACGACAACCTATACCATGACGATTGATAATGGTAGAAAGATCGATGTAACAAACATCATTACCGGCACAACCAGCGTAAGCGGAACGAAAACCTGGGTGGACGGTGGAAAGGACCATGACAACTCCAAAGACGTAACGCTGACGCTGAAGCGGACAAGCAAGAAAGCGGGCTCGACGGAGGAGAACGTAAGCGATGCTGCAATTACCTGGGAAGGAAACAAATACACATATTCGAACCTCTCGATGTATGATGAGGAAGGATACGAGTATGTCTACAGTGTCGAAGAAGCCAAGATTGATGGATACAAGACTGAAAAGAAGAATCAATACAACTTCACGAACACAATCACCGGCACAACCAGCGTAAGTGGAACGAAGACCTGGATTGACGGCGGGAAGGACCATGACAACACCAAAGACGTCACGCTGACACTGAAGCGGACGAGCAAGAAAGCGGGCTCCACAGAAGAGACCGTCAGCGATGCCACGCCTTCTTGGAATGGCGACACTTACACATACAGCAACCTGCAGCAGTATGACGCAGAAGGTTATGAGTATGAATACAGTGTTGAAGAAGCTGCAATCGATGGCTACAAGACCGTAAAAGACAATTACGACTTCACCAATACGCTCACCGGCACAACCAGCGTAAGCGGAACGAAGACCTGGATTGACGGCGGGAAGGACCATGACAACTCCAAGGACGTCACGCTGACACTGAAGCGGACGAGCAAGAAAGCGGGCTCCACGGAAGAGACCGTCAGCGATGCTACGATTTCTTGGAATGGCGACACTTACACATACAGCAACCTGCAGCAGTATGACGCAGAAGGTTATGAGTATGAATACAGTGTTGAAGAAGTTGCAATCGATGGCTATAAGACCGTAAAAGATGATTACAACTTCACGAACACAATCACCGGCACAACCAGCGTAAGCGGAACGAAGACCTGGATTGACGGCGGGAAGGACCATGACAACAACAAAGACGTCACGCTGACGCTGAAGCGGACAAGCAAGAAAGCGGGCTCCACGGAAGAGACCGTCAGCGATGCTACGATTTCTTGGAATGGCGACACTTACACATACAGCAACCTGCAGCAGTATGACGCAGAAGGTTACGAGTATGTCTACAGTGTCGAAGAAGCCAAGATTGATGGATACAAGACTGAAAAGAAGAATCAATACGACTTCACGAACACGATCACCGGTACAATCAGCGTAAGCGGAACGAAGACCTGGGTGGACGGTGGAAAGGGCCATGACAACTCTAAGGACGTCACGCTGACACTGAAGCGGACAAGCAAGAAAGCGGGCTCCACGGAAGAGACCGTCAGCGATGCTACGATTTCTTGGAATGGCGACACTTACACATACAGCAACCTGCAGCAGTATGACGCAGAAGGATACGAGTATGTCTACAGTGTCGAAGAAGCCAAGATTGATGGATACAAGACTGAAAAGAAGAATCAATACGACTTCACGAACACGATCACCGGTACAATCAGCGTAAGCGGAACGAAGACCTGGGTGGACGGTGGAAAGGGCCATGACAACTCTAAGGACGTCACGCTGACACTGAAGCGGACAAGCAAGAAAGCGGGCTCCACGGAAGAGACCGTCAGCGATGCCACGCCTTCTTGGAATGGCGACACTTACACATACAGCAACCTGCCGAAGTATGACGGGGAAGGGTATGCGTATACCTACAGTATTGAAGAAGCCGAGATTGATGGATACAAGACCGTAAAAGACAATTACGACTTCACCAATACGCTCACCGGCACAACCAGCGTAAGCGGAACGAAGACCTGGATTGACGGCGGGAAGGACCATGACAACACCAAAGACGTCACGCTGACACTGAAGCGGACGAGCAAGAAAGCGGGCTCCACAGAAGAGACCGTCAGCGATGCCACGCCTTCTTGGAATGGCGACACTTACACATACAGCAACCTGCAGCAGTATGACGCAGAAGGTTATGAGTATGAATACAGTGTTGAAGAAGCTGCAATCGATGGCTACAAGACCGTAAAAGATGATTACAACTTCACGAACACAATCACCGGCACAACCAGCGTAAGCGGAACGAAGACCTGGATTGACGGCGGGAAGGACCATGACAACACCAAAGACGTAACGCTGACGCTGAAGCGGACAAGCAAGAAAGCGGGCTCCACGGAAGAGACCGTCAGCGATGCTACGATTTCTTGGAATGGCGACACTTACACATACAGCAACCTGCAGCAGTATGACGCAGAAGGATACGAGTATGTCTACAGTGTCGAAGAAGCCAAGATTGATGGATACAAGACTGAAAAGAAGAATCAATACGACTTCACGAACACGATCACCGGTACAATCAGCGTAAGCGGAACGAAGACCTGGGTGGACGGTGGAAAGGGCCATGACAACTCTAAGGACGTCACGCTGACACTGAAGCGGACAAGCAAGAAAGCGGGCTCCACGGAAGAGACCGTCAGCGATGCCACGCCTTCTTGGAATGGCGACACTTACACATACAGCAACCTGCCGAAGTATGACGGGGAAGGGTATGCGTATACCTACAGTATTGAAGAAGCCGAGATTGATGGATACAAGACCGTAAAAGACAATTACGACTTCACCAATACGCTCACCGGCACAACCAGCGTAAGCGGAACGAAGACCTGGATTGACGGCGGGAAGGACCATGACAACTCCAAGGACGTCACGCTGACACTGAAGCGGACGAGCAAGAAAGCGAACTCCACAGAAGAGACCGTCAGCGATGCCACGCCTTCTTGGAATGGCGACACTTACACATACAGCAACCTGCAGCAGTATGACGCAGAAGGTTATGAGTATGAATACAGTGTTGAAGAAGCTGCAATCGATGGCTACAAGACCGTAAAAGATGATTACAACTTCACGAACACAATCACCGGCACAACCAGCGTAAGCGGAACGAAGACCTGGATTGACGGCGGGAAGGACCATGACAACACCAAAGACGTCACGCTGACACTGAAGCGGACGAGCAAGAAAGCGAACTCCACAGAAGAGACCGTCAGCGATGCCACGCCTTCTTGGAATGGCGACACTTACACATACAGCAACCTGCAGCAGTATGACGCAGAAGGTTATGAGTATGAATACAGTGTTGAAGAAGCTGCAATCGATGGCTACAAGACCGTAAAAGATGATTACAACTTCACGAACACAATCACCGGCACAACCAGCGTAAGTGGAACGAAGACCTGGATTGACGGCGGGAAGGACCATGACAACACCAAAGACGTCACGCTGACACTGAAGCGGACGAGCAAGAAAGCGGGCTCCACAGAAGAGACCGTCAGCGATGCCACGCCTTCTTGGAATGGCGACACTTACACATACAGCAACCTGCAGCAGTATGACGCAGAAGGTTATGAGTATGAATACAGTGTTGAAGAAGCTGCAATCGATGGCTACAAGACCGTAAAAGATGATTACAACTTTACGAACACAATTACCGGCACAACCAGCGTAAGTGGAACGAAGACCTGGGTGGACGGTGGAAAGGGCCATGACAACTCCAAGGACGTCACGCTGACACTGAAGCGGACGAGCAAGAAAGCGGGCTCCACGGAAGAGACCGTCAGCGATGCTACGATTTCTTGGAATGGCGACACTTACACATACAGCGACCTGCAGCAGTATGACGCAGAAGGTTATGAGTATGAATACAGTGTTGAAGAAGCTGCAATCGATGGCTACAAGACCGTAAAAGATGATTACAACTTCACGAACACAATCACCGGCACAACCAGCGTAAGCGGAACGAAGACCTGGATTGACGGCGGGAAGGACCATGACAACAACAAAGACGTCACGCTGACACTGAAGCGGACGAGCAAGAAAGCGGGCTCCACGGAAGAGACCGTCAGCGATGCTACGATTTCTTGGAATGGCGACACTTACACATACAGCGACCTGCAGCAGTATGACGCAGAAGGTTATGAGTATGAATACAGTGTTGAAGAAGCTGCAATCGATGGCTACAAGACCGTAAAAGATGATTACAACTTCACGAACACAATCACCGGCACAACCAGCGTAAGTGGAACGAAGACCTGGATTGACGGCGGGAAGGACCATGACAACACCAAAGACGTCACGCTGACACTGAAGCGGACGAGCAAGAAAGCGGGCTCCACAGAAGAGACCGTCAGCGATGCCACGCCTTCTTGGAATGGCGACACTTACACATACAGCAACCTGCAGCAGTATGACGCAGAAGGTTATGAGTATGAATACAGTGTTGAAGAAGAAGCGCAATCGATGGCTACAAGACCGTAAAAGATGATTACAACTTTACGAACACAATTACCGGCACAACCAGCGTAAGTGGAACGAAGACCTGGGTGGACGGTGGAAAGGGCCATGACAACTCCAAGGACGTCACGCTGACACTGAAGCGGACGAGCAAGAAAGCGGGCTCCACGGAAGAGACCGTCAGCGATGCTACGATTTCTTGGAATGGCGACACTTACACATACAGCGACCTGCAGCAGTATGACGCAGAAGGTTATGAGTATGAATACAGTGTTGAAGAAGCTGCAATCGATGGCTACAAGACCGTAAAAGATGATTACAACTTCACGAACACAATCACCGGCACAACCAGCGTAAGCGGAACGAAGACCTGGATTGACGGCGGGAAGGACCATGACAACAACAAAGACGTCACGCTGACACTGAAGCGGACGAGCAAGAAAGCGGGCTCCACGGAAGAGACCGTCAGCGATGCTACGATTTCTTGGAATGGCGACACTTACACATACAGCGACCTGCAGCAGTATGACGCAGAAGGTTATGAGTATGAATACAGTGTTGAAGAAGCTGCAATCGATGGCTACAAGACCGTAAAAGATGATTACAACTTCACGAACACAATCACCGGCACAACCAGCGTAAGCGGAACGAAGACCTGGATTGACGGCGGGAAGGACCATGACAACAACAAAGACGTCACGCTGACGCTGAAGCGGACGAGCTCGAAGGCAGGATCAGAGGAAGAGACCGTAAGCGATGCCACGATTTCCTGGGAAGGGAACAAATATACATATTCAGCCCTGCCGAAGTATGATGCAGAAGGATATGAGTATACCTACAGCGTGACAGAAACCGTTCCGACTGGGTATACGCTCATTCAGGATGGCTATAACCTTACAAACACGATTACTCATGTAAGTGTAAGTAAGGTTGACATTAATGATCAGTATGAACTGCCAAACGCACATATTCAGATCATTGACAGTGCCGGGAAGATTGTCGATGAATGGGATTCTTCGACAGAAGCATATATCATAACCGGTTTGCTGGTAAACGAGGAATATGTCCTGCATGAGACAGTTGCGCCAAACGGTTATACAATTGCCGCGGATACAACGTTCACGATTGACGAAACCGGCATGGTTAAAGTTGGCGAAACGGTTGTGGAAAACGGTCATATCCTGATTGAGGACGCGCCGACCAAGGTGACTGTCAGCAAGACGGATATCACCGGCGAAGAAGAACTGGCAGGAGCCCATATCCAGATCATTGACAGTAATGGCGATGTCATCGATGAGTGGGATTCCACCGATGAACCGTATATCATCGAAATGCTTCTGGTAAACGAGGAATACACACTGCGTGAGACTGTTGCTCCTGATGGCTATGCAATTGCCGCAGATACAACATTCACGATTGATAAAACCGGCAAGGTGACAATTGGCGAAACGGTTGTAGAAAACGGTCATATCCTGATCAAGGATGACCTGACAAAGGTGACCGTAAGCAAGAAGGCCGTGACGGAAGAGAAAGAACTGCCTGGAGCAGAGATCAAACTGCTGCGGAAGGCGACAAGCGCGGACGGCGATGACGCAGACTATCTGGATGATACCAAGGAATATGTGGTTGTCGAAAAGTGGATATCCGGAACGAAAGAACATGAGATCCAAGCTAAGCTGGAACGGAACATTGAGTATATTCTGCGTGAAACAGTTGCTCCCAACGGATATACAATTGCCGCGGATACAAAGTTCTCGATTGACGATACCGGCAGGGTCGTGTCAGGAGGAATGATTGTAGAGAACGGATATATCCTGATTGAGGACGCGCTGACGGAAGTGACCGTCAGCAAGCAGGATATCGCCAAAGGAGAAGAACTGCCCGGAGCGACAATCCAGATCCTAGATGAAGAAGGAAACGTCGTCAGGGAATGGACTTCCGGCAATAAACCTGAAAAGATCAGTGGCCTGGAGATGGGCAAGACGTACACACTGCATGAGGAAGTAGCGCCTCTGGGCTATACAATTGCCGCGGATATGACGTTCAGCATTGATAAGCAGGGAAACGTAAACACCACGGGTACGAAGACCGAAGGCGGAGCGCTGCTGATCAATGACGCGCTGACGGAAGTAACTGTCAGCAAGAAGGATATTGCAAAGGGAGAAGAACTGCCCGGAGCGACGATCCAGATTCTGGATGAAAAAGGAAACGTCATCAAGGAATGGATTTCCGGCGAGAAGCCTGTAAAGATCAGTGGGCTTGAGACAGGCAAGACGTATACGCTGCATGAAGAAGTAGCGCCTCTGGGCTACACGATTGCCGCGGATACGACGTTCAGCATTGACGAGCAGGGCAACGTAAGCACCACGGGTACGAAGACCGAAGGCGGAGCGCTGCTGATTAATGACGTGTTGACGGAAGTAACTGTCAGCAAGAAGGATATTGCAAAGGGAGAAGAACTGCCCGGAGCGACGATCCAGATCCTGGATGAAAAAGGAAACGTCGTCAAGGAATGGACTTCCGGCGAGAAACCTGTAAAGATCAGCGGTCTGGAGACAGGCAAGACGTACACGCTGCATGAAGAAGTGGCGCCTCTGGGCTACACAATTGCTGCGGATACGACGTTCAGCATTGACGAGCAGGGCAACGTAAGCACCACGGGTACGAAGACCGAAGGCGGAGCGCTGCTGATCAATGACGCGCTGACGGAAGTAACCGTCAGCAAGCAGGATATCGCCAAAGGAGAAGAACTGCCTGGCGCGACAATCCAGATCCTGGATGAAAAAGGAAACGTCGTCAAGGAATGGACTTCCGGCGAGAAGCCTGTAAAGATCAGCGGCCTGGAAACAGGCAAGACGTACACGCTGCATGAAGAAGTGGCGCCTCTGGGCTACACGATCGCTGCGGATACGACGTTCAGCATTGATAAGCAGGGCAACGTAAGCACCACAGGTACGAAGACCGAAGGCGGAGCGCTGCTGATCAATGACGCGCTGACAGAAGTAACCGTCAGCAAGCAGGATGTTGCCAAAGGAGAAGAACTGCCTGGCGCGACAATCCAGATCCTGGATGAAGAAGGAAACGTCGTCAAGGAATGGACTTCCGGCAATAAGCCTGAAAAGATCAGTGGCCTGGAGACAGGCAAGACGTACACGCTGCATGAGGAAGTGGCGCCTCTGGGCTATACGATTGCGGCGGATACGACGTTCAGCATTGACAAGCAGGGCAACGTAAGCACCACGGGCACGAAGACCGAAGGCGGAGCGCTGCTGATCAATGACGCGCTGACGGAAGTGACCGTCAGCAAGCAGGATATCGCAAAGGGAGAAGAACTGCCCGGAGCGACGATCCAGATTCTGGATGAAGAAGGAAACGTCGTCAAGGAATGGACTTCCGGCAATAAGCCTGAAAAGATCAGTGGCCTGGAGACAGGCAAGACGTACACGCTGCATGAGGAAGTGGCGCCTCTGGGCTATACGATTGCGGCGGATACGACGTTCAGCATTGACAAGCAGGGCAACGTAAGCACCACGGGCACGAAGACCGAAGGCGGAGCGCTGCTGATCAATGACGCGCTGACGGAAGTGACCGTCAGCAAGCAGGATATCGCAAAGGGAGAAGAACTGCCCAGAGCGACGATCCAGATTCTGGACAGCGAAGGCAATGTCGTCAAGGAATGGACTTCCGGCGAGAAACCTGTAAAGATCAGCGGTCTGGAGACAGGCAAGACGTACACGCTGCATGAAGAAGTAGCGCCTCTGGGTTATACGATTGCGGCGGATACGACGTTCAGCATTGACAAGCAGGGCAACGTAAGCACCACAGGTACGAAGACCGAAGATGGAGCGCTGCTGATCAATGACGCGCTGACTAAGGTCGTCATCAACAAGACGGATATTGCGAATGGTAAAGAACTTGAAGGCGCAATTATCATTGTTCTGGACAGCGAAGGCAAGCAGGTAGATTGCTGGGTGTCCAAGATGAATGAGACGCATGAGATCGAAGGCCTGAAAACCAGCGAAGAGTATACGCTGAAGGAAACTGTAGCTCCGGAAGGCTATACCATCGCAACTGAAACGACCTTCACCATCGATGAGACCGGAAAGGTAACGACGACCGGTACTGTGACCGAAGACGGCGTCCTGCTGGTGGAAGACAGCAAGACCAGCGTCAAAGTGAGCAAGGTCGACATCGCGGACGGCGAAGAACTGCCTGGCGCGACGATCCAGATTATCGACAGCGAAGGCAACGTGGTCGAAGAGTGGGTCTCCACAGATGAAGCCCATACCATCGAAGGCCTGAAGACCGGCGAAAAGTATATACTGCGTGAGACCGTGGCTCCGGAAGGATACACAACCGCGACAGATACGAAGTTCACCATCGATGAGAATGGCAAGGTGACTTCGACCGGATCGGTGACCGAGGATGACATTTTGCTGGTGGAAGATGCGTTGACGAAGGTGGCCGTAACCAAGAAAGACATTGAAAGCGGAGAAGAACTGGCAGGCGCGCATTTTCAGGTGATCGACAATACCGGTAAGGCAGTCGAGGAATGGGATTCCACAGCGACAGCTCATACCATCGAAGGCTTGAAGACCGGAGAAGGGTATACGCTGCGTGAGACGGTGGCTCCGACCGGATATACGGTGACGACGGACATTGCCTTCACGATTGATCAGACGGGAATGGTAATGATTACCGGAAAGCGGAGCGCGAATGCGAACGGAAGTACGGAGATCGTGGTGAAGGACGCCATGACAAAGATCTCCGTAAGCAAGGTGGATATCGCGGACGGCGAAGAGCTGGAAGGTGCAACAATCCAGATCATCGACAGCCAGGGCAAAGTTGCCGAGGAATGGATTTCTGCAAAAGAACCGCATGTGATCGAGGGCCTGAAGACCGGAACCGAGTATACGCTGCGTGAGACGGTTGCACCGGAAGGATATGCAATTGCGGCGGACACGAAGTTCACGATTGACAAAACCGGCAAGGTGACGTCCGGCGGAACGGAAGTTGAAGACGGATATATCCTGATCAAGGATGATCTGATCCGGAAGACCGGAGACCTGGTGATTACCAATACCGTGATCAGCGACGATCCCGCCGACAAGGACAAGGAATTCGAATACACGATCGAGCTGGACGACAAGACGATCAACGGCACGTACGGCGATGTGACATTCGAAGACGGCGTCGCGAAGATCACCCTGAAGGACGGCGAGAAAGCCACCATCACGGATCTCCCGGTAGACACCAAGTATACGGTGACCCAGAAGGATGAAGACGGCTTCACCGTGGAAAAGACCGGCGACACCGGAACGATCAGCGAAGACCCGAGCCAGGCGGATTTCGTCAATACGAAGGAAACCAAGACGGTTGACCTGGTGATCACCAACACCGTGATCAGCGATGACGACTCCGACAAGGAAAAGGATTTCGAGTTCACGATCGAACTGGAAGACAAGACAATCAACGGGACGTACGGTGACGTGACATTCGAAGACGGTGCCGCGAAGATTACCCTGAAGGACGGCGAGAAAGCCACCATCACGGATCTCCCGGTAGACACCAAGTATACGGTGACCCAGAAGGATGAAGACGGCTTCACCGTGGAAAAGACCGGCGACAACGGAACGATCCATGAAGGCTTCGGACAGGCTGATTTCATCAACCGGATTGAGCGGAAAACCCGGACAACCAGCTCCGCGTTGAAGAAGGCCTGGGACGACGAAAACGACCGCGACGGAGTCCGGCCGCTGAAGGTGACCGTAGACCTGCTGGCGAACGGCGCCGTGATCCGGACAATCGACCTGACCAAGGAAAGCCACTGGATGGCAGTGATCCGCAACCTGCCCGAGGCAGACGCAGAGGGCAAGACAATCGCATATACCTGGACGGAACGCGATCCCGGCAGCGGATACAAGCTGACCGGCAGCGTGACGAAAGGAACCCTGACCACCCTGACGAATTCCCGGGATCCGGAAGTGACCGAAATCCGCTTCGAACAGAAGTGGGAAGACAAGGATGACGCATACGGAACACGGCCCGACCAGATCCGCGTTCAGCTGTATGAAGACGGAGAACCGTGCGGGGATGAAGTAATCCTGAACGCCAAAGAAGGATGGAAGCATACCTGGACCGACGTGAAGAAGAACAGAGGCGGCCGAGAAACCGTGTACACGGTGAGAGTGCTGGACGTGCCGGACGCATACCGGTCGGTAACGACCGGAGACGCCGGCTCCGGATTTGTGAACACCAGCGCAGTGGAGCGCGGCAGCCTCGTGATCCGGAAGACATTCGACATTGAGATTCCGGAAAAGGAGGAAACACCGGAAACTGAACTGCGGGATATCACCGTACGGAAGGTATGGGAGGACAACGACAACCGGGACGGCAACCGCCCCGAAAACGTGACAGTCCACCTGCTCGCCGGCGGCGAGAAGATCCGGACGGCAGTGCTGAAGGCAGAAAACGGATGGAAGTACACCTTCACCAACCTGCCGAAGACTGCACGCGGCAAAGGGATCACCTACTCCGTAACGGAGGACCCGGTGACGGATTACATCTGCAAGGTGAACGGATTTACGATCCGGAACATCTACCGGCCTGAAACCACCACGGCCACCGTACGGAAGGTATGGGATGACGACAATAACCGCCAGGGAATCCGGCCAAAGAGCATCCGCATGACGCTGAGCAACGGAAAGACTGTTACCCTGAACAAGGCCAACGGCTGGCAAGCCACCATTACTGGACTGCCGAAGCGGCTGAACGGTCAGGAAGCCCGGTACACATGGACGGAACAGAACGTCCTGGGCTACCAGCTGCAGAGCGTCAGCACGACCGGCACCGTGACCACATTCACGAACGAGCTGTTCCGGATTCCTGAGATTCCGGAAAGCATGAAGCCGAAGAAGATGCCGTCCGGCACATGGAAGGTCTTCGAAGGATATGATACCCCCCTGGGTGTCGAGACGATCATCAACCACGTCGGCGACTGCTTCGACTGATCCAAAAACAAATTCCCTTAAGCGCCCGAATGGGCGCTTTTTTGTGCCTCCGGACAACCAGTTACCCGGCAGTTTCGCTTTTCCGAACAATCCGGCAGGGAACACGCGGCACGGGAAACGTTTGCGCTTAACATTTTAGTAATATTCATCCAATAAGGTTCGGAAAACGGCCGGAATCAGCAAGCACAGGCAAATCATTGTTTATATTTGAGTTGTATGTTGAAATAAAGACAATATAGTGATATACTATAATTTGAAATAGTATTGAAGAAACCAGACAAAAAAACGGGGATAAATACGAAGAACGAATGAACAGATATGACGATTCGTTAACAACCATAACCTGATCCAGCCAGAAATGCAAACGTTTGACATCTGTCAGGAAATGAAAAGTCCGAAAAACAAGGCGAAAAGCAAAGCAGATCATGAAAACGTTATTATTTATCGCCTCAGAGCCCCAAATTTGCACGCCAAAAGATGGACAACTGTTGGACACACTATGCTACGGTATATACGTTAAAGAAGAAACGCAACTGAAATTCAGGGATAAACCGAGCAAAACAATCTTGGGAGGAAGACCAATGAAGAAGACCTGGAAGCAGTGGATTGCAATCGCCTGTGTACTTTCGATGATCGCGTGCATGCTGCCCGCCATGACCCTGGCGGAAGACGGCGTGGCAACGCCGACCGACCTGACACCCGTTCCGGAAGAACCGGCGGGAGAAGAGCCAACGAAAGAACCAGGGGAAGAAACGATTCCCGGATCGGGAATCCCGGAGCTTCTGTTTGGCATTCCCGGATATAAAGGCACCCTGAAGGCAGGCGAGGATTTCACCATTGTCCTGCATTCAGACCGGTATGCCAACATCCTGGTGACCCTGGTGCTGAGCCCGAAGAACGGCCAGCCTGCAGACACCGAGGGAGTGAAGGTCCTCTTCAATGAAAAGGATAAGAAGCTGGTCCGGGTCGAAAAGGAAGACGCGGACAGCGGCAGCATTGACCTGCAGTTCGAAGCCTATATCGCTCCGGATACCGATTACATCTTTGTGATCACATCCCCGTTTGATGCAGACTTCACCCTGACAGCCGTCCATTGGAAAGAGGCAGCTGCGGAGCAGGAGGACGGGGACGAAGAAGAACCCGCAGAAGAAGAACCCGCAGAAGAAGAGCCCGCAGAAGAAACCAAAGACGAAGAACCTGTGGACGAAGAGCCTGAAAACGTGGAAAAAACAAACGAAGAAGAAACCAATCCGGAAGAGCCGAATGATATCACCATTACGGAGATTATCGAAGAAGAAAATACCGTCCATGCCTGGATCAGCACCGAAGATGACCAGACCGGAGAAACCATTACCCTGAAAGCAAACGCCGAACCGGAACTGGACGGTGTGCCGACCTGGTATGTACGGAATGAAGAAGTGGAAGAGGGCGCCTGGAAGAAAGCCGGATACGGCAGTCACCTGACGATAGAAGCCGCCGAAGGCAATGAATACCGCTTCGTGCTGCAGGACGGCACCGTGAGCGAAACGTTCCGGCTGATCATAGCTGCTGAAGAAATCCCTGAGGATCTTCACGAAGAAACGGAAGATGCCGAAGAAGTAGAACAGAATCCTGATGAAGATAATACCGATCCGGAAGGTGAAAGCGAGGATGCGCTGACAGAAGAGTCCGAAACTCCTGCAGAACTGGAAGAAACTGCAAATGTGGAAGAACCGGATGAGAACGAAGACGCTGAAGAGAAATCCGAAGGCGCTGAAAATGCAGATGTAACTAACGAAGAAGAGAATAAAGACAGCGAAGAGGAAACACAGGAAGAGGAACGGGAGGAAGAGCCGGAAGAGGAGGCTGAAATCCTGCCGGATCCTGAAGAACTGCTGGCGCTTGGTTATTACGGAACCCAGGTGGTTATGAGCAAAGGCGCGGATGTTTACGAAAGCACGGAAGAAGGCGCTGAGCCGGTGGAACATCTGGAAGCCGGAACCGAGCTGTGGGTTATTCCCACAGAGACAGAAGGCTGGGCGGAAATCTACAGGACAGACGAAGAAACCCCGGTCCGGTACATCCGCTGGGATGATGTGATCATTAACCAGAAGCCCGAAACGGAAGATGAGGAAGAGGAAGAAGAACTGCCGGCACGAAGTGTTGAGGTTACATCGTCACTTTGGGGCATGCTCTCGATACCGATCGGAACCGAGATTACGATGAAAGCGGAACTGATCAATTTCAAGGATGATGATATCTGCACATTCCAGTGGCAGTATCGTCCGGAAGGGGCAGACGCGTTTATCGATATCGGGGATGCCAACGAGCTGACTTATGTATATTACATTGATGAAGAGAATTTCTACTATACCTGGCGTCTGATTGTTATTGTCGCACAGGGAGAATGAAAAACAATCTGACAGCGTCCGGAAGACAGGAATAGGGAGGAATTGAAATGAAGAACAATATCAAGCAGAGAACCATCGCAATTCTGCTGGCATTGATCCAAATGGTCACAATGGTTATGCCGGCAAGCATCGCAATGGCGGAAGATGAGTATATATCTGGTGAAGTCAATCATATTGGCGATCGGCTCATTTACTATATGAAGGTGAAGATGAGCGAAACCATAAGAACCGACCTGGCTCAGAACAAATACTATATTGTTGTTGAACAGGACAATGATGGCGTTAAATCATACGCTTCAAGAAGTTTCTCCGATATTGCCGCAAATGGATTCCAGGGCTTTGATGATTTTGTTCATCGAAATGCAATGTGGCAGGAAATTCATTATGGACCGACAGAGACTGCAAGTTACCGTATTGCCATTGCCAAAATGGAGCAAAACAGTCTGGACAATATGATAGGTGCATTTGCTGCCCAGTATGAGACTTCCGGAAATGCAATCGGCAGTGATTTATATCATTGGGAACTCAATGGACAGGCACATAGTGATCTGGAAATTACTGAAGCAGAGAAATATGATGTAGAGGTTAATTTCCTGGACTACAGTGCGGATAATATTCCTGCGCCTGAGGTCGAAGGCAATTATTATCTGATCGCGATGGCTGTCGATAACTTTAATGCATCCACGATTGCAGCACTGGAAGGGACGCCCTATTGGTATATCAAAAAACTGGAGAACTATGCCGGAACAACCACACCGGATGTTATCAGTATTCCGGGATTCAGCAATCAATCCAATAACGGATATTATTTCAGCGAAAGCTATGTTGTCGGCAAACCATATGCGCTCATGACAGATGAGGAAAAAGAAAGCATTAAGGCCCGGCTGGTTCATACCACAGAAAATCTTTCTACCTATAATGATTTACATGGATGGGCGACAGGAAACAGTATTAATACCTATAATGAAGTAATCAACGGCAGTTTCCCGGATTATGATGTGCTGTTTTCTGAACCTGTATCGGATGGTGACGTTGAATACCGAATTGGATTCCAGCAGGGGACGGTAAAAGAGCTTGACGTGGTTCTGGAGTTTGATCCACCGGAAGGCAAGGCTGCGATTCCGGCAGGAGATTATTACATTGTACTGGAAGCCACAGCAAAAGACGGGGTTACCCATTATTACAAAACGATCGAGCTAACCACAGACGGCACGGAGGTCAAGACCATTATCCCCGCCGATGACAATTGGTCGGAAGGGCAGCATTATTCCCTGAACTGGCAGGGTGTAACCGCCAAAGTTATCAAGAAAAAAGATGGAGCAACAATTACGCCCGGCGGATACAAACCGCAGGACAACAGTTATACAGAAGCATATGTGATTAACAATTATACGTATACGTATTCCTATGTGGAAGAGGAAGATACGGCAAATCACAAACTCCTGATGGAGCATAAGATTACTCTGAAGTATAATCCGCTGGAAGATGCGCTGACTCCACTGCAGATTCTCGGACCCGGAATCAATTATGGCGTTACGGCAGAAAAATTCAACCATACGGGCCACATGCAGACCAATTTTGCAACGAACTATTATATCTGCCATGGCGATACAGACGTAAATGTCCAGCCGGACCTTGGCAACACAACCGGTTCTGTTGTTGCAGCCAATATTGAAGGCATGATGCATATGAACGCGCCAAGCGATGTGGTGCTGTTCATTGATAAATATGATGCGGACAAAGTGGATAACAAATTATCCAATGTCATCGTTGTTGAATCCACATCGGACCGGATTTCGGAATCCATCGTTGACCCGATTATCAATCACGGCGCGGCGATGTCTGAAATTCTGGCGGCAAAGGAAGCCACTTTTGCACCCAAGTCCAATGAGATTGATCTGACACAGTTCCCGGACGGTACGACTATCTATATCGATCCGGTCAATATCCGGAACTACTTTACCGGAGACGGTTCCGGGATAAAAATCCATATGCATCCCAATCAGGTTGTTGTCTGGAATATTCCGGGAGAAACCGTTAGTATTGGACAGATCCTGTATACCTATACGGACGGAATGAATTGGGCCAGCGAAGGCGAGGGCGGCGGCCGGGAACGCGTTGCCACACACAATGTTTTCAACATGCCGGATGCGACGACAGTTCGTCTGAATGAAGCATACGGTATGTTCCTGATTCCGCAGGAAAGTGCTCATACAACCGTTACTCAGTCCAGTGAAGGCTGGCTGATTACGGGCGGCGAATTTACAAGTCAAAGGCAGTCCAACGAATGGCACAGCAGGAACCGGTCCCTGACGATGTCGGTTGACGCTGACCTGAGCTTCGGAAAGACGGTGGACGAACAAGCACCGAAATCCGGAGATGTGTTTGAATTTGAACTGTATCAGTGGGATGAGAACGCGGACGACGATGCCGGAGATACACACTGGACAAAGGTTGCGACGCTGACGAACAGCGGCCCGTCCATGACATACTCTGTGCTGTATGATAGCGGAAACGGCGGACGTGTATTCAAAATCAAAGAAAAAGGGAAAGCGGAAAATGTTTCCAGTTCCTATTTCTATGATGAGTCGGAATACTATATTACTGTTGTTTACATGGGATATAGCAGTGTCGTTTATGCTGCATTCCCGCAGTATTATACGGATGCCGCCCATGCAATTGAGCGGTTCCGGAACAACGACATCAGCGGAGTACCCACTTCCACTTCCAATTTCAAAGGCCTGATCGATGCGACGGATGACGAGAATGCTATCAGCGCGATTACTTTCCACAACACAAAGAAAGATGCGAAATCCGCACAGCTTCAGGTCGAGAAGCACCTGAACTCCTGGGGTAACGCAACGGAATTCTCATTTATCCTGAAACAGGTACTCAACGATGGAAAGTACCCGCCGATGCCTAAGGATGCAAAGAATGCGAACGATATAACCTATGAGGAATATATTGCTCAGGATGAGCCGCTTCCCGAAGAAAACGGTACATTTACAAAGACGGTTACCATCAGCAAGAGCGAAGCACTGACGGCAAACTTCGGACTGATCAAATACAATGATGCCGGAGTATACAGGTATACAATCTCCGAAATCATTCCTGACGGTGCATTTGCAATTGACAACGAAGATTTCAATAACATTCTGGAAACAACATATGCGCAGGACAAATCATACAACTATTACTATGTCGACGGTACGGTGTATGACAATACAGGCATTCCGGTAACCGTTACAGTTGAGGAAGCAGATCCGGAACCCATCGTGACTGTTCAGTATGGTAATAATACAGGCGACAAATTCGCGGTATTTACCAATACATACCGGAAAGCAAGCACGGATCTGAAAGCCACAAAGACAATCATCGGCAAAAAGTTCAAATTCGATGGAACAGACAAGTGGACGTTTACAGTAACAGCTGTTGAAGATGGTAATTCGTCGAACAGCAATATCCCGATGCCGACCACTACATCTATTGAACTTCAGCCGGAGGATGGTACCTCGCTTGCTGAAATAGATTTCGGCACTATCGAGTATACGATCGATGACATCGGAAAGACGTATATCTATACAATTACCGAGACTGATAAAGACGGTAATCCGATCAAGGCAGAGGATATTACAGTTGCAATTACTGAAAACGCAGAAGACCATACATTGGTTGTGACCAGAACACCCGAAGAGAGTATTATATCCTTTGTCAACTTTGATGAAGGCAAAACCAGCATTAAAGTTGAAAAGATATGGGTGAACAGTCTTGGGCAAACAGTAACGCATGATACAGGTTCTGCCACAGTCCAGCTGATTGCAGTAAAAACCGAGGTAACCCCGCCTGAACCGACTGGTAATCTGCACGTTGAAGCCAACTGGACAAACAATCGTGAGCCGGCGAATGATGTCAGTATTGTTATATCAGTCGATGGAAACAATTCTGTGACTTTGAATTCCGCGAACAGCTGGAGCGGCGATTTCAGCGGACTGAAGGTGGGCACCCATACCCTGAAGGCGACAGTACAGGGAGAAAATGTAACAGTTACTCCGGAAGAAAAACAGATTGTTATCACAGAAGGACAGAACGCTGAGACTTTTGCGGCCACCTATGAGCCGCCGGTGATTAAAAAGGATCTGACTGTAAGCATTACCTGGGATGGTGGCGCTCCGGAGAACGACATAATCGCAAATGCCAGTGATGGATCATCTGTTACGCTGAACAGTGACAACGGATGGACCGGGGCGTTTGATAATATGGTGGTCGGTCAGGAATATACCGTAACACTGACAAAACCGACAGGTGTGGAATATACATCCGATAATCCCCAGAGCACAACAATACAAAACAGCGATGATAATGCTCTGGCATTTACAGGAACTTATACGCCGAATGCAGCAGAACTGGAAGTATCCATCAATTGGAACAATGTTCCGAGTGATGTAACTGTTCAGGTAACAGCTGTAAATACAGCCAATTCCAATGATGCCCACAGCATTACATTCAATGCTGACGGTAATACTCAGAACTGGAGTGAAACCATCACCGGCCTGACAGGGAATCAGACGTATACTGTTACTGCAAGCATTTCCGGTGACAATGCGGACAAAGCGACGATCTCTGACAATTCAAAGACCGTACAGGTTTCGCCTGGAACGAATAACGTCAGTTTCTCAGGGAATTATACGTCAGGTTCCCAGCCGACAGAGACGGCAGAACTGGAGGTGGCCATTACCTGGAACAATATCCCGAGCGATATTGCTGTTCAGATCACTGCTGTGAATACGGAAGATGCAAGCGATACAAAGACCATCACACTGTATCCGAACAACAGCAACAATTGGACCGGAACAATCAATGGCCTGACGGTAGGAAAGACCTACAGCGTATCTACGAGTATACAGGGTGGCAATGCTGGAAATGCAAGCATTTCCGATAGCCCGAAGACTGTTGCAATTGCTTCCGAGAACAACAACACCAGTTTTAACGGCACATATTCATCCTCAACGCCGGGGAATGCATCGATACCGGTTACCATCAACTGGGATAACGAACCCAGCGATGTTGAAGTGACAGTAACGGCGGTTACCAGTAACGGTGGAAGTAATTCCAAGTCAATCACGATTACTGGAACAGGCACAACCTGGCAAGGAACAATTGATGGCTTAGAGGTGAATACAAATTACGAGATTACATATACCATTTCAGGAACGAATGCCTCTAATGCTTCGCTTTCACCGAATACTCCACAATATGTAAATTCGGGTTCCGGTCTTACGTATACAGGAACGTATACAAGTGCTGAACCGATTCCTGAAGGGAAAATCCGGATAAAAATATACAAACAGACAACGCATCAGTCCGGTAATGACAAAGAGCTTCTTAACACTGCAGTTTTGGATACCGGAGATGTAATCGTTACAGTAACATTGAAAGGGAACTCTTTCTCTGCCGGCTACAACACAGAGCCATCAGTGGAAGGAGGCAATGGAAACACGCCGGCTCTGACTGTAGATGGTCCTGTTGATATTCAAATTCCATTGACCTTTACTGAATCCAGGGAGTATTCGATAACATTCTATTCCGGTTGGAGTATTGATAATATTGTCAATGCAACAGTGGCTCAAGCGACTTCCAATAACGGAGCTATCAGAAAGTTTAATACTACGATACGTTATATTGCGGGAAATGGTATTGCTGATATTCGGTTCACGAAAACACGCGGGCAGATTCAGATTAAAGAAGGCCTTAAACAGCTAAGCGAGATTGTCGGAAATATTAGCGAAGGTGATTATTTCCTGTATGGCGAACCGTTTACGCTCCAGCATTCTGATGATCCGGAAGGTGAAGACTGGGAGCATACATGGCCGGATCTGCCGGAATACATACTGGAAGAAAATGAAGACGGGACAACAACCATATACAAACTAACATATTATGTTATTGAAACAACAGCAACGGGTGTCGTTTCGAATACGTATTCCTATCCTGAAGGCAATGTAGTTATCACAAACAAAGAGAAGACCGGGGAAAAAACCAGGCACGACAAGGTGACAGTGAACAAGCAGGATGAGGCTGGGAGCTCGCTGCCTGGCGCGACGTTCAATCTGTACTCTAACTCGGCATGCACGACGTCTGTAAAGGAATATACCGGCGAAAGCTTTGATATTAAGACCGAGGATCTGACGTCATACCTGCCTACAGCAAACGGTGGCGAAGTAATGCTGTACCTGAAGGAGACGGATGCACCGGACGGATATTTGCTGGATGAAACAGTTCATAATGTTGTCATTACAAAAACAATTAGTGAGCCGACGTATGACGAGAATGAAGATGCGTTTATCGTTACGACTGCATACACGATGACGATTGATAGCGAGAAAACGATTGATCTGACGAATACGGAGGAATCGCTGGGCGAGATCACGCTGACGAAGAAGAACAGTGCGAAGACGAAGGCGCTGGAAGGTGCGGAGTTTGACCTGTACCGTGTGAAGACGGGCGAAGAGACAGCCGACGTCAAGATCAACACAGACGGGAAACTGACGACAAATGCAGACGGCCAGATCATCGTAGGCGACCTGGAGCCTGGTGACTACTACTTCATCGAGACGAAGGCTCCCGACGGTTATGTGGCTGTGCCTGAAGGCGGAATCAAGAGCAGCGTGGAGACGATTGCTGCGGGGCAGAGCACAATGCCGACAGCGACAGTCGAGATGACCAATAATGAAGAAGGTAAGGGTCAGATCACGCTGACGAAGAAGAACAGTGCGAAGACGAAGGCGCTGGAAGGTGCGGAGTTTGACCTGTACCGTGTGAAGACGGGCGAAGAGACAGCTGACGTCAAGATCAACACAGACGGGAAACTGACGACAAATGCAGACGGCCAGATCATCGTAGGCGACCTGGAGCCTGGTGACTACTACTTCATCGAGACGAAGGCTCCCGACGGTTATGTGGCTGTGCCTGAAGGCGGAATCAAGAGCAGCGTGGAGACGATTGCTGCGGGGCAGAGCACAATGCCGACAGCGACAGTCGAGATGACGAACGCGGAAGAGGCGAAGGGTCAGATCACGCTGACGAAGAAGAACAGTGCGAAGACGAAGGCGCTGGAAGGTGCGGAGTTTGACCTGTACCGTGTGAAGACGGGCGAAGAGACAGCCGACGTCAAGATCAACACAGACGGGAAACTGACGACAAATGCAGACGGCCAGATCATCGTAGGCGACCTGGAGCCTGGTGACTACTACTTCATCGAGACGAAGGCTCCCGACGGTTATGTGGCTGTGCCTGAAGGCGGAATCAAGAGCAGCGTGGAGACGATTCTTTGCGGGGCAGAGCACAATGCCGACAGCGACAGTCGAGATGACCAATAATGAAGAAGGTAAGGGTCAGATCACGCTGACGAAGAAGAACAGTGCGAAGACGAAGGCGCTGGAAGGTGCGGAGTTTGACCTGTACCGTGTGAAGACGGGCGAAGAGACAGCTGACGTCAAGATCAACACAGACGGGAAACTGACGACAAATGCAGACGGCCAGATCATCGTAGGCGACCTGGAGCCTGGTGACTACTACTTCATCGAGACGAAGGCTCCCGACGGTTATGTGGCTGTGCCTGAAGGCGGAATCAAGAGCAGCGTGGAGACGATTGCTGCGGGGCAGAGCACAATGCCGACAGCGACAGTCGAGATGACCAATAATGAAGAAGGTAAGGGTCAGATCACGCTGACGAAGAAGAACAGTGCGAAGACGAAGGCGCTGGAAGGTGCGGAGTTTGACCTGTACCGTGTGAAGACGGGCGAAGAGACAGCCGACGTCAAGATCAACACAGACGGGAAACTGACGACAAATGCAGACGGCCAGATCATCGTAGGCGACCTGGAGCCTGGTGACTACTACTTCATCGAGACGAAGGCTCCCGACGGTTATGTGGCTGTGCCTGAAGGCGGAATCAAGAGCAGCGTGGAGACGATTGCTGCGGGGCAGAGCACAATGCCGACAGCGACAGTCGAGATGACCAATAATGAAGAAGGTAAGGGTCAGATCACGCTGACGAAGAAGAACAGTGCGAAGACGAAGGCGCTGGAAGGTGCGGAGTTTGACCTGTACCGTGTGAAGACGGGCGAAGAGACAGCTGACGTCAAGATCAACACAGACGGGAAACTGACGACAAATGCAGACGGCCAGATCATCGTAGGCGACCTGGAGCCTGGTGACTACTACTTCATCGAGACGAAGGCTCCCGACGGTTATGTGGCTGTGCCTGAAGGCGGAATCAAGAGCAGCGTGGAGACGATTGCTGCGGGGCAGAGCACAATGCCGACAGCGACAGTCGAGATGACGAACGCGGAAGAGGCGAAGGGTCAGATCACGCTGACGAAGAAGAACAGTGCGAAGACGAAGGCGCTGGAAGGTGCGGAGTTTGACCTGTACCGTGTGAAGACGGGCGAAGAGACAGCTGACGTCAAGATCAACACAGACGGGAAACTGACGACAAATGCAGACGGCCAGATCATCGTAGGCGACCTGGAGCCCGGTGACTACTACTTCATCGAGACGAAGGCTCCCGACGGTTATGTGGCTGTGCCTGAAGGCGGAATCAAAGAGCGCGTGGAGACGATTCTTTGCGGGGCAGAGCACAATGCCGACAGCGACAGTCGAGATGACCAATAATGAAGAAGGTAAGGGTCAGATCACGCTGACGAAGAAGAACGGTGCGAAGACGAAGGCGCTGGAAGGTGCGGAGTTTGACCTGTACCGTGTGAAGACGGGCGAAGAGACAGCTGACGTCAAGATCAACACAGACGGGAAACTGACGACAAATGCAGACGGCCAGATCATCGTAGGCGACCTGGAGCCTGGTGACTACTACTTCATCGAGACGAAGGCTCCCGACGGTTATGTGGCTGTGCCTGAAGGCGGAATCAAGAGCAGCGTGGAGACGATTGCTGCGGGGCAGAGCACAATGCCGACAGCGACAGTCGAGATGACCAATAATGAAGAAGGTAAGGGTCAGATCACGCTGACGAAGAAGAACGATGCGAAGACGAAGGCGCTGGAAGGTGCGGAGTTTGACCTGTACCGTGTGAAGACGGGCGAAGAGACAGCTGACGTCAAGATCAACACAGACGGGAAACTGACGACAAATGCAGACGGCCAGATCATCGTAGGCGACCTGGAGCCTGGTGACTACTACTTCATCGAGACGAAGGCTCCCGACGGTTATGTGGCTGTGCCTGAAGGCGGAATCAAGAGCAGGGTGGAGACGATTGCTGCGGGGCAGAGCACAATGCCGACAGCGACAGTCGAGATGACCAATAATGAAGAAGGTAAGGGTCAGATCACGCTGACGAAGAAGAACAGTGCGAAGACGAAGGCGCTGGAAGGTGCGGAGTTTGACCTGTACCGTGTGAAGACGGGCGAAGAGACAGCCGACGTCAAGATCAACACAGACGGGAAACTGACGACAAATGCAGACGGCCAGATCATCGTAGGCGACCTGGAGCCCGGTGACTACTACTTCATCGAGACGAAGGCTCCCGACGGTTATGTGGCTGTGCCTGAAGGCGGAATCAAGAGCAGCGTGGAGACGATTCTTTGCGGGGCAGAGCACAATGCCGACAGCGACAGTCGAGATGACCAATAATGAAGAAGGTAAGGGTCAGATCACGCTGACGAAGAAGAACAGTGCGAAGACGAAGGCGCTGGAAGGTGCGGAGTTTGACCTGTACCGTGTGAAGACGGGCGAAGAGACAGCCGACGTCAAGATCAACACAGACGGGAAACTGACGACAAATGCAGACGGCCAGATCATCGTAGGCGACCTGGAGCCTGGTGACTACTACTTCATCGAGACGAAGGCTCCCGACGGTTATGTGGCTGTGCCTGAAGGCGGAATCAAGAGCAGCGTGGAGACGATTGCTGCGGGGCAGAGCACAATGCCGACAGCGACAGTCGAGATGACGAACGCGGAAGAGGCGAAGGGTCAGATCACGCTGACGAAGAAGAACAGTGCGAAGACGAAGGCGCTGGAAGGTGCGGAGTTTGACCTGTACCGTGTGAAGACGGGCGAAGAGACAGCCGACGTCAAGATCAACACAGACGGGAAACTGACGACAAATGCAGACGGCCAGATCATCGTAGGCGACCTGGAGCCCGGTGACTACTACTTCATCGAGACGAAGGCTCCCGACGGTTATGTGGCTGTGCCTGAAGGCGGAATCAAGAGCAGCGTGGAGACGATTGCTGCGGGGCAGAGCACAATGCCGACAGCGACAGTCGAGATGACCAATAATGAAGAAGGTAAGGGTCAGATCACGCTGACGAAGAAGAACAGTGCGAAGACGAAGGCGCTGGAAGGTGCGGAGTTTGACCTGTACCGTGTGAAGACGGGCGAAGAGACAGCTGACGTCAAGATCAACACAGACGGGAAACTGACGACAAATGCAGACGGCCAGATCATCGTAGGCGACCTGGAGCCTGGTGACTACTACTTCATCGAGACGAAGGCTCCCGACGGTTATGTGGCTGTGCCTGAAGGCGGAATCAAGAGCAGCGTGGAGACGATTGCTGCGGGGCAGAGCACAATGCCGACAGCGACAGTCGAGATGACGAACGCGGAAGAGGCGAAGGGTCAGATCACGCTGACGAAGAAGAACAGTGCGAAGACGAAGGCGCTGGAAGGTGCGGAGTTTGACCTGTACCGTGTGAAGACGGGCGAAGAGACAGCCGACGTCAAGATCAACACAGACGGGAAACTGACGACAAATGCAGACGGCCAGATCATCGTAGGCGACCTGGAGCCTGGTGACTACTACTTCATCGAGACGAAGGCTCCCGACGGTTATGTGGCTGTGCCTGAAGGCGGAATCAAGAGCAGCGTGGAGACGATTCTTTGCGGGGCAGAGCACAATGCCGACAGCGACAGTCGAGATGACCAATAATGAAGAAGGTAAGGGTCAGATCACGCTGACGAAGAAGAACAGTGCGAAGACGAAGGCGCTGGAAGGTGCGGAGTTTGACCTGTACCGTGTGAAGACGGGCGAAGAGACAGCTGACGTCAAGATCAACACAGACGGGAAACTGACGACAAATGCAGACGGCCAGATCATCGTAGGCGACCTGGAGCCTGGTGACTACTACTTCATCGAGACGAAGGCTCCCGACGGTTATGTGGCTGTGCCTGAAGGCGGAATCAAGAGCAGCGTGGAGACGATTGCTGCGGGGCAGAGCACAATGCCGACAGCGACAGTCGAGATGACGAACGCGGAAGAGGCGAAGGGTCAGATCACGCTGACGAAGAAGAACAGTGCGAAGACGAAGGCGCTGGAAGGTGCGGAGTTTGACCTGTACCGTGTGAAGACGGGCGAAGAGACAGCCGACGTCAAGATCAACACAGACGGGAAACTGACGACAAATGCAGACGGCCAGATCATCGTAGGCGACCTGGAGCCTGGTGACTACTACTTCATCGAGACGAAGGCTCCCGACGGTTATGTGGCTGTGCCTGAAGGCGGAATCAAGAGCAGCGTGGAGACGATTGCTGCGGGGCAGAGCACAATGCCGACAGCGACAGTCGAGATGACCAATAATGAAGAAGGTAAGGGTCAGATCACGCTGACGAAGAAGAACAGTGCGAAGACGAAGGCGCTGGAAGGTGCGGAGTTTGACCTGTACCGTGTGAAGACGGGCGAAGAGACAGCTGACGTCAAGATCAACACAGACGGGAAACTGACGACAAATGCAGACGGCCAGATCATCGTAGGCGACCTGGAGCCCGGTGACTACTACTTCATCGAGACGAAGGCTCCCGACGGTTATGTGGCTGTGCCTGAAGGCGGAATCAAGAGCAGCGTGGAGACGATTGCTGCGGGGCAGAGCACAATGCCGACAGCGACAGTCGAGATGACCAATAATGAAGAAGGTAAGGGTCAGATCACGCTGACGAAGAAGAACGGTGCGAAGACGAAGGCGCTGGAAGGTGCGGAGTTTGACCTGTACCGTGTGAAGACGGGCGAAGAGACAGCTGACGTCAAGATCAACACAGACGGGAAACTGACGACAAATGCAGACGGCCAGATCATCGTAGGCGACCTGGAGCCTGGTGACTACTACTTCATCGAGACGAAGGCTCCCGACGGTTATGTGGCTGTGCCTGAAGGCGGAATCAAGAGCAGCGTGGAGACGATTGCTGCGGGGCAGAGCACAATGCCGACAGCGACAGTCGAGATGACCAATAATGAAGAAGGTAAGGGTCAGATCACGCTGACGAAGAAGAACGATGCGAAGACGAAGGCGCTGGAAGGTGCGGAGTTTGACCTGTACCGTGTGAAGACGGGCGAAGAGACAGCTGACGTCAAGATCAACACAGACGGGAAACTGACGACAAATGCAGACGGCCAGATCATCGTAGGCGACCTGGAGCCTGGTGACTACTACTTCATCGAGACGAAGGCTCCCGACGGTTATGTGGCTGTGCCTGAAGGCGGAATCAAGAGCAGCGTGGAGACGATTGCTGCGGGGCAGAGCACAATGCCGACAGCGACAGTCGAGATGACCAATAATGAAGAAGGTAAGGGTCAGATCACGCTGACGAAGAAGAACAGTGCGAAGACGAAGGCGCTGGAAGGTGCGGAGTTTGACCTGTACCGTGTGAAGACGAGCGAAGAGACAGCCGACGTCAAGATCAACACAGACGGGAAACTGACGACAAATGCAGACGGCCAGATCATCGTAGGCGACCTGGAGCCTGGTGACTACTACTTCATCGAGACGAAGGCTCCCGACGGTTATGTGGCTGTGCCTGAAGGCGGAATCAAGAGCAGCGTGGAGACGATTGCTGCGGGGCAGAGCACAATGCCGACAGCGACAGTCGAGATGACCAATAATGAAGAAGGTAAGGGTCAGATCACGCTGACGAAGAAGAACAGTGCGAAGACGAAGGCGCTGGAAGGTGCGGAGTTTGACCTGTACCGTGTGAAGACGGGCGAAGAGACAGCCGACGTCAAGATCAACACAGACGGGAAACTGACGACAAATGCAGACGGCCAGATCATCGTAGGCGACCTGGAGCCTGGTGACTACTACTTCATCGAGACGAAGGCTCCCGACGGTTATGTGGCTGTGCCTGAAGGCGGAATCAAGAGCAGCGTGGAGACGATTGCTGCGGGGCAGAGCACAATGCCGACAGCGACAGTCGAGATGACCAATAATGAAGAAGGTAAGGGTCAGATCACGCTGACGAAGAAGAACGGTGCGAAGACGAAGGCGCTGGAAGGTGCGGAGTTTGACCTGTACCGTGTGAAGACGGGCGAAGAGACAGCCGACGTCAAGATCAACACAGACGGGAAACTGACGACAAATGCAGACGGCCAGATCATCGTAGGCGACCTGGAGCCTGGTGACTACTACTTCATCGAGACGAAGGCTCCCGACGGTTATGTGGCTGTGCCTGAAGGCGGAATCAAGAGCAGCGTGGAGACGATTGCTGCGGGGCAGAGCACAATGCCGACAGCGACAGTCGAGATGACCAATAATGAAGAAGGTAAGGGTCAGATCACGCTGACGAAGAAGAACGGTGCGAAGACGAAGGCGCTGGAAGGTGCGGAGTTTGACCTGTACCGTGTGAAGACGGGCGAAGAGACAGCTGACGTCAAGATCAACACAGACGGGAAACTGACGACAAATGCAGACGGCCAGATCATCGTAGGCGACCTGGAGCCTGGTGACTACTACTTCATCGAGACGAAGGCTCCCGACGGTTATGTGGCTGTGCCTGAAGGCGGAATCAAGAGCAGCGTGGAGACGATTGCTGCGGGGCAGAGCACAATGCCGACAGCGACAGTCGAGATGACGAACGCGGAAGAGGCGAAGGGTCAGATCACGCTGACGAAGAAGAACAGTGCGAAGACGAAGGCGCTGGAAGGTGCGGAGTTTGACCTGTACCGTGTGAAGACGGGCGAAGAGACAGCCGACGTCAAGATCAACACAGACGGGAAACTGACGACAAATGCAGACGGCCAGATCATCGTAGGCGACCTGGAGCCTGGTGACTACTACTTCATCGAGACGAAGGCTCCCGACGGTTATGTGGCTGTGCCTGAAGGCGGAATCAAGAGCAGCGTGGAGACGATTCTTTGCGGGGCAGAGCACAATGCCGACAGCGACAGTCGAGATGACCAATAATGAAGAAGGTAAGGGTCAGATCACGCTGACGAAGAAGAACAGTGCGAAGACGAAGGCGCTGGAAGGTGCGGAGTTTGACCTGTACCGTGTGAAGACGGGCGAAGAGACAGCTGACGTCAAGATCAACACAGACGGGAAACTGACGACAAATGCAGACGGCCAGATCATCGTAGGCGACCTGGAGCCTGGTGACTACTACTTCATCGAGACGAAGGCTCCCGACGGTTATGTGGCTGTGCCTGAAGGCGGAATCAAGAGCAGCGTGGAGACGATTGCTGCGGGGCAGAGCACAATGCCGACAGCGACAGTCGAGATGACCAATAATGAAGAAGGTAAGGGTCAGATCACGCTGACGAAGAAGAACAGTGCGAAGACGAAGGCGCTGGAAGGTGCGGAGTTTGACCTGTACCGTGTGAAGACGGGCGAAGAGACAGCCGACGTCAAGATCAACACAGACGGGAAACTGACGACAAATGCAGACGGCCAGATCATCGTAGGCGACCTGGAGCCCGGTGACTACTACTTCATCGAGACGAAGGCTCCCGACGGTTATGTGGCTGTGCCTGAAGGCGGAATCAAGAGCAGCGTGGAGACGATTGCTGCGGGGCAGAGCACAATGCCGACAGCGACAGTCGAGATGACGAACGCGGAAGAGGCGAAGGGTCAGATCACGCTGACGAAACTTGACAAAGACGATAATACTAAGAAGCTTTCAGGTGCCAAATTTGACTTGTATCGAGTAAAGACCGGTTCTGAAACTGAAGATAAGAAGATTAATACAAAAGAATTAGTAACCGATAAAAATGGTGAAATCACTGTAACAGATTTGGAACCGGGCACATACTACTTTGTTGAGATCGCTGCTCCTGAAAACTATGTCACGCCAAGTGGAGAAGACGCAAAAACAGATACACGGATCGTGGAAGCTGGCAAAGCAACTCTGGACCCGCTGACGGTTAGCGTGGAAAACACTCATAAGGTTGGTGACCTTGTAGTTAGCAAGACAGTGGTCAGTGATGCTGCTGCCGATAAGGATCAGAAGTTCATATTCACAATCGAACTGAGCGACAAGACAATCGAAGGTAAATATGGCGATATGACCTTCGATAAGGGTGTAGCAAAAGTTGAACTTAAGGGCGGAGAAAACGCGAAGGCTGAAAAACTGCCTGTGGGTACTGAATGGAAGATCACTGAAGCGGCAGATGACAACTTTGATCAGGACAAGAACGAAGAGACCGGAAAGATTGTCGAAGATGGCTGCAATGTAGAATTCACGAATACCCGGAAGACGGGAGACCTGGAAGTCAGCAAGACTGTCGTCAGCGACGCCGCTGCCGATGCGGATCAGAAGTTCACATTCACGATTAAGCTAAGCGACGAGACAATCTCTGGCACATACGGCGACATGACCTTCGAGAAGGGCATTGCAACCGTTGAACTGAAGGGCGGCGAAAACGCAACCGCGAAGGGACTACCGACTGCCATCGACTACACAGTTACCGAAGCAGTTGATGAAAACTTCACCGTGGAAAAGACCGGCGATACGGGAACGATTGTTGAAGCTGGCTGTGAAGCGGCATTCACGAACGCCCGGAAGACCGGCGACCTGACCGTCAGCAAGACTGTCGTCAGCGACGCCGCTGCCGATGCGGATCAGAAGTTCACATTCACGATTAAGCTAAGCGACGAGACAATCTCTGGCACATACGGCGACATGACCTTCGAGAAGGGCATTGCAACCGTTGAACTGAAGGGCGGCGAAAACGCAACCGCGAAGGGACTACCGACTGCCATCGACTACACAGTTACCGAAGCAGTTGATGAAAACTTCACCGTGGAAAAGACCGGCGATACGGGAACGATAGTTGAAGCTGGCTGTGAAGCGGCATTCACGAACGCCCGGAAGACCGGCGACCTGAAGATCAGCAAGGAAGTCGTCAGCGATGCGGCTGCCGATGCAGAGCAGAAGTTCACATTCACAATTGAACTAAGCGACAAGACGATCTCCGGCACATACGGCGACATGACCTTTGAGAAGGGCGTTGCAACCGTTGAGCTGAAGGGAGGCGAAAGCACAACCGCGAAGGGACTGCCGACTGGAATCGACTACACGGTCACTGAAGCGGTCGATGAGAACTTCAAAGTGACGAAGACCGGGGATACCGGCACGATTGATGAAGCCGGTTGTGAAGCGGCCTTCACCAATACACGGACGACCGGAGACCTGGAAATCAGCAAGACCGTGGTAAGCTTCATTGCAGCCGATGCGGACCAGAAGTTCACATTCACCATTGAACTGAGCGACAAGACCATCAGCGGTACATACGGTGATATGACCTTTGAGAAGGGCATTGCAACCGTTGAGCTGAAGGGCGGCGAAAGCGCAACCGCAGAAGGCCTGCCGACCGGGATTGATTACCAGGTAACAGAGGCAACGGAAGAAGCCTTCAATACTGAAAAAACCGGAGATACCGGAACAATTGATGAAGCCGGATGCACTGCGGCATTCACGAACACCCGGAAAACTGCAAATGTCAAAGTGAGCAAGGTGGACGTTGCGAGCGGCGAAGAACTGGAAGGCGCAACCATCCAGATTCTGCGGAAAGCAACGGAAGAGGATGCTGCAGACGAAAAAACAAAGTACGCGGACGAAACGAAGACGCTGGTGATCGTTGAAGAGTGGGTTTCCTCGGACGAGGCGCATGAGATCGAAGGATTGCTGACCGATACCGAGTACACGCTGCGGGAGACCGTGGCACCGGACGGATATACCGTTACGGTGGACACCACCTTCACGATTGATGAGACCGGTAAGGTAACGTCCACAGGCACGGTAAGCGAGGACGGCGTACTGCTGGTGGAAGATGCAATGACCCGCATCCGGGTGAGCAAGGTCGACGCCGCAAACGGCGAAGAGCTGGAAGGAGCGACGATCCAGATCCTGCGGAAAGCAACGGAAGAGGACGCGGCAGACAAGAACACGAAGTACGCGGACGAAGCGAAGACTCTGGTGATTGTGGAAGAATGGGTCTCCGAAACTGAAGCGCATGTAGTCGAAGGCCTGCTGACCGATACCGAATATATCCTGCGTGAGACAGTGGCTCCGCATGGATATGATGTTACGACAGACACCATGTTCATCATTGATGAAACTGGCAAAGTAACATCGACCGGCACAATAAGCGAAGACGGCGTCCTGCTGGTGGAAGACGACATGTTCCTGGTATGCGCCGCGGTGAAGAAGGTATGGAACGACGAAGAGAACCGCGACGGCAGGCGGCCGCTGAAGGTGACCGTGGACCTGCTGGCCAACGGTACGGTGGTCCGGACCATAGACTTGACAGCAGAAAACCACTGGATGGCTGTGGCAGATAAGCTGCCCATGGTGGACAAGGCCCTGAAGACGATCGAGTATACCTGGGCGGAGCATGAGCCGGGCAATGGTTATAAGTTGACCGGCAATGTGAAGAACGGGACACTGACGACCCTGACCAACAGCCGCGACGTGGAACTGACCGAGGTCAGCGTAGAAAAGAAGTGGAACGACAACGGCAACGCTTCCAACATGCGGCCGGATAAGATCCGCGTGCAGCTGTACGCAGACGGTGAGGCCTGCGGCGAAGAGGTAGTGCTGAATGCCGGAAACGGCTGGAAGCATACCTGGACCGGGCTGAAGAAGAACTGCAACAAGACCGCGATTGCCTACACGGTGGAAGAACTGGAAGTGCCGGAAGGCTATCAGGTATCGAAGAGCGGAAACGCGGCAGCCGGGTATGTACTGACCAACACGCTCGAAACTGGCAGCCTGGTGATCCGGAAGACGTTTGACATCGAGGAAATCGAACCGGAAGAAGAACCGGAAACTGAGCTGATCGATATCAATGTGAAAAAGGTATGGAACGACAGCGATGACCAGGACGGCATCCGTCCGGAAAGCATTACGGTCCACCTGCTGGCCGGCGGCGAGATGATCGATACAGTTCAGCTGAAGGCGACGACCGGCTGGAAGTACACCTTCAAAGACCTTCCGAAGACAGTACGCGGAAACCGGATTTCCTACTCCGTAACGGAAGATCCGGTGCCGGGTTACACCTGCGAAGTACACGGATACACGATCCGGAATACCCACAAACCGGAGGAAACCAATGTATCTGTACGGAAGGTATGGGATGACAGGAATAATGCCCTGGGTATCCGCCCGACCAGTATCCGGATGACACTCAGCAACGGAACCAATGTACTGCTGAGCGAAGCAAACGGATGGCAGGCGACGATCACCGGACTGCCGAAACGTATGAGCGGTGAGGAAATCAATTATACCTGGGTTGAGCAGGAAGTTGTCGGATACCGGCAGGAGAGCAAGACGGTACAGGGCAGCGTAACGACATTTACGAATACGCCGACTGATGTACCGAACGTACCGGAAGGAATGAAGAAACCGAAGCTTCCGGGCGGAGAGTGGGCATTCTTCGAGGAGTATCAGACCGCCCTGGGTGTCGAGACGATCATTAACCACGTGGGCGACTGCTTCGACTAAGCAGCAGTCCCGAGGTATTAAAACAATCCTGCAAAAACGCCCGCAAGGGCGTTTTTGTTATGAAAAGCGGGAAAAGGAGCGGAATACACCGGGCAAATGCCGGACATGCAGTGCTGCGATTTATATGTAAAAGGGGAGTGCATATCCGGATCCACGGACAGACAGGGGCGCATCCGTCCGGAGAAAAAGCCGGCGCAGGGGTCCGGGAAACTGAGGTAATAATCCGGATAGTTACATTGGATCGATTCCATGTAACGGTGAAATGGGCAATGGGCTGAGAAAAATAGTATGAATGTAACCGAACATGTAACCAAAACAGAAAAAATGTATGGCATCAAAGATAAAAAGAACCCAGGATGTAACCGTTTTGCATACCGAATATCAAGAAAGAGTGGGCAAAAATCAAATACTGATTGGTCCTGGGCGACTTGCCTTTAGTCCCATGTGCTTTATGTAATGGAAAATAGGAGATACGAAATAATAGATTATTTTTTTTGTATGTAACTATCAATGAAATTATTTTGTGCTATAATATATTGACAGAAAATGGAAAAGTATATTCATACACACGGAAGAAAGGCAAAAGGCACACTGTCTGACCCCATTGGATCCGGAACGGAGGGAGCAAGGATGAAGATGATCAAAAGGATTGCCGCGATCATGATCGCCGGCTGCCTGATGATGGGCCTTCTTTGCGCTTCTTTCGCGGACGAAACGGAAGAACACATTCCTGATGAAACCACCATCGCAAACGAGACACCGGCCGGAACTGCTGATCAGGTAACTGAAGCAGGCAACCCGGGAGTGGCGCCTGTCCCCGAAAACGACAGCGCAGAAGAGGCGGAAGCAGACGGGGATACAGATGAATATTCGTGGGAAACCCCAACCATAACAGACGCGGAAGGTTATGAGCATTTCATCAGCGATGAAGCTCCGGAATACTGCATATTCGATAACGGCGGCGGAACGGTTGCTCCTGAAGTGGTTGCCGAACAGCTTCCGGAAGTGACGCCGGCAGTGAACGAAGCCTCCAATCATATCGGTGAAACGCCGGCACCGGAAGCCGAACAGCAGCCAGCGGCGGAAACCGAGATAACCCGCGCGTGGATTACCGACAGGCAGGATGGGAATGAAACCATTATCCTGAGGGCCAATGCAAAGCCAGTCCTGGAAGGAAAGGTTACCTGGCAGGTCCATGACAGGAAATGGCAGGAAGACAAATGGGAGGAAATCGGCAGCGGCGAACAGCTGACGCTGGATCAGGACAAAGTGAGCAACGGTAACCTGGTGCGCTTCCAGCTGGAAGACGGTACGGTTTCCGAAACATATGAAGTAAAAATCACCATTAAAGAAGAAACAAACGAAGAACCGGTAACAGAAGCGCCGGGAACGGAAGTACCCATAACAGAGCCGGCGACAGAAGAACCTGCGACCGGAGAACCGACAACGGAAGAACCCGCGACAGGCGAGCCGACGACGGAAGAACCCGTGACTGACGAGCCGACAACCGAAGAACCGGTGACGGATGAACCCGTAACGGAGCCAGCGACGGAAGAACCTGCGACCGAGGAACCGACGACAGAAGAACCCGCGACAGGCGAGCCGACGACGGAAGAACCCCTGGCGGAAGAGCCAACGACGGAAGAGCCAGTGACGGACGAGCCGACGACGGAAGAACCCGTAACGGGCGAGCCGACAACAACGGAAGAACCCGCGACAGGCGAGTCGACAACCGAAGAACCGGTGACGGATGAACTGATGACAGAAGAACCTGCGACGGGCGAGCCGGCAACTGAAGAGCCTGTGTCGAATGAGCCGACAACAGAAGAAACTACTACGGAAGAACCCAATGTGGATGAGCCCGTAACGGACGAACCGACGACAGATGAACCCGCTGCGGATGAAACTGCAGCAGACGTGCAGACAACAGAAGAACCTGCAACGGAAGAGCCCACTGCGGATGAGCCCGCAACGGACGAACCGACGACAAATGAACCCGTTGCAGAAGCACCGGCAGCGGACGAGCCGACAACGGAAGAACCTGCAACGGAAGAGCCCACTGCGGATGAGCCTGCAACGGACGAACCGACGACAGATGAACCCGCTGCGGAAAAGCCCACTGTGGATGAGCCCGTAACGGACGAACCGATGACAGATGAACCCACTGCGGACGAACCGACGACAGATGAACCCACTGCGGATGAACCGGCAGCGGAAGAGCCGGGGATTGAAGAGCCCGCTGGTGACGAACCTACGAATGATGAGCCTGCCGCGGACGAGACCGGAACAGATGAAAACCCGACCGAGGTGAATCAAGCAGAGGGAACCAGGGAAGAAAACGGCGAAGCTGAAGGATTTGACGAAGAACCCGGTGAACCGGTCACCCTGCGTGCCTGGGTTACCGGAATCGAAAACGCGCAGGCCGGAGAGACCGTGACGCTGAGTGCGAATGCCGAACCGGCACTGACCGGTATATCCACCTGGCAGATCCGGAACGAACAGGTGGAAGACGGCAAATGGAAGAGAGCCGGATACGGCGACCACATGACAGTGGAACTGGCTGAAGGCGACGAATACCGCTTTGTGATGCAGGACGGCACTGTGAGCGAGGTGCTGCAGCTTTGCAGGGCTCCTGAAAAGGCCGCGGGTGAAGACACCGGGGAGGACGAAGCGGCTGAAGAAGCCGGAGAAACCACCGGGACACCGGCCGCGGAAGAACCGGACAAAGAAACGGGAGACACAGAAGAACCTGAAGAAACCGGGGATACAGCAGAACCCGGAGACGGACCGGAAGAGTCCGGAGACGGGGCTGAAGGGACGGCTGCGGAACCGGAAGGTGAAATGAGCGAAGGAACCGGCGATACGGAAGAATCCGGGAATGAGCCGGAAGAGCCCGGAGAGGGCGCCGGAGAAACGGCTGCGGAAGCGGAAAGTGAGCCGAGCGGAATGACCGGCGAAGAAGAAACCGGAGATGCGGAAGATTCCGGAGACGAAGCTGCAGCAACCGGAGACGGAGCTGAGGAAACGAACGCGGAACCGGAAGAACCGACCGGAGAGACCGGAGAAAAAGAAGAATCCGGAGATGAGCCGGAAGAAACCGGGGACGGAGCCGAAGAAACAGCCGGGGAACCGGAAGATGAAATGACCGGGGAAACCGGAGAACCGGAAGACGGCGAAGCAGCTGACGAACCGGAAGAGTCCGAAGAGCCGGAAGAACCGGCAGAGGGCGCTGAAGGCGAAGGCACGGAAGAGTCGGAAGAGAACGGCGAGGGTGAAGAACCCGAAGAACCGGCAGGGGATGGCGAGGACGCTGAAGCGGAGGAACCCGCGGAAGAGCCTGCAGAGGAACGCGCGCTGCCGGAAAACCGGAGCGCCGTGGTGTCGATCAGCTGGGACGATGAACATCCCGGAATCGGATCCGTCGCACACTTCTCGGTGTTGCTGACCGGATACGAAGAACTGAATTACACCGTCCAGTGGATTATGAGCACGGACAACGAGAACTGGACCGAAGTGGAAGGCGCGACCGGCGAGACGATGGACGTGGTTGTGACCGAGGACAACTACCTTTATTACTGGCGGATCCGGATTCACATTGAAGGATTCAAAGACGTACAGTGATCCGATTCAAGCCATTTCCGGTGACGGTCATGGCTTGAATTTTACCTATTTTCATCCGGCAATCCGGCCGGGGAGAGACGAAGGACAGGCATGAAGGACGAGGAGAAAAAGACCCGGAAAAAGAGAAAAAAGAAAAACCACCGGGTTTCCAACCTGGTGCTGGTTCTGATTCTCCTGACAGGCGCCGTGATTATGGCGTATCCGTCCTTCAGCGAATACTGGAACAGCCTGCATCAGTCCCGCGCGATTATGGGCTACGCCCAGCGCGTGGCGGAACTGACCAATGAAGAATACGAGACGATCTGGTCGGCTGCGCTGGACTACAACGAACGGCTGCCGGAGCTGCCGAACCGCTGGCTGGTGGACCATGACGAGAACCTGAAGGCGGACTATGAAACCCAGCTGAACGCCGACGGCACCGGGAATATGGGATATATCACGATTCCCAAAATCAACGTGAACCTGCCGCTGTACCACGGAACGACAGACTCCGTGCTGCAGACCTCGATCGGCCATATCGCGGGCACATCGCTGCCGGCCGGCAGCACGCACAGCAACGAGGAGGATTTCCTGATTCCGGATTTTGCCTCCCACTGCGTGCTGAGCGGACACCGGGGACTGCCCAGCGCCCGGCTGTTCAGCGACCTGGACGCGATGGAGGTCGGGGATATCTTTTACCTGACCATCCTGGACCAGACCCTGACGTATGAAGTGGACCGGATTACGGTGATTGAGCCGGAGGAAATGGAGGAGCTGGAGATCATTCCCGGCAGGGACCTGTGTACCCTGATGACGTGCACGCCCTACGGCATCAATACGCACCGGCTGCTGGTGCGGGGTTCGCGGATCGAGAATGAGAAGAAGAAGCTGAACGTCCGTATTACGGCGGACGGCCTGCGGATCGATCCGCTGTATGTGGCTCCGTTCATCGCGGTGCCCGTGCTGGTGCTGATGGTCCTGTGGGTGCTGGTGATGACCGGCGGACGCAGGAAAAACCGGCGCTGAGCGGAACCGGGAACTCTTGAATTATCGGCATGGAATCATTATACTGTCAGGTATCATAGAAAAACGATTTCATGCAACTGAACACGAGGAGCGAGACCATGGAGATCTACCATCCGAAGGACGACGAACTGCTGCGGGAAATGAAGCGCGTCCGCCGTGTGCTGAAACGGAAACGGCTGATCACCGGGCTCCTGGTTTTCCTGGTACTGGGCTGTGTTTTCGGATGGTTTGTATTCAACCGTTACTGTACGCTGGCAGTATTCCACGGCCCTGCGATGGGCGATACGCTGGCGGACGGAAGCCTGGTGCTGGTATGGCGCGGAAACGGCGAAACGTACCGGCAGGGCGATATCGTACTGTATGAAACCGGAACAGGCACGCAGATCAAGCGCGTGCTGGCCCGGGAGGGCGACCAGGTGCTGGTGAGCCCGTACGTCCACCTGCGGGTGAACGGCGTGACGCTGGCGGAACCGGAAACCACCGGGCGGAACCTGGACGCCGGGATCCGGACACGCCGCCTGAACCTGGAGGAAGGCACGCTGTTTGTGGAAGGCGACCAGCTGAGCCTGTCCGTGGACAGCCGGCATGCGGATTATGAGACGGTGCTGGAAGAGAAAGTGATCGGGAAGGTGCGGTTCGTGCTGTGGCCGGCGTACCGGATCGGCGCGGCGGGTTCGGAAGAGCCCGCACAGGAGGATGGCGTATGAAGAAAGTATTCGGCCGTCTCCTGGTATTCCTGCTGATTGCCGCGGCGGCCGCCTGGCTGCTGTATCCGGTGGTATCGGACCAGCTGGCCCGGCAGCGCGACGCGCAGACCATGAAGGCATACCACCGGGCTGTGCGCCTGAAGTCCGCGGATGAAATCGAGACGGCCATCGAGGAAACCGGTTACTACAATACCGGACTGGAGCCGGAAGGCATTCCGGACGTATTCGCCGGAAGAAGGCGGGTTCCCGCGGAATACCGGGCACGGATGGACGTTTGCGACGGGGTGATCGGCGAGCTGAAGATTCCCGGGATCAACGTATACCTGCCGATTTACCACAGCGGCGCGGAAAGCGCGGCAGAGAAGCTGGTGCATGTGGAAGGCTCGGCACTGCCGGCCGACATGGACGGAACGCATATCGTGCTGGCGGGGCCCGGTGCGCAGAAGGCCGCCGGATTCCTCGGCGACCTGCAGCTGACAGATGCGCGGATGCTGGAGGACCTGGACCGGGTGGTTCCGAACGACCTGGTTTTCCTGGAAGTGCTGGACCGCACGATGATCTTCCGGGTGGAAGGTGTACAGACCCTTTCCGTGGACGGCCTTTCCGGAGTCGACATTTCCGGCGAGAGCGGCAGCCAGCTGCTGACGCTGGTGACGGAAAAATCGGGCCGGGCGCTGCTGGTCCGCGCGCGGAGAACCGCGGCGGCGGACGTGCGGGACAGGCTGACGGCCCAGGACCGGGCGGACGTGCCGTCCGACCTGGTGAACGTGCTGTTTATGGGCATCCCGGTGTTTATAACCGGACTGCTGATTATGGGCGTCATTGAGCGCTTCAAGAAGCGGAGCTACCGGCTGCCGACGGAGCAGAAGAGAAGAAAGAAAAAGACGGATCCGGATGATGAAGAGACGGATGCGGACGAACCGGAAAGGACGGGAGAACAGGATGAAACGGTTTAAGCAGCTAATATCAGTCATCGCCGCCGCTGCGGTGATGCTGGGCTGCCTGTGCGCTCCTGCCGCGGCGGAGAGCCCGGCCGGATCGCTGACCGTGACTATCCAGGGAAATAACCAGGGCGTTTCCACGGCCGGAATCACCCTGAACCTGTACCGGATCGGCGGGGAGGACGGAGACACATGGAAGCTGGACGGCGCTTTTGCCGAAACCGGCTACATGGAAGCCTGGACAGAACAGTCCGGGGCCAAGATGCGTACCGCCCTGCGGAATATCCGCGGAATTGTGAACACCAGCGGGATGAACCCCAGCGCCAACGCGAAGAGCAACGCAAACGGTGTGATCGTATTCGAAAGCCTGCCCCGGGGCATCTATTTCGGCATTGCCACGGGCGTGCCGAAGGAAATGACAGTGCAGAACTTCGTGGCGCATATCCCGGAGGCCGGAAGCGGCAAAATGGACGCCCAGGCGGTGCTGAAGAATAACGTGACCGTTCCCAAGGAAAAGAATCCGTATAAGGTGACGATCCGCTACATCTATGAGGACGGGACGCCGGCCCACCAGACGTATGAGGGTACCTACTGGCCGGACGACATTTACGACGTATACAGCCCGGTGATTCCCGATTATACCGCTTCCATCCTGCGGGTGAACGGCGTGATGCCGGAACGGGACCTGCAGTTTACGGTCATCTATATCCGGAACGACGACAGCATCGTGATTGTGAACATTCCGGAGTATGAAACACCATTGGGCCTGGGCGAACTGCAGATGCACGTCGGCGTGTGCTTCGAATAAACGGCATCCACCACTGAATTTACGACAGAAAGGGATCCCCGATGAAACGACTGATTTCTCTTCTCCTGGCGGTCCTGCTTCTGGGCTGCACGGCGGCGTCCGGCGAGCTTGCGGACGTCCCTGTGCCCGACGCGGACAAGGATTATGACGAGCTGATCGTCGCCAATCCGACCCCCATGGACGGGGAATTTTTCACGGGCTGCTGGGGCAATGCCACGACGGACATCGATGTGCGGTCCATCCTGCACAGCTATTACCTGACCGTATGGGGACAGGACACCGGCATATTCCGCAAGAACAACGCAGTGGTCAGCGGACTGACCATGGTGGACAACGAGGAAGGCGACCGGACCTATACCTTTGTGCTGTACGACGACCTGTACTTCTCTGACGGCAGCCGGATCACCGCATGGGATTATGCGTTTTCCGTGCTGCTCCAGGGATCTCCCGTGATCGCCGAGCTGGGCGGCGTTCCGCTGGACCTGAGCTACCTGAAGGGCAGCGAAGAGTATTATACCGGCCAGGCGAAGGCTTTCTCCGGCGTGCGGGTCATCAGCGACGTGATGATCCGGTTTACGGTCCGGCACGAGTACCTTCCGTATTTCTTTGAACTGTACCGCCTCGGCTTCCTGCCATACCCGATCCAGGAGATTGCTCCCGGATGCAAGGTGTTTGACGACGGGGAGGGTGCCTATATCGGAAATGCCAATCCCGGCGTGGACCGGGAGATCTTCTCGAAGGAACTGCTGCAGGCGACGGTGATGGATCCCCGGTTCGGATACCTCTCTTACCCGACTGTGGGCTGCGGGCCGTACGTCCTGACCGGCTGGGACGGGAAGGAAGCGACCTTCCGGATCAACCCGTACTTCAAAGGGGATGAGGAAGGCAATGTGCCGACCATTCCCAACCTGCGCTTTACCCTGGCGGAGAACGACAACATGGTGGAAAAACTGGCCGCCGACGAGCTGCAGCTGCTGAACAAGGTAACGCGGAAGGATACCATCGACAAAGGCATTGAGCTTTCCGGAACCGATGGCTACTCCGTGAGCAACTATCCCCGGATCGGCCTGACGTTCTTCACCTTCACCCCGGACCGGCCGGCACTGCAGGAGAAGAACGTCCGCAAAGCCATTGCGTACTGCCTGGACAAGGAGCCGATGGTTTACGACTATACGAGCGATGAGTACGGACTCCCGATGGACGGATTGATGGGCATCGGACAGTGGATGTACGAACTGGTCGGCTCATCGGAAACCCGCTATGAAACCATTGCCGGCGGACCGCTGCAGAATCCGACCGCGGCAGAGAAGAAGGCGTTCGAGGACACAGTCGAAGAATGGAAGAAGCTCAGCTTTGACGGACTGACCAAGTATTCCCTGGACGTGGAAAAGGCAGTTCAGCTGCTGGAGGAAAACGGCTGGAACCTGAATGAGAACGGCGAGCCGTATGAGGCGGGACGCGACGCTTTCCGGTGCAAGGAGATTGACGGGGAACTCACGGCGCTGGACCTGACCTGCGCCTACCCGGAGACCAACCAGACCGGTACGATCTCGATGGACCGGTACCTGATTCCGCACCTGCAGGAGGCCGGGATCCGGCTGACACTGGTGCCCATGACGATGAAAGACCTGCTGAAGGCATACAACGACCGGGATGCGGATATCGACATCTTCTACCTGGGCGATGACTTCAACATTGAATTTGACCCGCAGCTGTTCTTCCTGCCGGGGGATCCGGAAGCACCGGAAGAAGACTCCCTGGCCTGGGTGCATGCGCAGATGTACGAGTACTGCCGACTGATGTGCGAAACCGAACCGCACGACATCCTCGGCTACATGCAGAAGTGGATCACCATGCAGGAAAAGCTGACGGAATACCTGCCGCTGATTCCCTTGTACTCGAACGTTTACTTTGACTTCTACACGAGCGAACTGCAGAACTACAGGATCCTGGATTTCATCACCTGGGGCGACGCCATCGTGGCGGCAACCTATGGCCCGGCACCGGAGAATCCGGGAACTGAAGCGGCGGGACAGCCGGCAGCGGAAGCAACGCCGGAAGCGGATGCGGCTTCGGCCACACCCATTCCCGGTATCTGATGAACCCCAAACATTACTGACAGAGGAGAGTGACGACATGGCAAAAAACATGCTGAAAAGCTATGGCCGGTTTGAACTCCTGGAACTGATATACAACATGCGCAAGGAAAACCTCGAGTTGCGGGAACGCTGCGAGAAAGCGGAAAAGCAGGCGGAGGAGACGAAGATCGCGGCGGAAAAGCAGCTGGAAACCGCCCGGAAGGATTTTGAAAGCCGGATTGAGGAACTCCGGATGCAGGGCGCGGCCAAAGACCTGCAGATCCGCATGAAGAAGATTGAAGAGCAGCTGCGCCTGATGCAGAAGCTGACATCCATCGACGTGAATCCCGATGACCTCCCGAGCCAGGAGGAAGTGGACCAGCTGGCGAAGGACATCCGGGAAAACGGGAACCGGGAAGAAAAGGAAAAAGAAGCCGGGGCGGAATAATCCCCGGGACGGGACGCCGGCCCGGTAAAACCGGCTGAAATACAGCACACAAAGGACACGAGCGGAGTATGGCGAGGAAACCGAAGGGAGACTATCTTCCGGGGCTGAAGGAAATCGAAACCGAGATGAGCCAGACCCGGAGCAAGGGAAAATACCGGCAGGCCCTGAAGGGTACCGCCGGAACGGTCGTCGTGGTCGCGGCGATCGCGGTATTGATCGCTACCCTGGTTCTCCCGGTGATCCGGATTACCGGCACCAGCATGCAGCCGGGCTTCCAGCCGGGGGATATCGTGCTGGTGTACAAGACGAACAAACTGGAAAAGGGCGATATCTGCGCGTTCTATTTCAACAACAAGCTGATCCTGAAACGGATTATCGGAGAGGGCGGGGATACCATTGAGATTGACGAGGAAGGTCACGTAACGGTAAACGGAGTAACCCTGGTGGAGGATGACTACATCTCGGAGTATGCGCTTGGGCAGTGCGATATCGAGTTTCCCTACACTGTACCCCAGGGCGAATTCTTCGTGATGGGGGACAACCGGGACAACTGCGAGGACAGTCGGGCGACCAACTACGGGTGTATCAAGGAGGAGGAGATGATTGGCAAGATCTTTGTACGGGTCTGGCCGCTGAACAGCCTGGAGTATTACGGATTCTGACGGAGAATTTAAACCGGATGCCCTTTTAAAGGCCGTGAAAGTATTGACAATCAACGGTTGGAGCGATAAAATGATATAAATAAAGAAGCAATAATACTATTGCACCGGTTTCCGGAAGAAAATATTGAAAGATAATGTCATCAAAAGACACAACAACATGTGTTTCCGGTTTCGGGAAAAAGCAACAGCACAGAATTTCCTGAAACAGTCAAGAGAGAATATTAATCAGAAGAGAGGTAGCGAATCATGAAGAAGCTGATTTCCCTGGTATTGACCTTGGTGATGATCCTGATGGTCGGCAGTGCGTTTGCGGGTACGATTACAGTCCAGAATGTTCTTGATGATGAGACCTACACCGCGTACAAAATCCTGAACTACACGGAAAGCGTCACAGGAGAAGACAAAGCGGTCAGTTATTTCCTGTCTGCTGAGGAGTATACCGCCATCGGTTCTGTACTTGTAAGTGCCGGTTTTACATTTACTCCCAGTTCTGATGGCACACAATATACCCTTAATAATGCTGATGCACTAAATGAAAGCGGCGTAGCTGAAGTGGCAGCATACCTGGCAGAGCATGTTTCCGAGCTCGGCAATGCTCTGGGAAAAGCAACGGCAACAGGAGCGAATGGTGAAGCGGTATTTACCAACCTTCCTGCTGGATACTATTTTGTGACTTCTTCCGCCGGTTCTCTGTGTGCACTTCACAGCGACCAAGATATTGCTAAAGTTGTTGAAAAGAATACGGTTCCAACAGTAGACAAGAAAGAGAAAACAACTGGTGAAGACTATGCTGATGGCCCGGTTGATGCAAACGTTGGTGATACAGTCCATTATCAGATTGTCGTAACTGATGGAACTGGCACAAACGCTTCGATTACCCTGAAAGATACAATGACGGATGGCTTGGATTACACTGCCGGTACGATCAAGATTAACGGTACAGAAGTGGCAGATGATGCAGATACCGAGAACTGGAAAGTCACTGTTTCAGGCAGAACGATTACTATCGTATTCTCTGCTGTTTATGTGGCTACAGTAGATGAGGAAGAAACAATTACAGTAACCTATGATGCGATTATTAATGCGAATGCAGTTGTTGACAGTGCTACTGATAATGTGAATAAAGTCGAACTTGATTATTCAGAACAGCATTCAGAAGATCAGGTTTATGTAGAGACCTATGATTTCGTTGTTAAGAAAACAGATGGAACGAACTTCCTGGATGGCGCTGAATTCAAACTGTATGATGCTTTGACTGATGGTAATCAGATCCTAATTGCTGCGGACGGAGAAGGCAAGTATGTCAAAGATCCCACTGCCGATGAGGACGTGACGATTGACATTAACAGTGCCACAGGCTGCAATGTCCGCGGTCTTGCCCCTGGAGAGTATTACCTGGAAGAAGTTGTTGTTCCCGACGGTTACAACAAGCTTCCGTCCAGAACAGAAGTTAAAATCACAAAGGGACAGACGGAATCGGTAAAAATTACCGTTGAGAACAAGGCTGGTACTGAGCTTCCTTCCACAGGTGGCATCGGTACGTCGATCTTCTACGTCATCGGCGGTATCCTGCTGGTTGGCGCAGCGATCGTATTGGTGGCCCGCCGCAAGGCAAACGACTGATTCCTGATCGGTTGAACAACTGACACGTCCCGGTCTCCCGGATGGGAGACCGGGATTTATTGTATTCATAAAACCCCACGCTAGGCGTGGGGTTCGGGAGAGCTTATAGCTATGCGAATGAAAGAGAAACTCCTTTTGCTATAATGCCAATGCGGTCTGCCAACTGCAAAGGAGCAAAAGGAGGTCATTAGATGGCTAACGACTTACAGAGTTTAGCACACACGAGATGGAACTGCAAATATCACATAGTGTTTGCGCCGAAGTATCGAAGGATAGTGTTTTACGGGGAAAAGAAAACGGAGATCGGAAAGATCATCCGACAGTTATGTGAATGGAAAGGTGTAGAAATCCATGAAGCAGAGGTATGCCCGGATCATATCCACATGTTGGTGAGCATACCACCCAAGGTAGCGGTATCAAGTTTCATGGGTTACCTGAAAGGAAAAAGCAGTGTGCTAATCTACGAAAAGTTTGGGGAACTAAAGTACAAGTACAGGAACCGTGAATTTTGGTGCCGGGGGTATTACGTAGATACGGTAGGAAAGAATACTAAGGCAATCGCAGAGTATATCCGGCATCAGTTGGAAGAGGACAAGATGGGAGAACAGTTAACAATGCTGGGAAAGGCCAACGATAACCCGTTTACGGGTGGCCAGTAACAGTCTACGCGGTTGGCAGACCGTAATTGCGCCTGCGAGGGCGCGGGCTAGTATTCTAGGCCTATGGCCGCATAAGAAAAGCCACCGGCTATGCCGGTGGATCTTTACTTCTCCAGCACCGGTGGTCATCGACAGCCGCATCCTCAATGGTCGCAACTCCACACTGTGGAGCTTGCTCCCTTTCGGATGAGAAACCAGCCGATGAGATTTCCGCCACCGGCGGTCATCGGCCGGTTTCCCACGATCTTCTACATCGTCGGCGGCATCCTGCTGGTTGGTGCTGCAATCGTCCTGGTTGCCCGCCGCAAGGCCAACAACTGATCTACCAACCAGTTAACCTAACGACTTTTCCCGGTCTCTTCGGAGACCGGGATTTCTCTGTTTTGGAGACCGGTTCAGAAATTGTTTTTCATATGAAATAGTGCAAAATGTATTGCACCATTTGGATTTGTCTTGTATAATTGTATTATCGGAGAATATGTGCAACCGAGTAAAAAAGAGGAATTCCTATATCGGATTCTGATGATTACATAGGTTTGGCGATTTTTTTCAGAAGAGGGAAACGGCATGGTTTTTATTGAAATATGTATTCTTGTCGGGGAGATTGTTGCCCTCATCCTGACGAGTATTGAGGCAGGATGGCGGCAGTTTTATTACTATACCCAGCTCAGCAATTATTTCCTGACAGTGGTGACAGCTATCCACCTGTTTACCGTGCTTCGGAAAAAGCCGGTGAGTGAACGGCTGAACCGATACCTGTACACCGCAACCTGTCTGACGACTGTGACCTTTTCTGTAGTAGCCTTTGTACTGATGCCGATGGAAGGACGCTTTTACAGCTACATGCTGGGAACCAACGCGCTGTTCCATCATACGATATGCCCGATCATGGGAGTCGCCCTGGTGACGATGCTCCGGCCGGTTCGGAAAAAGGATGCCGCACTGGCACTGGTCCCGACCCTGATCTATACACTGATCATGTTTATTGTGAACCTGTGTATTCCCGACTTCGGGCCGTATCCATTCTTCAAGATCTACAACCAGCCGATCTATATGAGCTTCGTCTGGCTGTTCTGCCTGCTGACGCTCGTGTACGGTGCAGCACTGCTGATGTGGATGCTCAGCGGCAAGAGATACCGGCCAATGTATGAAGGGCAATAATAAAACTGAGTAACATCAAAAAGGAGCAGGGAAGTGATATGTACCCTCTTTACTGGACACCCAGTAAGGAGGGTATTTTTATGCGTTACAGTTATGAGTACAAGATGAAATGTATTGAGATGTACAGAGAAGGAAGGTGGCCTGAGACCCCTACAGGTATTAAAGAAGCGCGATACTTTCATAATATGATCCTGCGATGGTTTCATGTAGTAGAAGCAAATGGGCCAGATATTCTCAAACCCCGGGAAACTAATAAGGATTGGACCCCAGAAGAGAGATATGAGCTGGTTGCAAAAGTCCTAGGTGGTTCATCAATCCAGTTTGTAGCTAATGAGGCGGGTATAAATAGCGGATTACTTACTTGCTGGGTTCGCAAATATAAGAACGAGGGGTATAATGGCCTTATAAACAAGAGAAAAGGTCGACCACCAAAGGAGCCCCATATGAAGAAAATCAATTACAACAACCCTAGGAAACTTAATGAGTCCGAGTATGAAGAACTCGTAAGGCTAAGGGCTGAAAACGAGTATATCAAAGCGGAAATCGAAGTCATAAAAAAAGAGATCGCCTTGAGAGAAGAAAAGGAAGCTGCGCGTCTCAAGGCGAAAAAGCAGCGATCATCAAAGAACTCAGAGAAGAAGGATACCAACTGAAGTATCTTCTTAAAGCGATGTGCCTTTCCAGATCAACGTACTATTACGAAGTTTCAAAAGAAGATGTGGTAGCCAAAAGGAGCGAAGCAGTCGCAAGTGTGATCAGGGAAATCTTTGAACATAATAAAGGTCGATACGGTGTCCGGAGAGTACACCACGAACTGATCAACAGAGGATATAAGGTAAACCACAAAAAGGTCCAGCGATTAATGCACTGCATGGACCTTAAAGGCAAACGCCCGAAAGAAAAATACCATTCTTATCAGGGAGAAGTTGGAAAGGTGGCAGATAACCTCATTAACCGAGACTTCAGTACAACAAAGCCTTTGCAAAAATGGACAACAGATGTTTCTCAATTCAATTTATCTTGGGGAAAATGCTATCTTTCTCCAATTCTGGATATGCACACAAATGAGGTCATCTCATACGATCTCTCGTTAAGTCCAAACATGGAACAGATCCGACGGATGCTGGATAAGGGGCTGAGCAGGTTTTCCTCACTTAATGGTCTGATCTTTCATTCTGACCAGGGTTGGCAGTACCAACATGCTTATTTCAGAAATACGATTGAGAAACGTGGCATTATTCAGTCCATGTCCCGAAAAGGAAACTGTTATGACAACAGTATTATGGAGACATTCTTCGGACGACTAAAGAACGAGATGTTTTATGGATACGAGAAAGACTACAAATCATATGAGGAATTCTCCAAAGCTATGGCCAAGTATATTGACTACTACAACAATGAGCGCATCCAGGCAAAAACAAAATGGATGCCACCCGTAAAATACAGGTTGGCATCCATGGGTTGAGCCTCGAGCATAAATCAATGTGTCCAGGAAACTGGGTACATATCAAAGTGATCCCTGCTCCTTTTGTAATGTGGGTATCATTTATTTCTGGATAATCGTATAGGCTGAGATATCAAAGAGGGATTCATCCACTTCGGAGTCGATGGCACTCACTGTGTAGAACAGTTCTCCCAGGGAAGAAATTGAATCGTTGCGTACATAGGAGAGACGACCGGATTCATCGAAGTAGAAAGCAACTTCCGTGCCGCCGTCGGCCGGGTATACTTCGACCGTATAGGAAACACTGTCCACTTCGCGCGTTTCGATTTTATAGCTTGAGTTATGGGCCCATTTGTCTATTAGCTTGCCCAGCTCATCCGAGCGAATATAGCTGTGATATTTCAGGAGGGAGGGCGAGAGGGTTAGGACGGCCTGGGCCTCCATCTGATCCGGATTCAGCATGTAGGATGTATCTCCGATAAAACAGCTTGCACTGACAGCAGACAGCCCGAAGGCATAGGAAGTCTTAACTGTGTAGCCGGATGTGCCTTTTGCATGGACATCATAATTGATTTCGGCACCCATGGATGCAGAATGCATCGTGTAGTTCAGATGGATGCCGACATCAGCATCCAGACTGTTATAAACCGCATCCAGCATGGAACCTTCCGCACTGGCAAAGCACAGGACTGAAACAAGTGACACGACCATGACCAGGAAAAGGATTTTCTTCATGTCGGGAGCCTCCTTATTCAATTCAAAAAAATGTCTATTATATATATTAATTTTCTGCGAGCATATATTCGTTTCCTGCTGAACCCGGAACGGTCAGAGACAGAAAAAAACATGAAACAGGAAAAAACCTTCAAAGACAAGTCGCAAAGGTTGCAGTTCCGCCGCTTTTCAAGTATAATATCAATTGTATAAGTATGTCCCGAAAGAAACATATTTAATTTTCTATCCGTGACTCGGATTGCCTGTAAATACCAGGTGAACACGAAAGAAGGTTGTTTCATGAATCGGCAATATGCAGGGAAGGACATCAGGCGCCGTCTGCTGGCGGTACTGCTGAGCTTCCTAATGCTGTTGCAAACCGTGGGTGCGTTTGCAGAGGATATTGCTGTACCTGAAACGGAACCTGCCGAAATTGCCGAAACGACAGCAGAACCCGCACAGGAGCTCCCGGATGTGAGTGTCGCAGAGGAAGAAACAGATATCCCATCCGAAACGGAGCCCGGGGAAGAACCGGCAGCACCGTTATCCATTGAAATCCCGGAAGAAACAGACGGGGAAATTCCGGCTGCAGAAGAACCGGAGATTCCGGTGGAAACCGGGGAAATGCAGGAGGACAACGAGGATGTGCCTGTCAGCGATCCGGCAATCCTGACAGATGAGGGAAATCCCATTGAGCCGGCAGATGCTCTGGAAGATATTCCTGAATCATTGGAAACCGTTCCGGTGATTGACACATCAGAATCCATTACCATGCTCCAGGCGGGCTTTGTTCCCATTCCTGTATACTTCGAGGGAACATTAGTTCATGAGGGCGCGGACTATACCGTTACCGCTGTGATCGGGAAGGATGCCATGCTCCCGGCAGATGTTTCCATGCGCGTGGCGGAGGTCCTGCCCGGAACGGAACTGTATGAGTTTTACCGGGAAATGATGGCGGAAACCCTGGAGGAAGACGAGGAGATGGGCGAGTTTGCCCGGCTCTTTGATATCGCGTTTATTGCGGTGATTGACGGGGAAGAAACCGAGTTCGAACCGGCAGCGGACATTGATGTGCAGATCACCTTCCTGGAAGCGATTGCTGTTACGGAAGAGATCGATGTACAGGCTGTCCATTTCGATGAGAATACCCCGGAGGTTATGGACGTTTCCACGGATTCCCTGGCCGCAGCGGCGGATGATGATGAAGCGATTGATACCCTGTCTTTTACAAGCGACAGTTTCTCCATCTACGGTTTTTTCCAGAAGGTGAAGAAGGTCATCAAGGTGATCACAGCGAGCGGTGAGACCTTTGCGATTGACGTGTCCTTCACATCCGATTCCGGCATTCCGGATGATGCGGAGCTGACGGCTGCGGAGATTACGCCGGATGATCCAAGATATTATATATATAAAACACAGGCTGCAAGGGCGCTGAATGCAGAAGATGTCGGGACTGCTCATTTCTTTGACATTGGAATTGCCTATGAAGGTGAGAAGATTGAGCCCAATGGAACGGTTACGGTCAATATCTCACTAGATGAAATGCCGGATGATCCGGATACAGTGGCAGTTGTACACTTCGGAGATGAAGGTACGGAAGTAATCGAGAGCGTTGAGGTATCCGAAAATGATATCCAGTTCCAAGCGGAATCGTTCTCGGTTTATGGCGTAATTACAGATCCCGGAGAACAGGGATTTGACCTGGTGGGACAAGCAGCGATATTCAGCAACACTTATGGCGGCAGAACATATTATGTAACAGCGTTGCGTACTTATGACCAAAATATTCGACGTCTGCAGGAAACAACTACCCAATCCGACGCTGCTTTATGGTTCTTTGAAACAACCGGAACACGGGGAGAGTACTATATCTTCACTGTCGAGAATGGTACAAAAAGATACCTGAATTTCAGGAACGGGAATGGACAAAGCGCTGAGGTAGTCATCGGGGATACGCCACAGGCTTTCTCAGTAGAACAGCAGAGAGACAACACCTATAAAATCAAAGGAACACTGGGTGAAACAATCTATCACCTTAACCGCTGGGGGAACGGCAATCCCGGTGGATTCGCAGCCTATCGACAGGATAACGGCGACAATATCGGAGAACATATTGCCTTTACATTCCGGAATACGACTCCGCCAGGGAACAACAAGTATGTCGTAATTGTCAAACAGGGGAATGAGTATTATACCGTTCAAGCGGATGGAACGCTGATTCCATGTATTTATCATGCAGATACAAACATGGTTGAAATGGATTCCCCGGTGATGTGGACCTACAGTGAAGCAAATGGGAATTCACATAATCTGAAGATGACCGAGGAGGCTCTTCGGTTTGACGGTAATCAGCTGCCGATTGAGTTCTCATACAGATATATTAATCCGAATGCAGATTCAGGTATTACAGTTGAGGAAGTCCAGGGAAGCGGAAACAATAAAACTGCGGTCAGCCAGGCGGCAGCCAGTGCGCTTCAGTATGATAATACTAACCATACAATCCATGGGAACGGAAATAATAATTATATAGGCGTTAAAGAAGAACTGGGGAAGCTGAAAATTTCCGGCAATAATCCTGCTTCATCAGCTGCGGAGGTATTCCTTGCTATTCCTATGCTGCCGACGAGCCCCTATGGGGTCACCAATGCGGTAAATCATATTGATATTTCAGTTACGGGCCACGTGAACCTGAACATGGCATTCGCTTATGGCACGTATTACAAAGCAGACGGAACCGCCATTGTTGTAGATAAAGACAATCCATATACCTGCACAATTGACCGTGAAAAGATTGCGATCAAGCAGGAAGATATGGTTTATTCCGAAATAACCGCATATAAGATGAATGAGGACGGATCCACCACTCCCATGGACAACATGTTCTATGTGACTGGTTATTCAAACAACGGTAAGAATGACGGGCCGAGTGACTCAGACCAGGTTCGGATTGAAGGCTTCTTTAAAGTATCTTACACGGATGTTCCTGGACAAAATGGCAATTATGATAGCCAACAGGCACGTCTTCGCACACCAGTTTACTATACTGTGACTGTTCCGAAGGAAGTTACCGTTCCGCTAAGACACAACGGTGAACTGGTTTATGCGGAGAATCCGAATGAAAACCTAAATGCTAAACCCATTGAAGCTACGACAACAGTGCTGCTGTCTGCAAGCTTCAATTACTGGGATTTCCAGAATAACAAGTGCCCTGCCTGCCTGAACGGGCTTGGAGGTACCTGGTACTGGGGAGATATTCCGGATGGTATTGATAATGATAAGTATCACTCCGGCAGCGGAATGGATTTTGTACTGGGTGATACCGGCAATAATGGCAGCGTCGCAGTTGAAATCATCAAATATGTGGTGGACAAGCAAGGCAATCCTATTGAGGTTGCAAGTGATCCCAAATACTCGTTTGATATCTACTACAGCAAAAACAAAAGCGCCAATTATGTCGCGGATTATTATGGCGTTCAGGATCCCTCTGTTCTGAATGGACTGGACCTTGAATCCTATACCAAGCTACATACCAAGAATATCATGGTTGGTGCCAACGGTTCCGGCACGCTGTATGATTATGACGTTGGGAAAATCGTATCAAATAACACGTATGCCTTGATATATATCAAAGAAGACCAGGAAAGCATTCCCCAGACCATTATGGATAAAAATGGAGACATCTGGGAATATACCGGCAACACGAAAATCGTGACTGAGTATGTCAAACGGCCGGATGCCCACCCGGATCATGAGATAAGCGGATATACCGCGATTCCGGATGTGCTTGGAACGTTTACGATGACCAACCGGCAGAATAAACTGAGCGCGTTCCTTGAATTCTATGTTTATAACGAATATGAGCGCAAGACAGATATTACTGTTAAGAAAACGTGGACTGACGGAAACGATAATCACGCCAATGACAGTGTGACAGTGCGCCTGATTCGTTATGCGGATACCAGTGCACCACCCACACCGCCAGATCCTGTACTGACAGACGGAAAACTCGACCTGACACATGAAGTTGTTGGCTATAACGGAAACCTGCCAGCTGGATTTAAGTATTACGCGACAAAGGATGGCGTGACGCGACAGCTTGTATTGGGAGAAAACACGCTGCCTGCCGGAACATACACATTATCGGTGGACAGCAGCAATGTCACACACCCGGATCATTTCCAACATAGAAGAACATCTATCAGCCCGACCAGAGTAACGATTACGGCCGGATCAACCAGTTATGCGACAGTAAATACTACATACCGGGAGAAAAACAACAATAACGAGACCAAGGTTACCATACGTGTTCATACATCAAACGCCTCGAACCCGTATTACGGCGTATGGATTGGAAACGTGCATAATCCGGATCATTCTGTGCAGTATAACTGGACGCTTGGGACAATCACTGCAAATACAGAACAAGTATCTGAAGTGACAGTTCCACGGCAGGATACAAATGGAAACCCAATTCAGTACTCGTTTGATATTTCACCATACAATTACACAAGAAAGAGAGTTGTTGTACATAACGGATCTTTAAGCAACAACGATAATACGATATCGTTCCGGAATGTGAACGGTGATGTGACTGTAGACATTTACCTTGATGCGAATTCCGGAAAGAGGATATTCAATTCCGGTATGCTGATCGCTTCCGGCGGTGTTGCTGTACTGGGCGGCAACAGGAGCAATTCAGGCCTGCCAGAAGGGTATGCGGTCGATTCCGATTTCCAGACACTCACCATGGTACTGAACAGTGGAAACAGTTGGGAGAATGTATTCAGGCATCTGGATATTTTTGATGACTATGGCCGTGAATACTATTACGGGATTGAAGAAATCTCTATACCTGGATATATCACAACTATCAATCCAAGCGGACCGATATCTGCCAGGACAGAGAATATAGCATTTACGGTTACCAATGATCCTGTTTTGCCAACACTTGGCGACATTTCCCTGAAGAAAACGGTTGCCGGCGAGGGATGTGATCCAAACCGGGAGTTTGTATTCACGATTACCATTGTGGATGAAAACGGAGATGCAGTGGCTTCCTTTACGGGCGAGCACGGGGATGTGACGTTCACAAATGGAACCGCGACAGTGACACTGAAGGGAAGTGACACTGAGCCGAAGTGGATCCGCAACCTGCCGAGCGGAACAAGATTTACTATTCAGGAGACGCCGGTTGAAGGCTATCAGCAGGGCGTAGTGACGATTACACCGGAAGGCCGTGCATCAGTGGACGGTGATGGTGTAATCTCCGGAACCATAATCGGTGGAGAACAGGACGGGCTGAACAGCGCAGTCACCATTCAGGTTCAGAATATTCATGTTCCGACGGTGAACATCAGCGTAACCAAGAACTGGGCAGAAGGAACGACGGATTACCAGAAGGCAAAGGGAATCCGGTTCGAACTGTATCGAACTGCGGGTGAAGGTGGAGAGAAGACAGCGGTTCCGGCGGAAGAAGCCGGAGAGAATCCGGCCGTACTTGTTGGGAACACTGACTGGACAAACAGCTATACATGGGAGAAATTGCCCCGGTATGTGGATTCCATGGCGGATCCGCTGGTGGAGTATATCTACAGCGTTGAAGAAACGGCGGCATACTTTGGAGAGTTGGAAGAAGGACAGGTGCCCGATGACGCAGCATGGTCGTCTGCTGCACCGGATGATATTTATACAATTGAGTACAGCGATATCACTGCCGGCGTGATTACTGTAACCAATACGCCGAAGACCATTAATATTCCGGTGGAGAAAAAGTGGACCGGCATTGAAGCCGACACACTTGACTGGACAATCACAGTAAAGCTGCAGTCCGATCATGAGGTTACGGTGGATCCGGATACAATGACCATCTCCAAAGCAACCGCTGAATCAGAGCGAACATTCCGGAACCTGCCGAAGTACTACAATGGCCAGGAAATCGTGTATACCGTTGAAGAAACAGGATACCTGGTTAAGCGGGGGGATGAAGTTCTTTACTCCAAAGACGGTACAACAACCGTTGGTGAAAAAGAAGTCACGACTTATTATTCTTATCTGATGGATGAAAGCAGGGAGAACCAGAAAGCCCTCATAACCAACAGTATTGCCACAGCTACATTTACAGTTTACAAGGAATGGAAGGATATTGTTAATAAGAACGATATGCCGGCCGTTCACTTTACACTGTACTGCTACAGAACATCGGAAGGCAATAACAGCGCAAGGGTTTATGTGGATGAAAACAACATACGATATGAGAACCTGGAACTGAGCCCAGCAACCCAGTGGAAATGGGAGAAAGAACTGCCGGATTATTATCCGGGTGATGAAGAAACTCCCGGGAACAAGTTGTGCTACTATATTATTGAAACCAAGGAGAATGGTAAGGTTGCTTTTGACAAAACCACAATTCCAGAAGAATTAAGGAACAGCCGTTTCATTGAAGAGGACAGCTATGTTTCCAGCCAGGGAAGACACACAGATCCAAATTCAGAACAGGTCCAGGACCCATACAATGCGTACGTGGAGGGTGGAACAGGGTCCATCACCGTTACAAACAGAGCACCGGGCGGATACATGCAAATGGATATCAAGAAAAAATTCCTTATGCATCAGGACGGATCCCTGTATACGGTGACAGGTTTTGATGTCCTTAAGCAAAACCGTGTAATCGAGGTACAGATATACCGCAGGGCGGTTGAAGACATAGCAATAACGATTCAACAATTCCACCCAAACGTCCCAATTGTTCAAAAAGACGGATGGAGACCATATGGAGATCGAATCCGGGTTGGATATGACAGCGCAGGGAATCCTGTGAAAGATCCAGGTAATAATACATTTACGGTGGATTATGCCGGAGACTGGCACTGGACGATCAATCAGGGAGAGCATAAGGGCGGACTTCCCAAATATGGTTTTATCTATAACAACAATACAAACCAGTATGAATCAGTCCGATATCAATATGTGCTGGTAGAAACCGGTATGTACAAAGATTTGTCCGGCACACAACTCGATGACGGCTTTGACTGGTATGCGATTCTTCCGGCGGTTTGGGAAGCTAACGGGCAGATCATTATGTTTGATCAAGAGATTGCACAGGACCAGGACCGCCTGATGAATGCCCAGGGAACGGATCTTACTATTACCAAGGCCTGGAAAGGCAAGCCACAACCGGGAACAAAAGTGTATATCAAGGTATACCGGCTTGCAGACATGAATTATAATCCGGGAAGTGCTGAAGACTATACAGCAAAGATTAATAAACCTATTGCAAACTGGTCCGGCGGTGCTGGGCTCCCCATCCCGAATGACGGCAATGTGGGTGACCAATACCTGGACACGACGACAGCAGGCGGGCCGTACATTGTGCTGAGCGAGGAAACAAACTGGACGGTTACAATTAACAGGACACTTGCGGCCGGGAAAAACGGGGCATACCGCTATTGGATTCAGGAAGTGGGTTACAGCTATCAAAACGGAGAGTTTATCCAGAATGTTTCCCAGTTTAATCCTGAATACAGTGTGATATCCGGATGGAGCCAGGGAGTGTTTAACAATAATCCGACAGGTATCAAAGCAATCGTGTTGGAACGGAAGGGCCAGAATAATCTGGGCGTAACCAATACTGTTACAGAGACAGCAGAAGATTTCTCCAAGACATGGCAGACTCACCTGGGAGAAGCGGTTGACTGGCCGACAGACAAGAGCCTGACCGTTGTGCTGAGCCGGTACAGCGGAGAAGGCGATGCACGACAGAAGGATACCTCGTTTGAATATACGATCACGGTAACACCCGACGGGGAGAATTTCAGTTGCAGCGTTACGCCTCAGACGGACGCAATCACGGTGGAAAAGGTCAGCATGACGGAAGGAAAGAAGTATACCTTCCGGATCAGCGGACTGCCGGCAAGGGACGGAGAAACCGAGTGGGACTACGTTGTTGAAGAAACACAGGAGCCTGATGGTTACACCTTCATGGCTGGAGAAGGAGAAAACGAGTTTATCAACAAGGCAGAATTCACGCAACGGCATGCGACCAAAGTCTGGGATGATGAAGGCAATAGGTATGATACACGTCCGGGAAGCATCACATTCAGGCTGATTGCCAAAGTGAACAATACCGCACTGAACGATGCAGAAATGGCCAGTGAAGGGATTACGACAGATGAGCAGCCGGCGGAACAGACACTGACCCGTCCGGAAGACGAAACCGCAGACTGGGGAACTGTTAACTGGACAAACCTGCCCAAGATCACAAAAGCGGGGCAGACCATTGAGTATTCGATTGAGGAACTGCCAGTTCCTGGTTACACATCAGAGGAAGCCACATTGAATGAGGATAACCTGACCTGGACAGTTACCAACACACTTAACAAAACGGATATCAGAATCATCAAGCGGAAGCACAAAGAAGAAGGCGATGAATCTCCTGATGAGTTCCTGACCGGAGCCGAATTCCGCCTTGACCGGAAGAACGGCGGAAGTGCATTCGTCCCCGTTGGGGATGCTGCCGCGGTAAATAATGTCGGTGAACTGTCATTTACAGGACTGCCGGACGGCGAATATCGGATTGTGGAAACGGAGGCACCAGCCGGATATATGCCGCTGGCATCGCCGATCACGTTCACAATTGCAAACGGGAAGGTCAACGAAGAGTCAATTGTCGCATCCAGCCTGGTAACCTATACAGCAGCGACGGAAAGCCTACCTGCTACATTCACTGTGGACAACAGGCCCGGTGTGGCACTGCCTTCCACAGGCGGCGAAGGCACCGCACCGTACATCCTGACCGGAATTGCCCTGATGGCGTTTGCGGGAATACTCCTGATGGACCGGAAAAGAAAAGCACACAAATGACAGATCCGGGGACTGAGAAATCGGTTCCCGGATTTTGTATGCACAAATACCTTCTAAGCCTTGAAAAAAAAGGATTGCAAACCCATATGAAGTATGTTATACTGACGTGCGTGTGGTGATTCACACAGTATATATGGCATAACGCCTTGAAAGAAGGGTTTATCGTAAAGAGTGGAAAAGGCCTGAAGGTTCCCGGAGTCCGGAAAGACATGGCTTTTCCGGCTGACAGGGGGACTGAAGAAGGGTCTTGTTTCCGCTCTTTTTGATTGCCCGGAAAGACGAAAGAAACGGAGCACAAATGGCAAAAGCGGAAGTTGCGGCAATTGAGAAACGGTGCGAGCAAATCGCGGCGGACATGGGCTACGAGCTGGTGGACGTTGCGATTGAAAAGGAACCGACGGGAAAGTACCTGCGGTTCTATATCGACCGGCCGGAAGGCATCTCCCTGGATGACTGCGAAGCGTACCACAAGGCTGTCCGCCAGCTGGCCGACGCGCTGGATTACGACTTCATGGAAGTCTCCTCGCCGGGGATTGACCGCCCGCTGAAGAAGGACCGCGATTTCGAGCGCGCGCTGGGAACAGAAGTGGAGATCAAGCTGTTCAAGGCGATTGACGGCGTGAAGGTGATTACCGGAACGCTGGCCGGGCTCGAAGACGGAGACATTGTGCTGGATACGCCGGAAGGTGAGAAGCGGGTTGCCCGCAAGGCCGCCGCGCTGGTGAAGCCGATCGTCGATATGAGTGGTGTGGAAGACGTCGACCTCGGCGACGAAACGGAACAAGAATAATCATTGCATTGACAACGGATACGAAAGAGAGGATGCACCAATGAAGTCGGAAGTTATTGAAGCCATCAGAATGCTGGCAAAGGAGAAGGAAATCAGCGAGGAATCGCTGTTCGGGACCATTGAGGAGGCGCTGAAGGCTGCTTACAAGAAGAACCTTCCGAAGGGCGAGAACGCTCCGAACAACCTGGACGTGACGGTGAACCGGGAAAACGGCGCCATTTCCGTGTATGCCCGGAAGCTGATCCTGGAAGACGAGGAAATCGAGGATCCCACGAACCAGATTTCCCTGAAGGACGCGCAGAAGATCAATCCCACCTACCAGATGGGCGACATCGCCGAAGTGAACGTGACGCCGAACGGCTTCCTGCGGGTGGCCGCGCAGACGGCGAAGCAGGTGATCATCCAGCATATCCGTGAGGCGGAGCGCGGCAAGATCTACGACGAGTATGTGGAGAAGGAAAGCGAAATCCTGACCGGTATCGTCGAGCGGATTGAGCCGAAGGTTGTGTATGTGGACCTGGGCCGGACCGAAGGCGTGCTGGAAAAGGACGAGATGATCCCAGGCGAAACCTTCCATGACGGTGACCACATCAAGGTTTACATCCTGGAGGTGCACCGCAGCAACCAAAACTCCGGATACACCCCGCAGGTGTATGTGAGCCGGATCCATCCGAACCTGGTGAAGCGCCTGTTCGAAATGGAAGTGCCGGAAATCGCCGGTGGTATCGTGACGATCAAGAACATCGCCCGTGAAGCCGGAAGCCGGACCAAGATCGCCGTGCACAGCGCGGACATGCTGATCGACCCCGTCGGCGCCTGCGTCGGACAGCGGGGCGGCCGTGTGGACCGGGTTGTGGCTGAACTGAAGGGTGAGAAGATCGACATCATCAAGTGGAGCAGCAATCCCGCGGAATTTGTGGCGAACGCCCTGAACCCGGCGCACGTGCTGAGCGTGTACCAGGCCCGGGATGAAAAGGCCTTCCGCGTGATCGTTCCGGACAACCAGCTGAGCCTGGCCATCGGCAAGGAAGGACAGAACGCCCGCCTGGCCGCGAAGCTGACCGGATGGAAGATCGACATCAAGAGCCAGAGCCAGGCCGCCGAAATGGACGACATGGTGGACGAGAACGGCCAGGCGACCGAATACGTGCAGGTGGAGACGCCCACGTATGACAGCTTCACGATGGACTTCGACGCCAGCCTGATGGGCGACGACGACACGATGTAAGGAGCACAGATGAAGCCGAAGAAGATCCCCATGCGGATGTGCGTCGGATGCCGGGAAATGAAGGAAAAGAAGACGCTGATCCGGGTGGTGCGGAATCCCGAGGGAGAGGTTTCCATCGATCCCACGGGGAAGAAGAGCGGCCGGGGCGCCTATGTATGCCGGAATCCGGAATGCCTGAAGCGCGCGATTAAGCAGAAGCAGCTGGAACGCCAGCTGGAAGCGGTGCTGGGACCGGAAACGGCCGAGGCGCTGCAGGCGGAGCTGGCGGCGGCGCTCGCGGGAGAAGCCCATGAATGAGCAGCGGCTGAAGGGCCTGATGGGCCTGTGTGTACGGGCCGGCCAGGCGGTGTTCGGTGAGGACGCGTGCCGGAAGGCCATAACGACCGGGCAGTGCGGAATCCTGCTGACAAACGGCGACATGAGCCGGAACACGCGGGAACGCTACGAGCGCGTGTGCGAAGTGACCGGAACGGAGATGGCGGTGCTTCCGGCAGGACTGCTGGAAGAGGCGACCGGACGGCCCGGGGCAGCGATGGCCGTAAAAACGGGATCGTTCGCGGAACAGATATCCTGCTGTATGAAACAGGACAGCTGAGGAATACCAACTACGACTATTTTAGATGCCGGAAAACGGCGGGGGGACAAACGTCGAATGGCGAAGGTAAACTTGAAAGATGCCACCAAGGGACTTGTGGACGAGGCTTCCGAAATTCTGGAAAAGGCCGTAGGAATGCGCCGTGAGGCGGATTCCCTGATGGACGCGCTCCGCAGGATGGACGCGGAGATGAACCGCCAGAAGGAAGAGGAGGAATTCCGCCGGAAGCAGCAGGAGCAGCTGAAGGCCCAGTCCGCCCACACGAAGGCGTTCACCATGCTGGACGAAGACGAAAAGCAGATGATGGAAGCTGCCATGCAGGAAGAGCAGGTAGCCGCCGCCGAGGCGCCCGCGGAGGAGAAGAAACCCGAACCGAAGCAGGAAGCGGAAGAACCGGTGAAAGCCGAAGCCAAGGCAGAGCCCAAGGCTGAAGAAAAGCCGGAAGCCCCTGCGGCGGAAGAAGAAAAGAAAGAACCCGCGCCGGAACCCGCGAAGCCTGCCCGCCCGGCAGAGCCGAAGAAACCGGCGATCGGCCAGATTGTGAGCCGGCCCGGAGATGCCCCGCAGCGTCCGGCCCAGGGCACAGCACGCCCGGCAGGACAGCCTGGCCAGTATGGCCGTCCGGCAGGACAGCCCGGCCAGCCCGGTCAATACGGCCGTCCGGCGGGACAGCAGGGCCCCTATGGCCGTCCGGCAGGACAGCCCGGCCAGCCCGGTCAGTACGGTCGTCCGGCGGGACAGGGCCCCTATGGCCGTCCGGCAGGACAGCCCGGCCAGCCCGGTCAGTATGGCCGTCCGGCAGGACAGGGTCCCTACGGCCGTCCGGCAGGACAGCCCGGCCAGCCCGGTCAGTATGGACGCCCGGCAGGCCAGCAGGGACAGTTTGGCCGTCCGGCAGGCGGCCCCCAGGGCGGAGCACGCCCGCAGCAGGGCGGCGGATTCGGCCAGAACCGCGGCGGCGGTGCGGGCCGTGCCCGGACCCCCGAGCTGACGGTTCCGATGGAAAAGGAACGGGTATCCAACTATGACCCGAACAAGAAGAACTATATCCGCCAGCACGATCCGGAGCATGTGAGCCGGAACCGGAAGCAGGCGAGCAAGAACACCTTCAACGGCTATGACGATGAGGTGATCCGCGGCGGCAAGCGCGCCCGGGCCAAGAAGCCCAGCGCCCAGCAGATGATGGCGCCCATCAAGATTGAGACGGCGTACATGGCCGGCGACACCATCACCGTGCGCGACCTGACCGAAAAGATCGGCAAGCCCGCCGGCGAAATCATCAAGAAGCTGTTTATGCTGGGCAATATGGCCACCATCAACAGCGAAATCGACTTTGATACCGCCCAGCTGGTATGCTCCGACTTTGAGATTACCCTCGAGCGGAAGCAGGAACAGACGGCCGAAGCCGCGCTGGTTGCCGAAGACTTTGACGATACCGAGGAGAATCTCGTGACCCGTCCGCCGGTTGTGACCATCATGGGCCACGTTGACCACGGCAAGACGAGCCTGCTGGACTACATCCGCAAGAGCCGGGTGACGGCCGGGGAAGCCGGCGGCATTACCCAGCACATCGGTGCGTACACCGTGGACGTGGACGGACGGCAGATCACCTTCCTCGACACCCCCGGCCACGAAGCGTTTACCGCCATGCGTGCCCGCGGAACCCAGGCGACGGATATCGCCGTACTGGTTGTCGCGGCGGATGACTCCGTAATGCCGCAGACCGTTGAATCCATCAACCACGCCAAGGCGGCCGAAGTGCCGATCATCGTGGCGATCAACAAGATGGACAAGCCGGCCGCGAACCCCGAGAAGGTAAAGCAGGACCTGACCCAGTACGGCCTGGTGTGCGAAGACTGGGGCGGCGAGACGATCTGCGTGCCGGTATCCGCGCATACCGGCGAAGGCGTGGACGAACTGCTGGAGATGATCCTGCTGCAGGCGGACGTGCTGCAGCTGACGGCCAACCCGAACCGGATGGGCCGCGGCGTTATCATCGAAGCGAAGCTGGACAAGGCCCGCGGACCCCTGGCGACCGTGCTGCTGCAGAACGGTACGCTGCACGTGGGCGACAGCATTATCGCGGGTATGGCTTCCGGCCGTGTCCGCGCGCTGATCAACGACAAGGGCGAGCGGGTGGAATCCGCCGGTCCGTCCATGCCGGTTGAGATCATGGGCTTTGACGACGTGCCGAGCGCCGGTGACGAGATGATCGCCGTGAGCGACGACCACCTGAGCCGCCAGGTTGCGGACGAGCGCCGCGAGAAGCTGAAGGCCAGCCGCGAGGCCACCATGGCCAAGATGAGCATGGAGAACCTGTTCTCCACCATCGAGGCGGGCAAGGTGACCACGCTGAACCTGATTATCAAGGCAGACGTGCAGGGCTCCGTGGAAGCGGTGAAGCAGGCCATGGAGAAGCTGAGCAGCGACGAGGTGAAGATCCGCGTGCTGCACAGCGCTGCCGGCGCCATCACCAAGGACGATGTGAACCTGGCTTCCGCGTTCAACGCCATCATCATCGGCTTCAACATCCGGCCGGATGCTTCCGCCCGGGAAGCCGCCGAAAAGGCGAAGGTGGACGTGCGGCTGTACACCGTGATTTACAAGGCCATCGAGGATATGGAACTGGCCATGAAGGGCATGCTGGAGCCGGAGTACCGCGAGGTGCTGCTGGGCCATGCCGAGGTGCGGAACGTATTCAAGATCACCGGTTCCGGCATCATCGCCGGCTGCTATGTGCAGGACGGCAAGGTGCAGCGGAACGCGGGTGTCCGCCTGCTGCGTGACAACGTGGTTGTATTCGAAGGCAAGCTGAGCAGCCTGCGCCACCTGAAGGATGACGTGAAGGAAATGGCAGCCGGCTATGAATGCGGTATGAGCCTGGAAGGCCACAACGATATCAAGGAAGGCGATATCGTCGAGTGCTACATCATGGAGGAAATTCCGCGCTGAGATTTGCGGAAGATCTTCGGACGAGAATTGATTAAGGATTAATCATGAGCAGTTATCAGAGAATTGACCGGATATCGGAAGAAGTCCGCCGTGAGCTGGACGCGATTATCCGGGAAGAGCTGAACGACCCCCGGGTGGACGGAACCTTTTCCATCACCCGGGCGGAAGTGACCGGCGACCTGCGCTTTGCGAAGGTCTATGTGAGCGTGCTGGAGGATGACAAGCGGGACGGGCTGATGGAAGCCCTGAAGAACGCCAAGGGATTCATCCGCCGCTCCCTCGGAAAGCGGATGATTATCCGCTACGCGCCGGAGCTGATTTTCGTCAGCGACAAGAACATTGAGTATGGCGTGCATATCGCCAAGGTGCTCTCGGAAACCATCAAGACAAATGATGACGGGGGAGAACCGGATGAAACGGAATCCTGAAGCGGTTGCTGAAGCGATACGGGAAGCCCGGAAAATCGCGATTGTGAGCCATGTGAACCCGGACGGGGACACAATCGGCTGCGCGGCCGCGATGCGCCTCGGACTGCTTTCCCTGGGGAAAGAAGTCGAAATGTATTGCGAGGATCCGGTGCCGGAGTACCTGGCGTTCCTGCCGGGCGTGTACATGTTCCGTACCCCCGGGGAGAACGACGGGCCGTTTGACCTGCTGCTTTCGGTGGACGTAAGCGACATCAAGCGGATGGGCAAATGCGAAGCGCTGCGGAAGGTGAGCCGGAAAACCGCGCAGATTGACCATCACGGGACCAACCCGGAATTTATGGAGATCAACAGCGTGGACGGGGACGTACCGGCCGCATGCGTGCTGGTGCGCGAACAGCTGAAGGTGCTGGGCGTGGAGCTGACCGAGGATATTGCGAAATGCCTTTACACGGGCATCAGCACGGATACCGGGAACTTCGCCTTCTCCACCACAAGCGCGGAATGCTTTGAAGTGATGAGCGAGCTGATGCAGGCCGGGCTGCCGCTGGCTGAGCTGAACCGGATGCTGTTCCGCGTGAAAAGCCGGCCGCACATCAAGCTGCTGGGCCGGGCGCTGGAAAGCCTGACGTTCCGCGGCTACGGCCAGATCGCCGTGATGAAGCTGACACAGAAGGATTTTGAGGACAGCAATGCAACCGGAGAGCACGCGGATACCATCGTCAACTACGGGCTGGATACCATAGGGACGACGATGGCGCTGCTGGCCCGGGAAACCGCAGGCGGAATGATCAAGATGAGCCTGCGCGCCAAAGAACCGGCCCGGGTGGATGACGTTGCCCAGATCTTTAACGGCGGCGGTCATGAACAGGCGGCCGGAATCACGATGCCGGGCACGCTGGATGAAGCAACCGAGCGTGTGCTGGCAGAAATGGAGCGGAAGATTAAAGCGGAATGAATGGCTTTTTCAATATCATGAAGCCCTCCGGGATGAGCAGCGCCGCCGTGGTGGCGGTGATGCGGCGCCTGACGGGTGAAAAACATGTGGGCCATGCCGGGACGCTGGATCCGGAAGCCGCGGGTGTTCTGCCTGTGATGACAGGGAAGGCCGCGCGGCTTTTTGACTATTTGGTGGACAAGGAAAAGGAATACGAGGCGGTATGCGCCTTCGGCAGCCGGACGGACACACAGGATGCGACCGGTACAGTGCTGGAGACGGGCGAAAATTACCCGGACCTGGACACCGTGCGGGAAAAGGCCGCGGAACTGACCGGCGACATCATCCAGAAGCCGAGCATGTACAGCGCGATCAAGGTGGGCGGGAAACCGCTCTATGCGCGGGCCCGGAAGGGCGAAACCGCCGAAGTGCCGGAGCGCACGGTGCATATCTATGCCATTGAGGTGGCAGGCGAGGAGCCGGACCACGGCGTACGCATCCGGGTGAAGTGCGGCAAGGGCACCTATATCCGGACACTGTGCGAGGACCTGGGAAAGAAATGCGGCTGCCCCGCGCATATGCGGAGCCTGGTGCGCATCCGGAGCGGCGTGTTTACCCTGGATACTGCCATCCCGCTGGACGAAGCGCGGCAACTGGCGGAGCGGGGTGAACTGCTGCGCCGGATGATGGCGCCGGACGCGCCGATCGGGCATATTCCCCGGATTGACATCCGGCCGCGGTACGGCAAGGCGGTGGCTGCCGGGGCGAAGCTTCCGGCGGAAGCCGTGATGAATGAGCTGCCGTCGGACGGGACAATCGTCCGGGTTTACCTGGAAAACCAATTCTGGGGCATGGCGGAGCGGCAGGGAGACCTGATCGTATGGCGGGCTGTGATTGCGCCGGAAAACTGATATTCAGGAGAAAGACAAAGCATGAAAGTGATTTGGCAGAAGGAAACTGCCGGGGCACGGATTGTGGCGCTGGGCACCTTTGACGGGGTGCACCGGGGCCACCGGGAGCTGCTGGATACGGCGATCCGCTATGCCCGGGAGAACAGGATCCGGATGCGGGTATGTACGTTTGACCGGCACCCGCTGGAGGTGATCCGGCCGGAATTTGCGCCGAAGATCCTGACGACGATTCCGGAACGGGCCGGCCTGCTGGCCAAAGCCGGGGCGGACGAGACGGCGCTGATCCGTTTCCGCAGGGAAATTGCGGACATGGAGCCGGAAGACTTCCTGGCGATGCTGCGGGAGACGGTCCAGCTGCGGGCAGTCGCGGCCGGATGGAACTACACCTTCGGCCGGCAGGGCCGGGGAACTGCCGATATGCTGCGCGAAGACGGGGAGAAGCATGGATACGATGTACTGATCCAGCCGCCGGTGACCATGGAAGACGGGACACCGGTTTCCTCCAGCGTGATCCGCGAAAAGATTTCCTCGGGAAAGATCCGGGAAGCGGAAGAACTGCTGGGGCATGAGTATGAGGTGAGCGGCCGGATACCGGACGATGCCGTGACGACAGAAGCAGAAGAATTTCCGGTCCGGGTGCCGGCACGGAAGCAGCTCCCTGCGGGCGGAGCCTACTCCTGCCTGGTGAAGACCCATGACGGACTGTACGCGGCGGCGGTAAACGTTTGCGGCGGAGACGGCACCGTAACGGCGCGGCTGCTGCCGGAGACGGCGGCGGACATCGCCGGAAGGGCCGTGCGGCTGGTGTTTACGGACCGGCTGCACATGGCATAGATGGTAGAAAATCGGACATTTCGTTGCCTTGTAATACAAGATATCGGAATGGTATAATAATATGGTATGTAGTTATCGGAACCCGGACGGAACCGGAGGAGGTTCAGTATGCCAGCTACGAAGTTTGACAAGGAATCGATTAAAAACACGATCATCGGAAAGGTGCAGCGGTACAACGGCCTGCCCATCGAGGAAGCCTCGAACGCGCAGATTTACCGCGCGCTGGCTTCCACGGTGCGCGACCAGATTATGCAGAAGGTTGTGGAATGCCGTGATATCCGCAAAAAGAGCAAGGGCAAGCGCCTTTACTACCTGAGCGTGGAATTCCTGATGGGCCGCAGCATGTACTGCAATATGCTGAACCTGCTGTCCACGAAGGAATATACCGAAGCGCTGCAGGAACTGGGGATTGACCTGCGGGAGATCCTGAAGGAAGAGCCGGAACCCGGCCTGGGCAACGGCGGACTCGGCCGCCTGGCCGCCTGCTTCCTGGACAGCCTGAGCAGCCTGAACCTGCCGGCGATGGGCTGCACCATCCGCTACGAATACGGCCTGTTCCGCCAGAAGATTGTGGACGGACAGCAGGTGGAGCTGCCGGACAGCTGGCTGGACAACGGCAACGCATGGGAAACCGCCCAGATGGAGGACACCTGCGAGGTGCACTTCGGCGGCCATGTGGAAGAAACCATGATTAATGGGCAGCAGAAGTTTGTGACCCGTGACTACTATACCGTGGAAGCGGTTCCGTACGACATGCCGGTGGTCGGCTACGATGCCGTGACCGTGAACCCGCTGCGCATGTGGTCCGCCCGGAGCCCCAAGAAGCTGGACCTGAAGGACTTCAGCGAAGGCCGGTATGTGCAGGCTTCCGAGGAGATTGAGCTGGCCGAGACGATCAGCAAGGTGCTGTATCCGGAAGACCGGCACTACGAAGGCAAGATGCTGCGGCTGAAGCAGCACTACTTCTTCACGAGCGCCTCGCTGCAGTACATCCTGAAGGAATACAAGCAGACCTTCGGCAACGACATGTCCAAGCTGCCGCAGAAGGTGGTTATCCATATCAACGACACGCATCCCGGCATGGCGATTCCGGAACTGATGCGCCTGCTGATCGATGAGGAAGGCCTGGGCTGGGACGAAGCGATGAACATCACGCGGCAGACCATTGCCTACACCAACCACACGATTATGGCGGAAGCGCTGGAAAAGTGGCCGGTGAACATGGTGCAGCAGCTGCTGCCGCGGTGCTACCAGATCATCTGCGAGATGAACCGCCGCCTGTGCGAGCGGCTGTGGAACTTCTTCCCGGGAGACTGGGACCGGATTGCCCGGATGGCCATCGTAAGCTACGACAACGTGCATATGGCCAACATGCTGGTGGCGATGAGCTACTCCGTGAACGGCGTGAGCAAGCTGCACGGCGAGATCCTGAAGGAAGAAACCTTCCATGACTTCAACCTGGTGATGCCAGAGAAGTTCAGCGCGATCACCAACGGCATTACACACCGCCGCTGGCTGATGAGCTGCAACCCCGAGCTGACCGACCTTATCAACCGGTCGATCGGTACGGACTGGATCCGCGAGCCCGAAAAGCTGAGCGAGCTGCGTCCCTTTGCGGATGACGCCGCGTTCCGCGAGGAGTTCGCGAAGATCAAGCAGCACAACAAGGAACGCCTGGCGAAGATGCTGAAGGACCGCCAGAACGTGGACGTGGATCCCGCGTTCATGTTTGACGTCCAGGCCAAGCGCCTGCACGAGTACAAGCGGCAGATGCTGAACGCGCTGCACATCCTGGTGCTGTATAACCGGATTGTGAACGACGAGAACTTTACCATGCAGCCGCGCGTGTTCATCTTCGGCGCGAAAGCCAGCCCCGGATATACCCGCGCGAAGCAGATCATCCGCATGATCTGCGCACTGAGCCGGCTGATTGAAAAGCATCCGCGGGCCCGGAAGATGCTGCAGGTGGTGTTCCTGGAGAACTACGACGTGAGCAGCGCGGAAGTGTTGATTCCCGCGGCGGAAGTTTCCGAGCAGCTGAGCACGGCCAGCAAGGAAGCCAGCGGCACCGGCAACATGAAGTTCATGATGAATGGCGCGGTGACCATCGGCACGCTGGACGGCGCGAACGTGGAAATCAGCGAGCAGGTGGGGATGGACAACATCTACATCTTCGGCATGCGGAGCAATACGGTGCGCGATATGTACCGCGAGAACACCTATAATCCCATGACGATCTACGAATCGAACCATGAGATCCGCGAAGCGATGACCCAGATGATCGACGGCACGCTGATGCCCGAGAATCCCGCCGCCCTGCAGGAACTGTACCACAGCCTGCTGCTGGGCAGCTGGGGAAGCATCGGCGACAGCTACTTCGTACTGAAGGATTACGGAAGCTACTCCATGGCGCAGAAGCGGCTGAACGCCGACTATGCCGACCAGGTGAAGTGGCAGAAGATGGCAGTGACCAACACGGCCATGTCCGGTATCTTCTCCTCTGACCGCACGATCCGCGAGTACAACGAGAAGATCTGGCACCTGGAACCGCTGGCAAAGCCCGGAAAAAAGAAATAAGGGAACAAAAAAGGAACCGGAATTTTTCATCCGGTTCCTTTTTCTATGGGAAGGATTACTTGCCGAAGAGGCTCTTGATCTTGTCAAGCAGGCCTTTGCCTTCCTTCACGACATCACCGACGTTGCTGCCGAGCTTTTCGGTAACGCCCTTGACGACCGCGTCCAGCTGGTCCTTATCCAGGTCGATGCCGAGGAGTTCCTTGATGGCGCCGAGCGGATCCGAGGTGAACTTGCCGATCAGGTCCTTGTTGCCGGTCAGCTTCGGTACGAGTTCGGAGATAATTTTCTGGATATCCATGAAAAAGCCCCCTTCTATTTTTTGAATCGGATATCAACCATCCGATTTGTATTATATATATTATACAAAACAGGAAACGGCATGACAAGAGGAAACGGAAAATTTCCATATAGCAGAAGGGCTTCGGGGTTGAAACCGGAAGGGGAAATGGAGTACAATACAGGCAGCAGAACCGGAAAATAGAAAAGGAGGCATCCGTATATGGCAACAAAGAAGGTTGGAGCGCTGATTAAGGAAGCGCGCACGGCCGCAAAACTGACCCAGGAAAAGCTGGCCAAGGCGGCCGGAGTGACGGCCAATGATATCGGGAAGTGCGAACGGGGAGAGATCGACCTGAGCGCTGCCCAGCTGAAGAAGATTGCGGTAGCCTGCGGCGTGACGCAGACATCCCTGGTAAACGCGCCGAAGAATCTCTCTGCCGCGGCCGCGAAGAAGGCGGCTGCCGCTGCCAAGACCGCTGCCGCCAAGACGACCGCAGCGAAGAAGACGACCACAGCCAAGACCACCACCGCGAAGACCGCCGCAGCGAAGAAGACGACGGCTGCCAAGACAACCGCCGCCAAGACTACGGCAGCCAAGAAGACGACCACCGCCGCCAAGAAGACCACGACAACGGCCAAGAAGCCTGCGGCAGCGAAGACCACCACAGCCAAGAAGACTGAAGCCAAGACCACCGCGAAGAAGCCTGCTGTGCCGGCAAACGCAAACACCTCCATGAAGGTGACGGCGGCCGAGCAGAAGCTGGTGGAAGCCTACCGGGCAGCCACTTCCGACAATAAGAAGATCTCCCTGAAGGTGCTGAAAGGGGAGTACGGCGAGACTGCGCTGAACCTGCTGAACATGGTGGGCGGCGCCGGAAGCGCCGGTTCCAACGCAGCCGACAACATCGGCGACAAGATCGGAACCCTGCTGGGCAACCTGATCGGCGGCGGGAAATAAACCTGACAGCAAATGAAAAACTGCGGTATGGCAGATGCCATACCGCAGTTTGCTTATCTGATTACTTTTCCCGGGATTCCCGGACCAGGGAGATGACCAGGGAAATCACGAGGGTCGGGATGCCGACTGCCCCGGCAAGAACATACCAGCTTGCGCAGAAGTTCTTGAACTGCTCCAGTGCGAAATCGTAGCGGTACCGGGCGCTGAACGCATCGGGGTTATTCGTGACGGTGAGACCGACCACAAATACAACCGTCAGCAGGACGCCGATGAAAATCGCAACCGCGTTGGATTTCGAACGCTGCTTCATCTTACTTCAGGAACTCCTTCTTCATGTAGTATTCCTTACCGTCGATCTTGACCTTGACCCAGGCCTTGTCCTTGGGATAGGTGCCCACAACCTGCACGGTGGTGCCGGGATCGAGGCGCATGACCGCAGAGGACTTGTAGGGCTTGGAGCGGACGTTCACCTTTTCGCCTTCAGGGCAGGTAACGGTGGCCGTGTAGGGCTGGAAAGGAGTCGCCGTGGGCTTGGGAGAGGTATCCACGCCCGGGGCGGGAGTGGCATAACCGCTCGGCAGGGACAGGGTGATGAACTTGTTCTGCATATAGCCGGTTTTGCCGTTCTGCTCGATCTTGTCCCACTTGTCGTTATGCTCGAGGACCTTGATCTCAGAGCCGTAGGGAGCCTTGAAGAGGACGGTGTAGCCGGTGCCGGGGCCCTTGCGGATGTTGACAGACTTGCCGTTGTCACTGGTGACGTAGGCCGTGTAGGCGCCGGGCTTGGGGGTAGGAGTGGCAGGCACATCCGTCGGGGCGGGCTTGGCCGTGGTGAGGAATTTGGTCATCATATAGCCCGTGTTGCTGCCGACCTGGATGTAATCCCAGTCAGCCCCATGGGAAATGACGTTGACTTGCGTTCCGGTGGGATAGTACATGATGATCGCAGACTTGGTGCTCGGTTCCGCACGCAGGTTGACGACGCGGCTGCCGTTGGTGACATAGGCCGTGTAGTTGGCATTGGGCTTGAAGGCGGGGACGGACGCGTTGCCGGAAGCCTTGACCTTCTTCTTGCTCAGCCAGCCGTTCATGACATATCCATAGCCGATGGAGCTCTTGACGTAGTCATACTTTTTGCCGTGGGTGAGCACGGTGACCTTCGCACCGCGGGCAAGACGGCCCACTTCGGTGGAATTGTACGCAACGCCCTCCCGGATGGGAGTATCGTCATTCGTGACCCAGGCAGAGTAGCTCTTGATTTTGGAAATGTACTTGGTCTGGACGTAGCCTTCCTTACCGCCGATGAATTCGACATAAGACCACTTGCTGTCGATCTTCTTGGAATACTTCAGCGCGGTGTCGAGGGAGTAGCTGGCCAGCTTGGTGGCGTCATCCTCGGGCAGCATACGCACGACCAGGGAAGAGGTGTTGACACGGTAGTAGGTGACTGCGGAAGCAATCGCCGGCACCAGCATCAGCAGGACAAGAACCAGGGCCACAACACGTTTTTTCATAGTGATTCCTCCTGTTTTATCCACTCCCGGCCAACCCGGGAGATTCAAATCCAACTTATATTATATCTAAAAAAACATAAAATGCAAACCTGTTCAAAAGGTACAAACGGCGTCATACCGCCATTTTGGCCGGATGAAACCGACCCAAACCACAAGATGTACCCCCCGGGAATCCGGGCAGGCACAAAAAGCGGAAAAACGCGGGAAATTATTAAATTTTTCAGGGCACAAAAAACAGGCCGGCAGCAGGTGCCGGCCCGGGAAAAACGATTACAGCATCAGGCGGTAGATGTTCGCGCAGTCCTCCTCACTGAGGGTGACAAAGCCCGAAATGGAGCCCTGGCGGCCGTCGCCCCAGCAGAGGGCTTTGACCAGCGCGGGGATATCCTCTTCCTTTGCGCCGAGATCCGCGAAATTCTTCGGCATGCCGATGGAAGTGAAGAAGGCACGCAGCTTTTCGATTCCCTCCCGGGCGGTGACTTCCGGATGGGCAAAGTCCATCTGGCAGCCCCAGACGCGGACGGCTGCCTGCGCAAAGCGCATGACATCGTGATTCATGACATAGGTAAACACCGCAGGCAGGGTGACCGCGAGGCCGGCACCGTGCACGCAGTCATACAGGGCGGAAAGCTCATGCTCGATATTGTGGCTGTTCCAGTCCTGGCTGCGGCCGACACCGCAGGAGTTGTTATGGGCCATCATACCGGCCCACATGATGTTTGCGCGGGCATCATAGTTATCCGGATCGGCGATGACGCGGGGGCCTTCGTGGATCATGGTGAGGAGCAGGGATTCGATGAGCCGGTCGGTGACTTCCACCTCTTTGGTGTTGGTGAGATACCGCTCATAGAGGTGCGCCATGATGTCCGTGATGCCGGCGGCCGTCTGGTAGGGCGGGAGGGTCTGCGTGAGGGCAGGATTGAGGATGGAGAAGCGGGGACGGATTGCATCGCCGCTGGCGCCGCGCTTGAACATGCCGTCCTCCCGGGTGATGACGCTGTCCGGGCTGCCTTCGCTGCCGGCGGCGGCAATAGTGAGCACCGTACCGACCGGCAGGGCTTTTTCGATCCGCTTTCCGCTGTAGAAATCCCAGAAATCCCCGTCGTACACCGCACCGGCAGCAATCGCCTTGGAGGAGTCAATGGAGCTTCCGCCGCCGACGGCCAGGATGAAGTCGATGTTTTCCTTTCGGCACAGCTCAATGCCCTCGTAGACGAGGCCGCTGCGGGGATTGGGCCGGACGCCGCCCAGCAGGAAATAGGGGATGCCTTCCGCCTGGAGGGAAGCCTCGACCCGGCCGATGAGACCGGAACGGACAGCGCTGCCGCCGCCGTAATGAATGAGCACGCGGGAACCGCCGAAACGCCTGACCAGCGCACCGGCCTGCGACTCCGTATCCTTGCCGAAAACGAAGCAGGTGGGCGAGTAGAAGATAAAGTTATTCATAAAATCCATCCTTTCCGGAAAGAGTTTCAATAGGTGTAAGACCATCATAAGAGATAGAGTTCACTCTAAGTCAATAACAGGCAGAAATTCTTTTGAAAATCCCCCTTGACTTTATCACAGTAAAGCAGTAATATGATGAAGTATTTTGGCGAGGGGGTTCCCCCGGCCGCCAAAAGAATGTATAGTAGGATGAAACCGAACGGATGAGGTGAACCGGAATGATGATCGAGGATCAGGTAATGGACGCGCAGGAGCGGATCGGCTTCCGCCTCCGGGGACTGTATAACGGCTACGGGTACAGCCGGTACCGGATGGGCAAGTTTGAGGAATACGACCTGTACAGCCGGAACAAGGACTTCCTGTTTTCCGACAGCGTGATTACCTTTACGGATACGAACGGGCGCCTGATGGCCCTGAAGCCGGACGTGACGCTGTCCATAATCAAGAACGGACGGGACAATCCCGGGCAGATCCGCAAGGTATACTACCATGAGAACGTATACCGCGTGACATCCGCCGAGGACGGCTTCCGCGAGCAGACCCAGGTCGGCGTGGAATGCATGGGCAGCGTGGACGGCGCGTGCGTGGCCGAGGTGCTAAAGCTGGCGGCGGAAAGCCTGAAGCTGTGCGCGGATGAGTTTGTGCTGGAAGTGAGCCACCTGGATATCCTGAGCTCCTTTGTGGACCAGATTGCCCCTGACGCGGCAACGCGGGAGGCGATCCTGCACTGCGCCGGGGAGAAGAACCTGCACGGGATCCGCCGCATCTGCCGGGAAAACGGCATTGCGGAAGGCGCCGAGGAGCCGCTGATCCAGCTGCTGAGCCTGTATGGTACGCCGAAGAGCGTAATGCCCAAAATCCGGGCACTGGCCGAGGAAAACGGCGTGGGTGAAGCCGCGGCGGAGCTGGGCCGGGCGGTAGCCGGATTCGCGGGAACCCCGATGGAGAACAAGATCCGCGTGGACTTCTCCGCGACGGGAGACACGAAGTACTACAACGGGATCGCTTTCAAGGGATTCATCAGCGGCATTCCCGGCAGTGTGCTCTCCGGCGGGCAGTATGACCACCTGATGCGCCGGATGGGCCGGCACGACAAGGCCGTGGGATTCGCGGTATTCCTGAATATGCTGGAACGGCTGAACGAGGAGGCAGGGACGAATGCTTAACATCGCACTTCCCAAGGGCAGACTGGGGGAAAAGGTTTACGCCATGTTTGCCGGGGCGGGCTTTGAGTGCCCCGCCCTGCTGGAGAACAGCCGGAAACTGATTTTTGACAACGAGGAAGCCGGCGTCCGCTATTTCTGGGTGAAGCCTTCGGACGTGGCCATCTATGTGGAACGCGGCGCCGCGGATATCGGCGTGGCAGGCAAGGACATCCTGCTGGAGTACCGGCCGGATGTGTACGAGCTGCTGGACCTGAACGTGGGCAAATGCCGGATGGCCGTGGCTGCGCCGGAAGGATTCAAAGACAACCAGGACCGGACGCTGCGGGTGGCAACGAAGTTCAGCCGCATTGCAAGAGACTATTACACCTCCCTCGGACGGGACATCGACATCATCCACCTGAACGGATCGATTGAGATTGCCCCGATCCTGGGACTGAGCGACGTGATCGTCGATATCGTGGAGACGGGGACGACCCTGCGGGAAAACCACCTGGAGGTTATTGAGACCATCGTGCCAATCTCCGCCCGGCTGATTGCGAACAAGGCGGGATTCAAATTCAAGACGGAACCGATTGAACGGCTTGTGAATGAGCTCAGGAAGGAAGTGTCCCAGGAATGATCCGGATTATGAAATACGGCGAGACGCCGAATACGGAGATTTTTGCCCGCACGATGCCGACCGTGAACGTGACGGACACCGTGGCGGAAATTATCCGCAACGTGCGCGAAAAGGGCGACAAGGCGCTGCGGGAATATACAAAGAAGTTTGACAAGGCGACGGTGCGGAGCCTGACCGTAACGAAGAAGGAGATGGAGGAAGGCATCCGGCAGGTGGAGCCGGAATTCATCGCCGTGCTGGAAAAGGCTGCGGCGAACATCCGGAAATTCCACAGCCGGCAGGTGCGGAACTCGTTTATCATCAACGATGAGGATGGCATCGTGATGGGCCAGAAGGTGATTCCTGTGGACCGAGCGGGCCTGTATGTACCCGGCGGCACCGCGGCATACCCCTCCACCGTGCTGATGGATGTGATCCCCGCGAAGATCGCCGGGGTGAAGGAAGTGATCGTGACCACCCCTCCGGGAGCGGACGGGAAGATCAATCCCGTGATCCTGGCGGCGGCGAAGATCGCCGGGGCGGACCGAATCGTGAAGGCAGGCGGCGCGCAGGCCATCGCGGCGCTGGCATACGGAACGGAATCCGTGCCGAAGGTGGACAAGATTGTCGGGCCCGGGAACGCGTTTGTGGCGGAGGCAAAGCGCCAGGTATACGGCGTGGTTTCCATCGATATGATCGCCGGGCCGAGCGAGATCCTGGTGGTGGCGGACGGAAAGAGCAACCCGGCTTACCTGGCGGCGGACCTGCTGAGCCAGGCGGAGCACGACAAGCTGGCCAGCGCGGTGCTGGTGACCGACTCCATGAAGCTGGCCAAGGCAGTCAGCAAGGAGCTGGAGAAGCAGCTGCCGGAGCTGGAACGGTACGAAATCGCCCGGGCATCCATTGACAACAACGGCAAGATCATTGTGGCAGACGACCTGAAGAAGGCCATCGACATCGCAAACGAGATCGCGCCGGAACACCTGGAGCTGTGCGTGGACAATCCGTTTGACTACCTGGACAGCATCCGGCACGCGGGATCCGTATTCATGGGCCGTAACTGCCCGGAGGCGCTGGGCGACTACCTGGCGGGACCGAACCACACCCTGCCCACGCAGGGAACGGCGAAGTTCTCCAGCCCGCTGTCGGTGGATGACTTTGTGAAGAAAACGCAGTATACTTACTTCACGCGGGACGCGCTGGCACGGGTTGCGGAGGACGTGGACCTGTTTGCGCGGAAGGAAGGGCTGACCGCGCACGCGCGCAGCGCCACGATCCGCACCAGGGAATAAAAAGATTAACGGAATCAGGGAGACAGTGGAATATGAGCCGTTATTTTTCGGATAAGTACGCGACCCTGAAGGCATATGTACCGGGAGAACAGCCGCGGAACCAGAAGTACATCAAGCTGAACACCAACGAGAATCCGTATCCGCCGCACCCCGCGGTGGCAAAAGCCGCGGAGGAGGCCGCAAAGAGCCTGCAGCTCTATTCGGACACAGAAAGCACCAGCCTGCGGGCGGCCCTGGCCAAACGGCTGAACGTTTCGATGGATGAGCTGATCATCACAAACGGATCGGATGAGGTGCTGAACTTCGCGTTTATGGCATTCTGCGACAAGCATACGCCGGCGGTATTCGCGGATATCACTTACGGATTCTACCCGGTGTTCGCGCAGATTGACCAGGTGCCGTACCGGGAGATTCCGCTGCAGGACGACCTGACCATCCGGATTCAGGACTATTTCCAGACAGCCGGGACGATCTTCATCGCCAACCCGAACGCACCGACGGCCATTGCCCTGACGCGGGAGGAGATTGTGCAGATCCTGGAGCAGAATCCCTACAACGTGGTGGTTGTGGACGAGGCGTATGTGGACTTCGGCGCGGAAAGCTGCGTGCCGCTGATCCGGGAATATGACAACCTGCTGGTAACCCAGACGTTCTCCAAGAGCCGCAGCATGGCGGGCGCCCGGCTGGGAATCGGCATCGCGAACCCGGAGCTGATCCGGGACCTGAAGACGGTGCAGTTTTCCACCAATCCCTACAACATTGACAGCGTGACCATGGCGGCCGGGACGGTGTGCGTGGAGAACGACGAATACAACATGGAGAACTGCCGCAGGATTATCGAAACCCGCGAGTGGGCCCGGCAGAAATTCGAGGAGCTTGGATTTGAGGTAACGCCTTCCCGGACGAACTTCCTGTTTGCCCGGCACCCGGAAATCTCCGGTGAGGACCTGTACCTGAAGCTGAAGGAACAGGGCGTCCTGATCCGCCACTTCAGCGTGGAACGGATCAAGGATTACAACCGGATTACGATCGGTACCCGGGAAGACATGGAGACGGTGATCGAAAAGATCAGCCGGATCCTGAAAGCATAAAAAGGAGGACTGCGGTATGCGGCAGAGCGAGATCAGCCGGAAGACGGGCGAAACGGACGTGCAGGTCCGGCTGGACCTGGACGGAACCGGAGAATACGCGATTGACACGGGAGTCGGATTCCTGAACCACATGCTGGAGCTGTTTGCCCGGCACGGCCGGTTCAACCTGCAGGTGACCTGCAAGGGCGACACCTGGGTGGACGACCACCACTCCACAGAGGATATCGGAATCGCCCTGGGCCAGGCCTTTGACAAGGCGCTGGGCGACCGGAAGGGAATTACCCGGTACGGGAGCATGCTGCTGCCGATGGACGAGAGCCTGATCGAGAGCGCCGTGGACATTTCCGGACGGGGAATGCTGGCTTACGGGCTGGTCATTCCGACGGAGAAGGTCGGGACATTCGACACCGAGCTGGTGGAGGATTTCTTCCAGGCATTTGCCCAGAACGCGCGGTGCACGCTGCATATCCGCCAGCTGGCGGGACGGAACAGCCACCACATCATTGAGGGGGCGTTCAAGAGCGTGGCCCGGAGCCTGCGGGCGGCCGTGAAGATCGACCCGGACACAGCGGGTGAGATTCCCTCCACGAAAGGAGTACTGTGATGACAGCCATCATTGACTATGGCGTCGGGAATTTGTTTTCCCTTCGCTCCTCCTTCGCGGCAATCGGCGAGGATGCCGAGGTGACTGCCGATCCGGAACGGATCCGGTCGGCAGACCGGGTGATCCTGCCCGGCGTCGGCGCCTTTGAAGACGCCGCGCGCAAGCTGCGGGAAAGCGGACTGGATGAAGTGGTCCGGGAGGAGGCGGCGAAGGGAAAGCCGCTGCTGGGCATCTGCCTGGGAATGCAGATGCTGTTTGAGCGCAGCTATGAATACGGCGAGCATCCGGGACTGGGCCTGCTGAAGGGCGTGATCCGCCCGATGGCCGGTCGGATTCCGGAAAACCTGAAGATTCCCCAGATGGGATGGAATGACCTGAAGATCAAAAAGGAATCCCCGCTGCTGAAGTACACCCGGGAGGGGGATTATGTGTACTTTGTCCACTCCTTCAGCGCGGTGGAATGCGAAGAGTCCCTGCTGGCCACGGTGGAATACGGCGAAGAGATTACCGCGTGTGTCGGCAAGGACAACGTGTTCGGCTGCCAGTTCCATCCGGAAAAGAGCAGCAATACGGGACTGCAGATCCTGCGGGCCTTCTGTGAAACGGAGGGAATCGCATGATCCTGTTTCCCGCGATTGATTTGTTTGAAGGCAAGGCGGTCCGCCTGTTCAAGGGCGACTATGCCCAGATGACCGTTTACAGCGAGCATCCGGAAGAGATCGGGAAGGACTTTGCCGCCTGCGGCACGACCCATGCCCACCTGGTGGACCTGGAGGGCGCAAAGAGCGGCGAGACACCGAACCTGGAGACGGTGATCCGGATCCGGGAGAGCAGCGGACTGTTCTGCGAGATCGGCGGCGGCATCCGGAGCATGGAGGTTGTGAAGCGCTACCTGGACGCCGGGCTGGACCGGGTGATCCTCGGGACGGCGGCGGTGGAGGATGAGAAATTCCTGACCGCGGCGGTGGAAAAATACGGGGAGAAGATCGCCGTCGGCGCGGACGTCCGGGACGGATTTATCGCCGTGAAGGGATGGACGGAAAAATCCTCCATCGGCCTGATGGACTTCTGCCGGAAGATGGAAAAGATCGGCGTAAAGACCCTGATCTGCACGGATATCTCCCGGGACGGCGCAATGCGCGGGACAAACCGCGAAATGTACAGGCAGCTGTCTGAGGAACTGGGGCTGCAGATTACGGCATCCGGCGGGGTATCCAGCCTGGAGGACGTGGAAAGCCTGCGGAAGATGAACCTGTACGGCGCGATTATCGGCAAGGCCTACTACACAGGCGATATTGACCTGAAGAAAGCATTGGAGGCGGCCCGGTGATTACCAAGAGAATTATACCCTGCCTGGACGTGAAGGACGGACGGGTGGTCAAGGGCGTGAATTTCCAGAACCTTGGGGACGTGGATTCCCCGGTGAAGCTGGCCAAGTATTACAGCGACTGCGGCGCGGACGAGCTGGTGTTTTACGACATTACCGCCAGCGCGGAGGGCCGGGCGCTGTTTACGGATATCCTGACGGAAACCGCGCGGACGGTATTCATTCCGCTGACGGTCGGCGGAGGCATCAACACGACGGATGACTTTGACCGTGTGCTGAAGTGCGGTGCGGACAAGGTGTCGGTCAACTCCGGCGCGATCCGGGATCCTTCGCTGGTGGGCAAGGCAGCCAGGCTGTACGGCGACCAGTGCGTGGTGCTGAGCGTGGACGTGAAGCGGGTGGACGGCGTATTCCGGATCTTCGCCAAGGGCGGCCGGGAGAACACCGGGCTGGAAGCAATCGAGTGGGTCCGCCGCTGTGTCGGCGAAGGCGCCGGTGAGGTCGTGGTGAACTCCATGGACACGGACGGCGTGAAGCAGGGATTTGACCTGGAACTGCTGGAGAAGGTGTGCTGCGCGGTGAAGGTGCCGGTGATCGCCTCCGGCGGCGCCGGGAAGATCGAGGACTTCATTACGCTGTTCAAAACGCTGCCCGGTGTGGACGCGGGGCTGGCGGCTTCCATCTTCCACTTCGGGGAAGTGAAGATTGCCGACCTGAAGCAGGAAATGCGAAGGAACGGGATCAGCGCGAGGATCTGAACCGGATTCCGGTAAAATATATACATCTGTAAAGGAGCAGGAAACCATGCTGAATATCGATGAACTGAAGTTTGATGAAAAAGGACTGATTCCGGCGATTGTGACGGATGCCATCAGCGGCAAGGTGCTGACGCTGGCGTACATGAATAAGGAAAGCCTGAAGATCTCCATGGAGAAGGGGCTGACCTGCTTCTGGAGCCGGAGCCGGCAGGAACTGTGGCTGAAGGGTGAGACCAGCGGCAACTACCAGCATATCGTATCCATTACGGCGGACTGCGACCGGGATGCCCTGCTGGTGAAGGTGGAAAAGGACGGCCCGGCCTGCCATACCGGCGCGGAATCCTGCTTCAACGACGAAGTGTGGGAGAGCGATGAGCTGCATGAGTTCACCTACGAAGGGCTGATGAACCTGCTGATCGGCCGGAAGATCGAGAAGAAGGAAGGCTCCTATACTACCTACCTGTTTGAGAAAGGACTGGACAAGATCCTGAAGAAGGTGGGCGAGGAGACCACGGAAGTGATCATCGCCGCGAAGGACAAGGACAAGAAGAACACTGTGTATGAAATCGCGGACCTTGCGTACCACGTCATGGTGCTGATGATTGAAGCGGGGATCTCCCTGGAGGATATCCACCGGGAGCTGGCATCCCGCCATGTGATTGACAAGAAAGTAAAGCAGGAGAAAATGGTCTGATGTTCGATCTTCACATGCATACCGTCTGGTCCGACGGGACGAATACGGCGGAGGAGATGGTACAGGAAGCAATCCGGAAGGGACTGGAAACCGTCGGGATTTCCGACCACAGCTCCGGGGACCCCTGCGGGATGACGCTGGAGCAGAGCGCGGACTACCGTGCGGAGATCGCCCGGCTGAAGGAAAAGTATGCCGGACAGATCCGCGTGCTGTGTGGGCTGGAACGGGACTACTTTACCGACGACTTTGCTGATTACGACTATACGATCGGATCGGTTCACTGGCTTGCCATGCCGGACGGACATCATGTGCCCGTTGACTACATGGCGGAAAAGCTGCGGGAAGGTGCGGACAAGTATTTCGGCGGCGACTTCTACGCCCTGGCGGAAGCTTACTACGCGATGATGGCCAAAGTAGTGGAAGTGACGAAATGCGACATCATCGGGCATTTTGACCTGATTACCAAGTTCATCGAGCAGGATCCTGCCTTTGACACAAACCATCCGCGGTATGTGAAAGCCTGGCAGCAGGCGGCGGATGAGCTGCTGAAGACCGGGAAACCCTTTGAGGTGAACACCGGCGCAATCTCCCGGGGATACCGGACAACGCCGTATCCGGCGAAGGAGATCCGGGATTATATCCGGGAACACGGCGGAAAGCTCATCATGTCCAGCGACGCGCACGCGAAGGAGAATATCGCGTTCCGGTTTGATGAGTGGGAAGGGAAATAAGCAGGGGAAACCCTGCTTTTTCTTTGTAAAAAACATATAATGATGCTCAAACTCAGTAAAACCCGATTTGGGATTTTTCTTGCCTGGTCGCTCCTCAGTTCGCTTCAATCCGAGGAATTTCGTCTCGGGACACGGCTCTCGCCTGTATTCAGCACGCAGCGGCTGCTAAGCTCTGCCGTCGCTTTACAGCTCGGCAATCGCTAAGCATCGGCTTGCTTCATAACGTCCCGAAACGAAACACCCCGGGTTTTCGCTTGTCAGAAAATACTTGCAATTGAAAGGATGTAAAAAATAAAAATCGGCCGGGAACTTTTTCGGATTCCGTGCGTCTGACAGGATGAGACCGGGAGAACCGGACACTGAAAGGAGAACACGGAGATGAAAAAGATCATTGCGGCATTGCTGGCGGCGGTCCTGGCGCTGACCGGGATGGCGGCGGCGTTCGCGGAAGGAAACGAGATCCTGCGGAAGGGCGACAGCGGAGAGAAAGTGACATGGATCCAGACGAGGCTGATTGAGCTGGAGTACCTGGAGGGAAATGCCACCGGAACATTTGATGACGCTACGGAGAAAGCGCTGCAGTGGTTCCAGAAGGATAACAGGCTGCTGGCAACGGGAATGGCGGACGAGACCACGATGAACGTGCTGGCGGAATGTACGAAGAAAGCGTACAAGCCGACCGATTCGGGCCTGGAATGGTTGTTCGGGGACAGTGTGGTGTACGAGGCGTGCACGGAAGCCGACGCAAGTGTGAATTACGCACCCATGCCGATGACCACCGCAGCCGCCATGAAGATGATGGATACGGGTTACTGGAATACGGAGGAGTACACCACATTCCGGGGCAACCGTTTCCTGAGCACGAAGGTATCCCCGCTGAGCACCTTTGCGGCGGACGTGGATACCTCCAGCTACACACTGCTGCGGCGGAAGATTCTGAGCGGGGAACGGGTGCCGGCAGACAGCGTGCGGATTGAGGAGATGCTGAATTATTTCCGGTATGACTACAAACAGCCGGAAGGGGACGAGCCGTTCGGCGTGACGATTACCTGCGCACCGTGCCCCTGGAATGAAAAGACACAGCTGCTGCAGATCGGCCTGCAGGCGAAGGTGATTGAGGAAGAAAACCGGCCGGGGCATAACCTGGTGTTCCTGATTGATACATCGGGCAGCATGCAGGGGGAAGACCGGCTGGACCTGGTGAAGCGCGCGTTCCTGATGCTGCTGGATGACCTGAAGCCGGAAGACACGGTGTCCATCGTAACCTATGCCAGCCGGGACCGCGTGGTGATTGAAGGCGTGCCGGCCCGGGAAAAGACCCGGATTATGGAAGCCATCAACGAGCTGGAAGCTCACGGATCGACCAACGGCAGCGCCGGCATCATGCGGGCATATGAAATCGCGGAGAAGTACTACCTGAAGGATGGTGTGAACCGCATCCTGCTGGCGACAGACGGCGACCTGAACGTCGGCATGACCAGCGAGGGCGACCTGGCCCGGCTGGCGGAAGAAAAGCGCAAAGGCGGCGTAAGCCTGACCTGCCTGGGGTTCGGCATGGGCAACTACAAGGACAACAAGATGGAAGCGCTGGCGGATTACGGCAACGGCAACTGTTGGTATATCGATACGATCCATGAGGCGCGGAAGGCCCTGGTGACCGAAGGCGGCGGAACCTTCATCACCGTGGCGAAAGACGTGAAGATCCAGGTGGACTTCAATCCGGCATATGTGCGCGGATACCGGCTGATCGGCTATGAAGACCGGCTGCTGGAGGCGGAGGATTTCGCGAATGACGCGGTGGACGGCGGCGAGATCGGCAGCGGGCACCGGATGACAGCCCTGTATGAGATCGTTCCGGCAGGCTCCGACTTTGACTTCGGTGACGCGGAAAGCCGGTATTCCATGGCAGTTCAGAAAGTGGGCAGCCAGGAAATGCTGACTGTCAGCATCCGTGCCAAGGAGCCGGACGGCAACGAAAGCCGGCTGTATGAATATCCGGTGAGTGCCGCGACGGTGAGCACAGAGATGGATGACAACATGAAGTTTGCGGCGGCGGTGATCGAGACCGGCATGATCCTGCGGGACAGCGAGTGGAAGGGAACCGCCACATATGCCGGCGCACTGGAACTGCTGCGGAGCTGCGGCAGCGTGACCGGGGACAGCTGCAAGGAAGAATTTGTGTACCTGGTGAACCTGCTGGAGCGTGGAAACTGACAGCGGGAAATGAAACGGGCGGGGTATCTGGAAGGATATCCCGCCTTTGCGCGTTATATGGATGTCCGGTTGATTTTTGCGGGGGACAATGCTATTCTCTTGGAAGAACCTCCGGAAAAAAAGGAGTGATCGGGCATAATGAAAGAATGGCGGAGATGGCTGCCGGCGGTGTTCTTCATCGCGGCCCTGGGCATGTGCGTATACGGCGCGGTGACCGGGCAGGCGGAGGACGTGCTGCGGAAGGCCATCCGGATCTGTATGGAGTGTATCGGCCTTGGGTAAGTTTTTCAGGAAGATGGCCTCAGCCATCGGAAGGCACCGGAGGAAGATCGTCCAGCTGGGATGGGGCCTGCTGTCCAATGCCTATGTCCAGGGATTCCTCCCGGGAGGCCCAAACCTGTACGAAGGCGGGCTGAAGCGCGTATGCGTGCCCGGACTGAACTGCTATTCCTGCCCCGGAGCGCTCGGTTCCTGCCCGGTCGGAGCGCTGCAGAACGCGCTGAGCGCGCGGAGGCTGAAATTCCCGTTTTATGTGCTGGGATACCTGATCGCCATCGGGATGCTGGCGGGCCGGCTGATCTGCGGATGGCTGTGTATCTTCGGCCTGATCCAGGAGCTGCTCTACAAAATCCCGACGCCGAAGCTGAAAATACCCGAAAAAATCGACCGGCCGCTGCGGTGGCTGAAGTACATCGTGCTGGCGGTGCTGGTGATCGGGCTTCCGCTGTTCTGGAGGGATGAATTCGGATCCGGCGCACCGTTCTTCTGCGAATACCTGTGCCCGGTCGGCACGCTGCAGGGCGGGATTCCGCAGGTGCTGATGAACGACGTACTGCGCCCGGCCCTCGGATGGCTGTTCCGGTGGAAGATGGCAATCCTGGTCCTGTGTGTGCTGAGCTCCATATTCATTTACCGGCCGTTCTGCAAGTACCTGTGCCCCCTGGGCGCGTTCTACTCCCTGTTCCAGAAGGTGAGCATCGTCCGGATGAAGGTGGACAGGGAGGCCTGTGTGGACTGCGGCGCCTGCGGAAAGGCATGCAGGATGAACGTGGATCCGCATCAGATACCGAACAGCACGGAATGTATCCGCTGCGGGGAGTGCATGAAGGCATGCCCCGTACACGCACTGAAATATACCGTTGCGGGAAAGGAAATCCGCAAACGGGAAGGAAAGAAGGGGAATGCTGTATGAAGAACCATGGAATGATGAAAACCATCCTGACCCTGATCCTGGCATTATCCATCTGCCTGATTCCGGCCTGTGTAACGGCGGAAGAGATTCCGCAGGACACACCGGTGTTCAAGTATCCGGGTACCGGTGTACAGATTGAAATACTGCCGGCTTTCGAGGAGGCAGAAGGTGTTATCACGCCCTCGTACGATTTTGAATTTACGGGCACCGGCGTATATGTGGCAGGCCTGACCTACTATGCCTTTACAAGTGAGAAATATGCCGAACTGGCCGGGAAGGACCAGCTGACAGACGAGGAAATGGAATTCGTGACACAGCGGACAGCCGACCTGCTCTGGGTATTCGGTATCAAAAAGGACCGGGATGTGAGACAACTGCTGGATGTACTGGGCGGCGTTGTCGGCATCCAGGTGGACGGACTGCAGGAAATCGAATCAGCCGGAGAATACCGCTACTTCCGCAAGACCGGACCTGACCGGGAAATTGCCGGCGGATTTGAAGCAAAGTACCGGGACGAATACGAAGCACTGGTGAAGGCCTGTGAGGAAAAAACGTCCATGATCCGGGTAACGGAACCGGCAATACAGGCATCGGCGGAAAGCGGATCCGTGATTTCCTTTGAGACGACCGACCTGGCCGGGAATCCGGTGAAATCAGAAGAGCTGTTCAGTCCTTATAAACTGACGATGATCAACCTGTGGGGGACCTTCTGCGGACCGTGCATCCAGGAGATGCCGGGACTGGAAACCCTATACCAGACAATGAAAGCGAAGGATGTGAACGTCATCGGGGTGGTGGTGGACATCAGCGGACCCAACGACAAGGGCCTGATTGAAGAAGCTGAGGACATTATCAGCACGACCGGCGTGAAATACATGAACCTGCTGCCCTGGGACGGAATCGACGCGGCGCTGCCGGCAACGGCCATCCCGACCACCTACTTTGTGAATTCGCAGGGACAGCTTGTCGGGAGACCGGCTGTGGGCTCCCGGAGCGCGGCTGCCTATGAGGGACTGATTGACTCGGTTTTGGCGCAGATGGGCAAATAACCCGGTAAGGAAAACAGTACGGAACGCCCGGAAGGGCGTTCCGCTTTTTTTGTCAACAACAGGCACGGTTTTTATCTTGCGAAGCGGATGGGTTTCGTGTAATATAAGACGGTTGCTGAGGGAAGGAGATCGGAAATCATGCCGTTTTTGTATGAAACCCACATGCACACTTGCCTGGCGAGCGCCTGCGGGACGAGCACCGGGAAGGAACACGCGCAGTATTACAAATCCATCGGATATACCGGAATTATCATGACGGACCACTTTTTCCGGGGGAACACGGCGGTGCCGCGGGACCTGCCCTGGGAGGAACGGGTGGATCTGTACTGGCGCGGATATGAAGACGCAAAGGAAGAGGGCGACCGGATCGGGCTGGACGTTTTCTTCGGAATTGAAGAGAACCATAAAGGAGACGAATACCTGATCTACGGCCTGACGAAGGAATATATGAAAGCCCATCCGGAAATGGAACACTGGACCCGGCAGCAGCAGCTGGATGAGGTGCACAAGGCCGGGGGCTGTGTGATCCAGGCCCATCCTTTCCGGATGCGGAACTACATGGACCGGATCCGCCTGGGACTGCACTTCTGCGACGGAATTGAGGCCGCCAACTTCGGAAACGACCCGCTGGACGACGCACGGGCAATCCGGTACGGACGGGAGTTCGGCCTGGTGATGACCGCCGGATCGGACAACCACAAATCCCCGGCAAAGGAAACCTACGGGGTGGAGCTGCCGAGGAGGCTGACCTGCATCCAGGACTATGTTCAGATGATCCTGAACCATGAAGAGATCAAACTGCATGTGCCGGAAGAAAGGTTTGCGATGGAGCCCGGGATTATCCCGGATGAACGCCATAAGGCATATATGCTGAACGAACGCGAGGAGGATGTCCCCGCGGGCAAGGAATGGCTGGACTGAGCCGCCCATGCCGGAAAGAAAAAGCCGGCCGCTTCACTCGAAGCGGCTGGCTTTTTCCATGATGCGGAGTCCCCGGCGGGACGGTTCCTTTCGGTCCGGGGTATCCGGAAGATCGAACACATAGGATGTGGAGGCATTGATGACCGGAATGCCGTGGTAATCCCGCTGGCGCTGGAAAAACGCGGAATAGGCCTGGTGCACATGACCGTGGATCATGACGGCGGGACGGTACTTGTCCAGCAGGGGCCCGAAACATTCGAACCCGCGGTGGGAGATATGCTCCTGGTCGCCCACACCGCGGATCGGGGAGTGGGTGAGGAGAATATCGAAACCGCCGGTGGAACGGAGATTCCAGCGGAGCGACCGGATCCGGTCTTCCATCTCCTGCTCGGAATACATATTGACGGCATCCGGCCGGTAACGCAGGCTGCCGCCGAGACCGAGAATCCGGACCCCTTTGAGCTGCACGATCTTTCCGTCCGCACAGAGGCAGCCCTCCGGCGGCTTCTGGGCATACTTGTCATCATGGTTGCCGTGGACATAGATTACCGGGGCATTGGTGAAGCATGTGATGAATGACAGGTAGCTGGAGGGAAGGTCACCGGCGGAAAGGATCAGGTCAATTCCGCTGAGCGCATCCCTGCACCGGTCGCTCCACAGCCGATCGGAAGGTTCATCCGCGAGAGCCAGAATCCGCATAATTGTTTGCTCACTTTCTGTTCCAGCTGAAGGAGGAGAGCTCCGGACGAAGTTCGCCCCGGATGCCCTGGAGACGGACGAGCGGACGTGCGGTTTCGATCAGTTCCTCCTCCGCGGGGAAGGAACCAACAATATTATCGACCAGGTAATCCATGCAGAGGATTTCGGCCGGGGTCATGCGGCGGTCGGCTTCGCAGCGCAGCGTTCCGGCCTGGTCCCGGATCTCGCCCTCGAAGGGGGAGAACGTGTCTTCCTTCAGCTCATCGCGGAAGTGACGGATGATCCGGGCAGCATAGGGATCGAAGCGGGAAGAGAACGCCACATCAATGATGCGGGAGCCGAGGCCCCACCAGTAGTTGGTTACGGACTGCCGGTCACCGGCAGCATCGAAGGTGCCGTCCAGCATCATTTCAATCATCGTGCGGTAGAGGACACCCCAGCGTGGGACCAGGGTGGCCATGTTGATGATATCCTTTCCGTCCCGCACATACAGGCCGTAGTCGCGGGCGGTGTGGATCGGGGCGGTGATATCCCGGTTGCAGATGACGCGGATTTCCGGGTCCTCAAACGGGTTTTCCGGATCGAACCAGGAGGCGGAAGACCAGTTGAGGAAGACCTTTGCCTTCGGGTTGACCATCCGGGCACCGAGGGCGAAGGCATTGGCGGCGGAAGGGGAACCGTGGATCGGGAAGTCGGCGATGTAGCCGATTTTTCCGCTTTCCGACAGGATGCCCGCCGCCAGGCCGAGCAGGAACTTCGGCTCGTAGAACCGGATGTAGTAGTTGCGGATGTTCTTGTAGTTGGACAGCAGCGAGCAGCAGAGGAAGCGGACTTCCGGATGTTCAAGCGCCGGCTGGATCGCGCTGTTGAGCATGACAGGGGATGTGGCGAAGATGGCAGTGTAGCCGTCTTTGATCAGGGCGTCGACCTCATCGGCAAAATCCGCCCGGGAAGGAATAATCCGCATAGCGGTTTCCAGCTTGCTGCCGAGCTTTTCCTCCGCTTCGATCCGGCCCAGGTTGTGCCAGTAGTTCCAGGCAGAAAGCTCAACCTGCCTTGTAAACAGGAAGGCGGCCCGGACCTTTGAGGGGGCGAACAGCTGGCCGAGAATCGGGATGGGCGCCGGCTTGCTCCGGTCCATGACGAGGCGGACCTGGCCGTCGTGCGCTTCGAATTCGCGGGCCATCAGGCGGATCCGCTCTTTGGTTTTGCCCATGTCGTCATCCCGGACTTCCTTATAGCCGAAGGCCACCAGGTAGGCCAGGAAGGCATCCCCGGCGGGAATGGAGGGCGTACCGCGCATGACGGAATTGTAGGACGAGTAGAAATAGTGATACAGCTTCCGGAGGGACATGATTTCGTCTTCCGTCCACTTTTCCCCGGCACGGACACCGGGGAAGGAAACCAGCTTCTGGTAGGAGCCGGGACGGGAGAACAGGATGTTGTACAACCCTGTTTCTTTCGTGAAGTCACAGTATTCATAGTAGGCGATGACATCCGGATCGTTCGTATGCTCCGGCAGGACGCGGGTGACATCGGCCTCGATATCCTCGGCTTCCATGGCCTTCATGACGGAAACACGCTTGTTTCCTTCAATTACATAATACAAGCCCATATACTCGAGCGCGGTGATGGGCATGTTGACGCCTTCCGCCTCGACACTCTCGTACAGGCGGTCCCATTTGGCGGCGAACTCGCTGCCGCCGTCGAGGATCGGCAGGAAATTTTCCGTAAACGCGAAGGCGCGGCCCTGGGATACGGAACCGACCACCCGATCCAGTGGGACGGTCATGACCCCCAGGGAAAGACGGCTCAGCTGGGCAAGGTTCGGCACCTTGTTCTCCAGCACGGGCAGGTAGGGATCTGTATTGGCCTGGATTGCGGCGGTATAGATCCGCAGGCCGTCGCGGCGGGCTTTGCCATAATGATCGCTCATAATCTCCCTCCCATCAGAAAAGCAAACAAAAAAGCGCGGGTTAACCCACGCCGATCATACGATGAAGCACTTCCTGGTATGCTTCCGCGACATTGTCCATATCTCTCCTGAAACGGTCCTTGTCGAGCGGCTCGTGGGTACTGCTGTCCCAGAAACGGGAAGTGTCCGGGGTAATTTCATCGGCCACGATGATCTTTCCATGGAAACGGCCGAACTGCAGCTTGAAATCAATCAGCTCAATATTGATGCTTCCGAGGTACTCCTTGAGGATGGTGTTCACCTTCAGGGCGGTTTCGTCAATCTGCTTCATGTCCTCCGGGGTGGCGGCCTTCATGGCGTAGATATGGGTATGGTTGATCACGGGATCCAGGTCCATATCGGTATCACGCATGATATACTCCACCACCGGCTGCTCCAGCTTCATACCGATGGGAAGACCGGTGCGCAGGGACAGCTGGCCCGCGACCACGTTGCGGATCTTGACGGAGAAGGGGAACATTTCACAGCGCTTGATAAGACTGTGGCGCGCGTCGATCCGGCGGATGAAATGGCTTTCGATGCCATGTTCCGCCAGGAGGTTGAACAGGGTTTCACAAATCTGGTTATTCACTTCGCCCTTGCCGAGAATGCGGCCGCGCTTGAGCCCGTGGAAGGACATTGCTTCATCTTTAAAGAAAACAATCGCCTCGTCCGGGTTGTCCGTTGCGTAGATTTTTTTCCCTTTTCCTTCCCGCAAAACTGCCCCGATCTCCGGCATCGCAACAAATCCTCCACCCATTAAAATTGATATGGTATTTTATCATTTTTTGCTGAATATCTCAAGACGTACAAATTGTCACGCCTTTGACCCAAATCAGACAAATTGCGGACAATTCCGGACGGCTGACGGGGAACGTTCGGGAAAACGGCCCGGAACCGGGCAAAAAAAGAACGCTGAAAGTCTTATCAGGAAAGGGATTGCAATGGAAAGAAACTTATGGTAGAATCGCATGCGGCGTATTGTGGATGCGCCGGTGTATTCAGTGTGAGACAACACAGGAGGAAAGATATTCATGAGCCACACCTATGAGAAGGTATCCGGAAACAAAGCGAAGCTGACCTTTACCGTTCCCGCCGAACAGTTCGACGAGGCGATGCAGAAGGCGTATCTGAAGATGCGCGGACGTATCAACGTTCCCGGATTCCGGAAGGGCAAGGCTCCCAGAAGCCTGATTGAAAGAATGTACGGCGAAGGCGTATTCTACGAAGACGCGTTCGACCTGATCTTCCCGGAAATCTACCAGGAAGCCGTGAAGGCGGAAGATATCCATCCCGTCGACCAGCCGAACATCGACATCGATGAAATCGGCGCCGGCAAGGAACTGAAGTTCCACCTGGAAGTGTTCGTGCGGCCCGACGTGGAACTGGGCGAATACAAGGCGCTGAGCGTGGAAGCGGAACAGCAGAAGGTGACCGACGCCATGATCGACGCCCGGATCGGCCAGGACCAGGATAAGGCCAGCCGCACCATCGACGTGGAAGACCGTCCCGTGCAGGAAGGCGACACCGTGAACCTGGACTATGCCGGAACCGTGGACGGCGTTGCGTTCGCCGGCGGCACCGCGGAAAAGCAGACCCTGAAGATCGGCAGCCATCAGTTCATCGAAGGCTTCGAGGAGCAGATGATCGGCATGAACATCGGCGAGGAGAAGGACCTGCAGGTCAAGTTCCCCGATGAGTACCACGCCGAAGAGCTGAAGGGCAAGGACGCGGTGTTCCATGTGAAGGTGAACGGCATCCAGGTGACTGAGAAGCCCGAGCTGGACGACGATTTCGCCGCCGATATCAGCGAGTTCGACACGTTTGCCGCCTACAAGGACAGCATCGTGAAGGAACTGACCGAGCAGGTTGAACGCAGCAACAACGCCGCGCTGGAAAACGCGCTGGTGGACAAGGCCGCGGAGAACGCCAAGGTGGATATTCCCCAGGCGATGATCGATGACCAGGCGGAATACATGCTGCGCGACATGGCCATGCGGATGAGCTACCAGGGACTGCGCCTGGAAGACTACATGAAGTATACCGGCCAGACCCGCGAGGACATGGTGAACATGCACAAGCCCGAAGCCGCGAAGCGCGTGAAGGCTGAGCTGGTGATCGAAGCGATCCGCAAGGCGGAGAAGATCGAGCCCACCGAGGAAGATGTTGAAAAGGCGATTGCCGACCAGGCGAAGAGCATGGGCCAGGACGTGGAAGAATTCCGCAAGGGCCTGACCGATGAGCAGAAGAATTACCTGAAGGAAAACGCCGCGATCCAGCTGGTGCTCGACCTGCTGAAGAAGGACGCGAAGATCGTCGAGAAGAAGGAAGAAAAGGCTGAGAAGCCCGCGAAGAAGACCACCGCGAAGAAGGCTGCCAAGGCCGACGACGCGGAGGAGAAGCCCGCGAAGAAGCCCGCCGCGAAGAAGGCTGCCAAGGCCGACGACGCGGAAGAGAAGCCTGCGAAGAAGCCCGCCGCGAAGAAGGCTGCCAAGGCCGACGACGCGGAGGAAAAACCCGCGAAGAAGCCGGCCGCCAAGAAGGCCGCCAAGACCGCGGAATAACAGCATATGAACGGCGGCCCGGCCGGGCCGCCATTCCTGTCAAAGGGAGGGAAACACAATGCCGCTCGTACCGATGGTTATTGAACAAACGAACAGGGGAGAACGTTCCTACGATATCTACTCCCGGCTGCTGAAGGACCGGATTGTGTTCCTCGGCGGCGAAATCACCGACGACACCGCCAACCTGGTGGTGGCGCAGCTGCTGTTCCTGGAAATGGAAGACCCGGACAGCGATATCAGCCTGTACATCAACAGCCCCGGCGGTTCCGTGACTGCCGGCATGGCCATCTATGACACGATGCAGTACATCAAGCCGCAGGTGCGGACCGTATGCGTCGGCATGGCTGCCAGCATGGGCGCGTTCCTGCTGATGGCCGGCGAGAAGGGAAAGCGCCTGGCGCTGCCCAATGCCGAAGTGATGATCCACCAGCCGCTGGGCGGCGCCCAGGGCCAGGCGACGGACGTCGCGATCCGCGCTGAATGGCTGATGAAGACCAAGAAAAAGATGACCAACATGATGGCCGAGATGACCGGCCAGCCGCTGAAGAAGATCCAGGCGGATGTGGAACGCGACTATTTCATGAGCGCGGAGGAAGCGCTGCAGTACCACATCATCGATGAGATTTACCAGCCGCGCGAAAAGAAATAAGGATCGGCTTTAACAGCCGAGAGGTTTAATGCATGGCGAATAACAGCTATACCAACCGGCAGGGGCCGAGGTGCTCCTTCTGCGGAAAGACGCAGAACATGGTGGACCGCCTGGTGGCCGGCCCGAACGTATACATCTGCAACGAGTGCATTGCCCTGTGCAACGACATCCTGAGCGAAGAGGAAGAATACGCGGAAGGACATTCCGAAGTCCGGAATGCCGGCCCGAAGAAGCTGCCGCTTCCCTCCGAGATGAAGAAGACCCTGGACGAGTATGTGATCGGCCAGGAACGGGCGAAGAAGGCACTGAGCGTTGCCGTTTACAACCACTACAAACGCATCAACCGGAAACAGCGGAAGGAAGACGTTGAGCTGCAGAAGAGCAACATCCTGCTGCTGGGACCGACCGGAAGCGGCAAGACCTACCTGGCCCAGACGCTGGCCAGGATCCTGGAAGTGCCGTTTGCCATCGCGGACGCCACGAGCGTGACGGAAGCCGGTTACGTGGGCGATGACGTGGAAACCATCCTGCTGCGGCTGATCCAGGCCGCGGACTGGGACATTGAAAAAGCCCAGCAGGGGATTGTGTACATCGACGAGATCGACAAGATTGCGCGGAAGGGCGAAAACATGTCCATCACCCGCGACGTCAGCGGTGAAGGCGTACAGCAGGCGCTGCTGAAGATCCTGGAAGGTACGGAAGCTGCCGTTCCGCCGCAGGGCGGCCGGAAGCATCCCCACCAGGAGATGATCCGGATCGATACGACGAACATCCTGTTCATCTGCGGCGGCGCGTTTGACGGCCTGGTGCCGATCATCGAAAGCCGCATCGGCAAGAAGACGCTGGGCTTCGGCGCGGAACTGCAGAGCCAGCGGGATCCCTCCCGGACAGACGCCCTGAAGGACGTGCGGCCGGAGGACCTGACCAAGTACGGCCTGATCCCCGAATTTGTGGGGCGCCTGCCGATCGTGGTGACGCTGGACGGACTGGATGAGGACGCGCTGGTGCGCATCCTGACCGAGCCGAAGAACGCCCTGTGCAAGCAGTATGAAGCACTGCTGGACATGGACGGTGTGAAGCTTACATTTGAAGAGGACGCCGTACGGGAAATCGCGAAGCAGGCGATTGCCCGCAAGTGCGGCGCGCGCGGCCTGCGGGCGATCATCGAGGACGCGATGCTTGATACGATGTTCGACCTGCCGGGCATGGCAGAAATCAACGAGTGCGTGATTACTCCAGATTCAGTGAAGGGCGGAAAGCCCAAGCTGATTGCGGGCGTACGCAGGAGAACAGCCAAAAGAACCGAACAACGGACTGATTCAACCGACGCCTCCTGACCGGAGGCGTTCGGATTATCGGAGGAATGAATGAAAAAGATCCAGACCATCGACCTGCCGGTACTCCCGCTGCGGGGCCTGATGATTTTCCCGAATATGGTGCTGCATTTCGACGTCGGCCGGAAAAAATCCGTGGCGGCGCTGGAAGAGGGCATGACCGGAAACCAGAAGGTATTCCTGGTCAGCCAGAAGCAGGACGACACGGAGGAACCGGGATTCGGCGACTTGTGCCGGGTCGGCACCATCGCGGAGATCCGCCAGGTGATGAACCTGCCCGGGGAAAACATCCGTGTGCTGGTGGAAGGCGAGAACCGGGGAATCATTGAAGAGACACTGGGCGACGACCCGTGCATGAAGGCACGGATCCGTGTATGCCCGGACCGCGCGGCGCGCTCCGCGGAAGAGAAGGCGCTGCTGCGCACCTGCCAGGACCTGTTTGACGACTATGCCCGGAACAGCCAGCGGGTGGGGCAGGACACAGTGGACGCCATCCGCAATATGGAAAAGCCCGGCGAAGCGGCGGACCTGCTGGCCGCGAACGTACTGACCCGGCGTGAGGACCGGCAGCAGATCCTGGACGAGCTGGACCCGGTGAAACGGCTGGAGAAGGTATGCGCCATCCTGATCCGCGAGAGCGATATGGCGGACATGGAAAAACAGATCCAGGCCCGGATCCGGAAGCAGGTGGAGAAGAACCAGAAGGATTACTACCTGCGCGAGCAGATCAAGGCCATCCAGACGGAACTGGGCGAACGCGATGATTCGGACGTTGCCGAGCTGCGGAAGCGGATGGAGGAAACCCCGCTGAACGAGGAAGCGCGGTCCAAGTGCGAAAAGGAACTGGACCGGCTGACCCGGATGGGCCCGGGTACGCCTGAGAGCTCCATCAGCCAGACCTATATCGAGTGGATCCTGGACCTGCCGTGGGGCAAGGAGACCGAGGACAACCTGGACCTGGCCCGCGCGCGGGAGATCCTGAACCGGGATCACTACGGCATGGAAGACGTGAAGGAGCGGATTGTCGAGTACCTTGCGGTGCTGCAGATGAAGAAGGACATGAAAGGCCCGATTCTCTGCTTCGTCGGACCTCCCGGCGTCGGCAAGACCAGCATCGTGAAGGCCATCGCCGAGGCGGTCGGCCGGAAATTTGTGCAGATGAGCCTGGGCGGCGTGCGGGATGAAGCGGAAATCCGCGGCCACCGCCGGACGTATATCGGCTCCATTCCCGGACGGATCATCTCCGGCATGAAACAGGCCGGAACGATGAACCCGGTATTCCTGTTTGATGAAATTGACAAGATGAGCGGCGATTTCCGCGGCGATCCGGCATCCGCGATGCTGGAAGTGCTCGATTCCGAGCAGAACAACGCCTTCCGGGACCACTACATGGAGCTTCCGTTTGACCTGAGCAAGGTGATGTTCATCACCACGGCCAACAGCATGGATACGATTCCCGAGCCGCTGCTGGACCGGATGGAGCTGATTGAGGTTCCCAGCTATACCGAAGAGGAAAAGCTGCAGATCCTGAAGCGGCATCTGCTGCCCAAGCAGATCCGGGAACACGGAATGCGCGAGAATGCCCTGAAGGTAACCGAAGGCGCCATGAAGGCGATGATCGAGGGATACACCCGTGAAGCCGGCGTGCGCACCCTGGAGCGGGTCGCCGCCCGGGTATGCCGGAAGAGCGCGGTGGAGATGCTCGAAAAGAAAAAGAAGACGCTGTCCATTTCCGAAAAGAAGCTGCACGAGCTGCTGGGCGCGCCGCGGTTTATCCGCGAGGAGCCCGAGAAGGAACCCCGGATCGGGATCGTGAACGGACTGGCGTATACCTCCGTCGGCGGGGAAATGCTGGAAGTGGAGTGCATGCTGATGCCCGGGAAGGGCGGCATGCGGATGACCGGCCAGCTGGGCGACGTGATGAAGGAATCCGCGGAAGCGGCCTTCAGCTGGGTGCGCTCCCACAGCGCGGAGCTGGGGCTGGATCCCGAATTCTACCAGACGATTGACGTGCATATCCATGTGCCGGAAGGCGCGGTGCCGAAGGACGGACCGTCCGCCGGCGTTACGATGACGACAGCGCTGGTGAGCGCGCTGACCCGGAAACCCGTGCGCCAGAATGTGGCGATGACTGGTGAGATCACGCTGCGCGGACGTGTGCTGCCCATCGGCGGACTGAAGGAGAAGACCCTGGCGGCCTACCGCGCGGGGATCAATACCCTGATCATCCCCGAGGAAAACAAAAAGGACCTGGAGAAGATCCCGGATTACGTGCTGGAGAAGTTCAAAATCATTCCGGTGAAGGAAATCCAGCAGGTACTGAGCGCGGCAATCATGGAGGGCTGAACGGTGCTGGAAATCAAAACGGCGGAATTCATCACTTCCATGGCGGATTACGGGAAGTTCCCCGGAAAGGGGCTTCCCCAGATTGCCGTGGCCGGAAAAAGCAACGTCGGCAAGAGCACGCTGATCAACACGCTGTGCCGGCGGAACAAGCTGGCACGCACCAGCACCACCCCCGGCAAGACGCGGCTGCTGAACGTTTTCCTGCTGAACAACGCATTCCACCTGATCGACCTTCCGGGATACGGATTCGCAAAGGTGGACAAGAAGGAAAAAGCCCGCTGGGGCCAGATGATGCAGGACTACTTCGAGAAAGCGGACGAGCTGCGCCATGTGCTGTGCCTGGTGGACATCCGGCATGAGCCGACCGAGGATGACCGGATGATGAACCGTTTCCTGCGGGATTCGGGCATTCCGTTCACCGTAGTTGCGACCAAGGCGGACAAGATCAGCCGCGGCGCACGGATGAAATACCTCGCACCGATCTGCCGGGCTCTGAGCGTCCAGCCCTGGGAAATCCTGTGCGTAAGCGGCGAGGACGGAACCGGCCGGGACGAGCTGCTGAAGCGGATTGAGGAAATCCTTTCCGCCCCGGAAGACGCGGAATAATTAAAAAAACGGGAAAAACAAATTCCCTATTGCATCATACAGGGGATGAGAGTATAATCCCGTCGTGGTTCAGGAGGACATAGGCTGGAAGCCGGGTGGGCCGGGCATACACGAAAGTGGAATGGCGCACCTGATTTTTTCCTGCGAAACGGGATTTTCCGCCCGGAAACGGGTGAAATCCGGAACCGCGGGCCACAAAGTGGCAGAATAATCCTGATGGGACCATCGAGGAGGAATAGGAACAAATGCAGCTGATCAAATGCCCCCGTTGCGATCTGAACTACATCCGGGAGGATGAAAAGTACTGCAAGGTCTGCCTACGGGAGCTGAAGGGCGAAAAGAACACCGAAGAAGTGGAACTGTGCAGCATCTGCAATGAAGAACCGGCCCTGCCCGGACGCGACGTCTGCATTTTCTGCCTGAAGGAAATGAACAAGAGCAACAGCCTGCCCGAGGAACAGGAAGAGGAAAACGCCGAGCCGGTGGATACCAGCAGTATCGGCGATATGGATTCCGTGAGCGGTATGGATGAGATCATCCCTGAGGTGGAAGAGGATTCCGATATTCCGAGCCAGGAGTTCGGTGAGATTGAGAACGAGCTGAGCCTGGAAGATGTCCGCGAGGACGAGGAACGCAAAGCGGACGAAGACGAATCGGAGGAAGAAGAATAAGACCATGCGCCTGTTTGCTATTGGAGACCTGCATATGCCCGGGGGCGACGATAAACCCATGGACGTATTCGGGCCCCAGTGGGACAGGCATTTTTTACGCATCAGCGAGAACTGGCGGAATACCGTCGGGGAGGAGGATATCGTCCTGGTTCCCGGCGATATCAGCTGGGCGATGCAGCTGAAGGACGCCATACCGGACCTGGAGGAAATCGGCCGGCTTCCCGGGAAAAAAATCCTGTGCAAAGGCAACCATGAATACTGGTGGAGCGGTATCGGACGGGTACGCGCAGCGCTGCCGGAAGGTATGGCGGCCCTGCAGCATGACGCCATGGACCTCGGTCCGTGCGTGGTATGCGGAACGCGGGGATGGACATTTCCGACAGAACACATGCCCCTGGAAGCCGAAGACCGGAAGATCCTCGAACGGGAGCTGCAGCGGCTGAAAATGGCGCTGGATGACGCGGAGCGGATTGCCCCGGACAAGCCCATCCTTGTAATGATGCATTTTCCGCCGCTGCTCCAGACAGACCGGGAAACGGTGTTTACGGAAATACTGGAAGCCAGGAAGAATGTGGCAGCGGTCGTTTCCGGCCACCTGCACGGGGCAGCCTGCGCGAACGGATTCACGGGAGAACAGCGGGGGATCCGATACTATCCGGTATCCTGCGACGCCATCGAATTCTGCCCGCTGGAGATTCCATGGCCTGCTAAATCTTAATTTTTTGTAACAAAATATTTGTTCCCCTTGACAAAAGCCGAACCTTTGAACGGGTTCGGCTTTTTCTGTCCACAAAATATGGTAAAGGGGAACAAAACAGAGGCACAAACGGCCAATAATTATTACAAAAATATTACAAATAGTTTACAATAAATTTAAATCAGGAGTCCGAAGAGCCGGAAAAAAATATGATTTTTTTCTTGCACTGAGGCAAATTCTATGTTAAATTTGTGGGGAAAAAGGGAAGAGAAACCCAAAAATGAGCATAAAAGTGGTAGAAAGGGGTGTGAAAGCGTGGACGAGAACCATGAAACCAACAACAAGCAGTCCACCGAAACCCCTGCAAATACAAGGAAATACCGCTTTATCGGCTCATTCAGCCACGGCCTGGATGCCAAAGGCCGCCTGGTGATCCCGCAGCCGTTCCGCGAAAAACTGGGCGAGGAGTTTTATATTGCCCCGTCTTTCGATTTCAAATCGATTGCGATTTACCCGAACGACAAGTGGGAAGAGCGAAGCGCCGAGCTGGAAAGCCGGAACAAAATGAGCCCCGAGCTGAACATCGTGAAGAATTTCTTCTACGCGTTGAGCTACGACGGCCAGACCTGCGACGGACAGGGACGTGTCCTGCTGCCGGCCAACATCCGCCAGAAAATCCTGGGCGAAGAGCGGGACGTTGAGATTACCGGTGCAAACGACCATATCCTGATTAACGCCGCGGCTGCCAGCGCCGACAACTGGACGCAGTTCCTGAACAACCTGCCCGCCATGCTGGAAAGAATCGCAGGGCTCGGGAATTCGGACGAAAAGGAATAAACCCCGGAAAGGGGCTATCATATCAAATCGTAACGGAGTGAGGAAAGGATGACGATATTCTCCACCACAGCCGGAAAACTTCAGACAACCGCGGCCGACTGGATTGAGAACAGACGGCGGAAGAGCGAATTCCGCGTACAGGATGTCGACATCTACCGGCAGCGTATGCGCTGCGCGGATTCGGTCCGTTTTGATACCAGCCCCCAGAACTGGACCGGAAGCATGCAGATGAGCCCGAGCGGCCGCTTCCAGGTGATTGAGGAAGCCCGGCCGAAGCGGAAGATTGTGAGCGCTGAAGGCGTCCGGTGGGACGCGGCCGTGATCGCGATCATCGCGGTGGTGATCCTCTGCACGGCAATCCTGCTGGGTGACCTGGCGAACATGGGAACCGGCACGAGGACGATCTCCCGGCTGGAAAACCAGATTGCCGGAAGCACGGAATACAACGCGGAGCTGCAGCGGGAGCTGGCGCAGATTGCCAACGACGTTACGGTATGCACGGAGGCCGTGAAGCTGAACCTGATCTCCAGCAACGCGGTGCAAACCATCCGCCTGACGGTGGCGGCGGACACGAACATGACCGTAACGGCAATGCGTGCCGGGGAATAAAAACAGCGTGGGAGACTGACATCGTCGGTCTCCCGCTTGGTGTATACTACAGGCAATAAAGAAAAGGATGAGCGCGTATGAAACTGTGGGAACTGCTGACAGAACTGCCCTATGTGGTGGATACCCGGGGAGACATGAACACGGAAATCCGGGAGATTACATCATCCAGCCGGGACAAAACAGACCACGGACTCTTTTTCTGCATTGTCGGCGCCCGGTTTGACGCGCATGACTATGCCTGGGAAGCGGTTGAAAACGGCTGCGTGGCGCTGGTTGTGGAGCATTATGTGGAGATGGAAGTGCCGCAGATCCGCGTGAACAACGGCCGCGGCGCCATGGCGCGGATTGCGGATGCTTTCTACGGCCATCCTTCCCGGCAGATGCGGATGATCGGAATCACCGGGACGAAAGGGAAGACAACAACAACCTACCTCCTCAAGAGTATCTGCGAAAGCGCAGGACTGAAGTGCGGAATCATCGGTTCCACCGGTACGCTGGTGGAGAACCAGCACCTGGACAGCAAACTGACCACGCCGGATCCCATCGACCTGCAGAAGACGCTGCGGATGATGGCGGATGAGGGCGTGCAGGTGTGCTGCATGGAAGTTTCCGCCCACGCGATCGATATGTGCCGGCTGGACGGAATGAGCTTTGAGGTGGGCTGCTATACCAACCTCAGCCAGGACCACCTGGACTATTTCTACACAATGGAACGGTATTTTGAGACGAAAAAGCGTTTCTTTACCGAAGGGATGGCGCGCAATGCCGCAGTGAACGCGGATGACGAAACCGCCGGGAAGCTGATTCCCGACCTGGTGCAGCCGCATATCACCTACGGCATCTGCGTGGATGCGGACGTGTTTGCCCGGGATATCGAAATCACCGAGGAGGGCGTACGCTTTACCGTACAGCTGCACGGCATGAACGAGATCCTGATCCATATGCATATGACGGGCATGTTCAACGTATACAATGCCCTGGCTGCGACCAGCTGCGCGCTGATCATGGGCATTGCGCCGGAAAAGATCCGTGCGGGCCTGGAGGCAGTGACCCGGGTTCCGGGCCGGATTGAGGTGCTGCCGACCGGCACCCCGTACAAGGTCATCCTGGACTACAGCCATTCCCCGGATGCTCTGGAGAACATCCTGAAGACGGTCCGCCAGTTCACCCGCAACCGCGTGATTGCGCTGTTCGGATGCGGCGGCGACCGTGACAAGGGCAAACGTCCGATGATGGGTGAAATCGGCGGCCGGCTGGCGGATTACTGTATCCTGACATCCGACAACCCGCGGACGGAAAACCCGCAGGTAATCCTGGCCGCGATTGAAAAGGGAATCAAACCCACGGGCGGCAAGTATGAAGTGATTGAGAACCGCCGGGCCGCGATCGACCGCGCACTGCGGATGGCCGAGGAGGGCGACGTGATTGTGCTGGCCGGCAAGGGACATGAAACCTATCAGGAAATCATGGGAATCAAGCGGCCGTTTGATGAGAAGGTGATCGTAAGCGAACTGCTGCTCGAGATCCGGAAAGAGCAGGAAAACGGCATCTGAAAAGCGAATTTTAATTAGATAGTTTTCCACGGAAAGGACGATGACACGGGAATGGTATTCAGAATGACAGGCGCGCTGCTGGTAAGCGTGGCGATTGCCCTGCTGATCGGGCCAAAGCTGATCAGCGAGCTGAAAAAACTCCATTTCGGACAGACGATTTACGAACTGGGGCCGAGCCATCAGAGCAAGCAGGGAACACCGGTCATGGGCGGCCTGATGATGGCCGCGGGCATCCTGGTATCATCCCTCGCGTTCCATCCGGCAGAATGGAAAGGCGGCCTGGACGCCGTTATTCCGCTGCTGCTGGTGGCATTCCTGAGCATGGCTGTCGGCTTTGCGGATGACTATATCAAGGCAGTTAAAAAACGCCATGACGGGCTGAATCCGTGGCAGAAGATCGCCGGACAGGTGATCGTGGCCGTCGGATTCAGCGTTTACTGTTATTTCCACCCCGCAATCGGAAGCAAAATTCGTATTCCGTTTGCCGGAACGGACTGGGACCTCGGTCTGTTTTATATCCCGCTGATGACCCTGGTGACGATCTTTATTGTGAACAGCAGCAACCTGCAGGACGGCCTGGACGGACTGCTGGGCACCGTGACAGCCGTCAGTTCGTCGGCCTGGGCGGTGATCTGCGTGATGATCGCCGCCGTTCCAGCGATGCAGTCCATTGCCGACCGGGGAAACGCGCTGACTGCCGGGGTATTTGCCCTGGCAATGGCCGGCGCGTGCGTGGGCTTCCTGCGGTATAACCGCTATCCCGCCAGGACGTTTATGGGGGATACGGGCAGCATGCTGCTGGGCGGCGGCACCGTGGCCATTGCGATGATCCTGAGGCTGCCCCTGCTGCTGGTACTGATTTTCTTTACCCCCATCATGAGCAGCGTGAGTGTGATCATGCAGCGGTATTACTATAAGCTGACCCACGGGAAGCGCATTTTCCTGATGAGCCCGATTCATCATCATTTTGAAAAGAAAGGATATTCCGAAACCCAGATTGTGAGCATGTATGCCGGTATCACACTGGTGCTGAGCCTGATCGCAATCCTGAGCGTGAGCGGACTGTAAGCCGGAAAGAAGGCGGAACGCATGAATTACGAGAACAAGAAGGTCCTGGTGGTCGGCATGGCCCGGAGCGGTGTTGCCGCAGCCCAGCTGCTGCGCGCATACGGCGCCGAGGTGACTGTGAATGACAGCAAGAGCGAGGAGGAACTGGGATCCCAGCTGCGCCCCCTGGAAGGCCTGCAGCTGACCCGGCGCTTTGGCTGCCCGGCTATGGACCTGCTGGAGGGAATGGACGTCCTGGTGATTTCTCCCGGCATTCCGGATACCGCGCCGTTTGTGGTGCGGGCCAAGGAAGCCGGTATCTATGTGATCGGTGAGCTGGAACTTGCCGCACAGCTGTCCAAAGGTACGCTGACGGCGGTAAGCGGTACAAACGGCAAAACCACCACCGTGTCCCTGCTGGGCGAGATATTCGCCAACAGCGGCAAAGTGACGCATGTGGTCGGAAATATCGGATATCCATTCTCCCTGGCTGCCCTGGTGAGCAAGGAGGATGACGTGATTGTCTGCGAGGTCAGTTCCTTCCAGATGGAAACCGCGGACACCTTCCATCCGCATGTCGCACTTCTGACGAATATTACGGAAGACCACCTGAACCGCCACGGAACCATGGAAGTTTATACGGCCATGAAGATGCGGATGTTTGCCAACCAGACCGCGAATGATTATGCGGTATTCAACGCAGATGACCCGGGCCTGGAAGGGCTTGCAGCGCAGGTGCACAGCCATGTGCTCCAGTTCAGCCGGAAGACCGAGGTGAAGGAAGGCGCGTTTGTCCGCGACGGACAGATTATCATCCGGATGAACGGGACGGAGCGGAAGGTATGCGGGACCGAGGAAATCTACATTCCCGGGCCGCACAACCTGGAAAACGCCCTGGGCGCCGTATGCGTGGCAGCTGCCATGAAGGTTCCGATACCGGTAATCCGGCACAGCCTGCGGACGTTCCGGGGCGTTGAACACCGTATTGAACGGGTGCGTGAGCTGGAAGGCATTACCTACATCAACGACAGCAAGGGAACGAATACCGATTCAACCATCAAGGCCGTACAGACGATGACCGCTCCGACTGTGATCATCCTTGGCGGTTATGACAAGCATACATCCTTTGAGCCGCTGAGCCGGGAAATGCGGCAGAGCCCGATGATCCGCAAAGCAATCCTGATCGGCGAGACGGCGGACCTGATCCGGACCAGCCTGGAACGGAACGGGTTTACCAACTTTGAGTATGCCGGAAGCCTCGGTGAAGCGGTCCAGAAGGCCAGGGCATCCGCCGAAGGCGGCTGGAACGTCCTGCTGAGCCCCGCGTGCGCAAGTTTTGACATGTTCAAGGACTATGAGGAACGGGGTCGGGTGTTCAAGGAAATTGTAAACGGACTCGAATAAACAGACCAAAGTCTGGAAAGGGAGTGAACGTGTGGAAGGACCCGGAAAAAACTGGCCTGTCAAGCGGGCCGGCGATTCAAACGCCTCGCACGGCGCTCCCGGGGTACGGGACTGGCAGAAAAACACCTGGACCGGACCGATGCCGATGAACGCCAGTCCCTTTGAGGAACCGGAAGACGCACCGGAACTGCTGAAGGACCGGTCTGAAAACCTGAGCGACCGGGAAGGCGCATTCTGGCAGCAGGCAACAACCGGCTACCAGCACACTGCCGGCGGGGAACCCCAGCGTTCCGCCGCGGCGCAGGCAGCCAAATCCCCCCGAAAACCGAAAAAGAAAAAGACCAACAGAAGCAGCGCGGGCATGCGGGCCGCGCTGGCGCTTGTCGCGCTGGCGGGCATTACGGTGTGCGTGCTGTATTTTATTGTGTTCCGGGTACGGGAAATCCGCGTGGAAGGGAATGAACTGATCTCCCGGGCGGACGTCATCCGCCTGAGCGGCATCCAGTACGGATCCAGCATCCTGACACTGAGCGAAGAAATTACCGGACGGGATTTGGAAGCCCGGGCGGTCAGCGAAGCGAAGCGCACCGGCAACTCAAATTACTACTGCCTGCAGTTCCGCTACCTGGACAAGCTGATGCCCGGGACAGTCGTAATCTCTGTGAAAGAGCGGGAACCCTGCTGCTGGATGACCCTGAGGGGCATCATGTTCGTGATGGACAAGAACCGGATGGTGCTGTATGAAACCGAGGACCCGACCATCCGGCCGGCCAGCCTTGTGGAAGTGAAAGGGCTGAATATCCGCGGCGGAGATCATGCCGGACAGACGCTGACGCTGAATTCAGCGGTACAGCAGAGCATATTTGACAACCTGTTCCTGGAACTGAAGGTGCTTGGATGCACTTCCATCATTGAGGAAGTGGACCTGAGCAATACGTCCTCCATCCTGCTGGTGACCCGCGACGGTTATACGGTAAGCCTTGGCGACCGGGAACGGATCCATGCCAAGCTGCGCAGCATGCTGTATGTACGGGAAAAGCTGCTGGAGCTCGGGAAGAACGGAGGATCCATCAACGTATCCGTTCCGGAAACCCCGACGTATTCTCCTTCCGGGAGTTAAAAACAGACCGATGTCTAAAATTGTTACAAAATGGCGGAAAAATGTAATAAAATGGGCATAAACACTTGCAATCATTCAATAAAAGTCATATAATAACACATGATATGCCATTATATGGTAGGATTCTGCCTGAAAACAGACGGGATCCTGAGTTCACCAGGGGGGAACGAAACCTATGAAAACAACGGTTGCGGCCATTGATTTCGGGACGAGCAAGATTGTTACGCTTGTTGCCGAGAACAGCGGCAGCCAGCGGTGCGACATTGTCGCGGCCGGCGTGGCGAAGTATGACGGCTATCTGACAGAAGGATGGAACAATCCCGGCCAACTGGACGAGGCGATCCGCCGGTCCATCAGCGATGCCGAGGAGCAGTCCGGCAGCAAGATCCGGGAGATCACCGTCGGTGTTCCCGGAGCGTTCACCCGCGTTTATGCCACCCAGGTGACCATCACCCTGAAGGGGACGGATCCCCGCGTCACATCGGGCGATGTGAAGGCCGCCTTTGACAAGGCGTCCCAGAACCTGGCCAACATGCCCGGCGTTGTGGTCCATTCCAGCCCGGCGTGGTTTATGGTGGACAGCGGAAAGAAAACCCTGGAGCCTGTCGGCATGAAGGGACGCGAGATGACCGCGTTCATCAGCTTCGTGGTTGGCAACCGGTTCTTCGTCGATGACGTGACCAACCGGATGGCGGACCTGGGCATTGTGGTGACCAGCTTCTACTCCACATCCGCCGGTGAAGCGATGCTGTACCTGAACGAGCAGGAGCGCGACCATACATCCGTCCTGATCGACATGGGGTACCTGAATACCGAAATTATCGGGGTGGAAGGCGACGCGATCATCTACCACAAGGTGCTGGACGTCGGCGGCGGCGATATCGCCGTAGCCCTGGCGGAAGAACTGGACATCTCCCTGAGCGCCGCGGAAGACATCAAGCGCAAGTTCGTTTACGGCATTGAAACCAGCGGGGAAACCTACGAAGTCCCCGGAGCTGACGGGCAGAAGGGAACGACCTTTACCCGTGAGCAGGTGAAACCGATTATCTGCAAGGCGGTTGATGAAATCTGCGAGCAGATCAAGACCGCGATTGACGATGACTTCGGCAGCCTCGGCAGCTGGAGCAGCGTATTCATGACCGGCGGCGGAATGAGCTTCAACCGCGGCGGTAAGGAATACATGGCCGGGAAGCTCGGCCGGCCCGTCCAGGAAACCCCGCGCCGGACCACCAAGCTGAACAGCCACAGCTTCTCCAGCGCACTGGGCCTGATGGACCTGATTATCGATACGATTGAACAGCAGCGCCAGCCGGCAGCCGGTGTGGGCGGCAGGATCAAGGACTTCTTCCGGAGTCTGTTGGGAGGTTAAGAACATGATTGAATTCCAGAACGAAGAGCAGAGCAACTTTGCTTCCATCAAGGTCGTCGGATGCGGCGGCGGCGGAAACAACGCCGTGAACCGGATGATGGACGCCGGGCTGCGCGGCGTTGAATTTATCGCGGTGAATACCGACCGGCAGGCACTGGGCCAGTCCAATGCCCAGGTAAAAATCCAGATCGGCGAAAAGCTGACAAAGGGCCTTGGCGCCGGAGCCCATCCCGATGTGGGCCGCCGCGCAGCGGAAGAAAGCCGCGAGGAGATTGCCTCCGCGCTGAAGGGCGCTGACCTGGTGTTCATTACCGCCGGTATGGGTGGCGGCACCGGAACCGGCGCGGCTCCCATTGTGGCGGAAGTGGCCCGGGACCTCGGCATGCTGACGATTGCCGTGGTTACCAAGCCCTTCAACTTTGAAGGCAAACAGCGGATGAAAAATGCGGAAGCCGGCATTGAAGAGCTGAAGACGAATGTGGACACCCTGGTGGTGATTCCGAATGACCGGTTGCTGCAGGTGGTTAGCAAGCAGACCAGCATGATCGAGGCTTTCCGTGTTGCGGATGACGTGCTGCGGCAGGGCATCCAGGGCATCAGCGACCTGATTGCTGTGCCGGCAATGATCAACCTCGACTTCGCGGACGTGAAGACCGTGATGGAATCCGGCGGAATGGCCCATATGGGTATCGGTATCGGCAGCGGCGAGAACAAGCTGGTCGATGCCGCGAAGAACGCGATCGCATCCCCGCTGCTGGAGACCAACATCGACGGCGCACGCGCTGTGCTGATCAACATTACCGGCGGCGCCGATATCTCCATTGTGGATATCAACGAAGCGGCCAACCTGGTGATGGAAGCAGCCGATCCGGACGCAAACATCATCTTCGGTGCCGGCATCGACGAGACCATGGGCGACGACGTACGGATCACCGTGATCGCGACCGGCTTCGAAAAGACGCCTTTCCCGACCCGGGAGCCCGCGAAAAAGCCGCGTGAAATTGAGCATGAACGCCTGTTCGGATCCTTCGGGACCAACTTCAGCCGCGATACGGCCGCATCCGTAGCGGAACGGGATAACGGAAGCTCTTTCCTGAACCGGAGCACCGGAGAGGTGCCGACCTTCATGAGCACCAGCCGTCCCAGCATGGGCGTGCCCGGCATGGTGAACACCGGATCTTTCCAGACCGGGTTCAGCTACCAGCAGACCGCCCCGCAGGACCTCCAGGCAACGCGGCCCTACCAGCCCATGGGAAATAACCCCACCGGCGGCAACGCACCTGTGAATCCGAATCCGTTCCAGATGAACCAGCCGCAGAATTACCAGCCGCTGTTCAACAGCAACGGCCAGGTGACCGGCCAGACGGGCAGCTTCCAGCCAATTCCGCAGAGCCAGGCCATGACGACGGATGACCACGGCGTACCGGGATTCCTGAAGCGGAAAAAGTAATCTGACCCAAAATACCAGAAGCGCGGAGCATAAGCCCCGCGCTTCTTCCATACGAAAAACCCGGAGGCAGGGGAAGCCTCCGGGTTTTACTGAATCAGGGATCAGCGCTTCTTCACGCCGACATATATTTTTTCCGGCTGCGCAGGATACGTGCAGCGGCCCAGTTCCTTCCGCTCAATGAGACGACCGTTCCGGTATTCCTCCCGGTAGGTCATGTATTCATAACCCATCTTCGGATCGGAAACGGAGACCTGCTCATCGGTATAGGTGGCATACTTCCCCTCGGTGTCCTTGATGTATTTCGGTCCGCCGCTGGCCACCAGCTCCCCGGTTTTCTCTGATTTGATTTCATAGGACGTACCGCCCAGATCCCTGCCGTAAATGATCACATGCGTCTGCAGTGAGTTTTTCCCGTTTTTGCCGGGTTCAACCCTGGCGGCAATATAAACGGGGGAATCCGTATTGTTGACAAACTTCAGGTCGACTTTCCGGTTGCTGCCCCAGGAGACGGTGGCATCCAGGCCGTAGTCCGTATAATTGACCTTGTCGGAATGATAGGACCGGTCTGTGACTTCCAGGCCGGCCCTTACGGCAGCCTGATATACCGTGGTGCTGGCCTGGCATACACCGCCGCCGACTCCCATGACATGCTCGCCCTGGTCATATTCTTCCGCCGGATTGAATCCGTTTTTCGTTGAACGCTCCCCGACAATTCCGTTAAAGCTGAACACGGCACCCGGATCCAGCCGGTATCCGTTGAACCGGGAAAAGGCGAGGCGGATATTGTCATTCCGGTATGCGTCCGAGGAAGAGGAAATCTGCGTTACCGCTTCGCCGCGCTTTGTGTACAGGAGGCTGATGCTGTTTTTGGTCTGCTCCGGCGCAACCTGCTCCGGTTCGATGGCCAGGGTGCCGCTTTCCAGACGAGCAGCCATATCCGCAATACGATCCACCAGCGCCTGTGCATCCAGGTTCAGGCCGGCAATTTCATCCGAATATTCAAAGGGGTTCTCCCGGTCCGGATAAAAACCGGTCATTTCCGCGTTCTGCGGGGAACGGTCCAGACTCTGTTTGATGGTGTATACAATATCAATAATCCGGGACACATTTCCGGAAGTATGACCGGTGGAGAAATAACGCGGTTCTTCGGCAGCCGCGGCAATCTCGTCATACAGTTCCCGGTCGCTCCGCTTTCCGTTGTAATTGTGCCCGATTTCCCACGCGGCATCCAGCGCGGACGAGACGTCCGGTTCCATTCCGATGGCGGCGGCGGTGATGGTATTGGTGAAGCCGTTATAGGTGAGATCCACATGCCAGGCATTCAGCTGCTGCAGGCTCCGGTTCCGGACCGCGGTCCATCCCTCATCTGCCGTCAGGCCGCTGAGGGAAAGGCCGTCCACGTAGACACCGGGGCAGAAGACGTTATAGTTCAGTTCCACGGTGGAACGGACCGCATCCCGGACCGGGGCGGATGCCGGGCGGGTTATTCCGGAAAAGACCACAACCAGGAGGATGACCAGGACCGCAGCGGCAATGAAAAGGATATTGCGGTATTTTGTAAAGCCGGCAGGCTTCCGTGAAACATTTCCGGAGGGAACGCGGCTGCGGGGACCGGACGGCGCGGAAGGCGCCGGACCGATGCTGCCCGGATATGATGCGTACGACGCTGCCTGCGGACGGGGGACAGGAGCACCGGCAGAGGGCATACAGCCGCGCATGCTGCCCGATGGTACGGACCGGGGCTGCGGCTGACCCTGCGGGGAAACGGGAACCTGTCCCGGCTGGCTGACACCGTAATGCGGGTACTGGCTGCTGCGATAATCGGACATCGTCATTCCACCTTTCTACACGCATATAACGGACCTGGAATGATGTTTATTCCGCAAACGCAAAAAAGTCAAGAGGATTTTGCGTTTGACGGCATTCCGGAAAGACGGAAGAACGTTCCGCGGACAACAGTTCAGGGTGGAAAAAACGGCAGAGATGGAGTATAATATTATTTTGGAATGGAATGGAAACAGGGAGGAAGCAACATGCGGAAACTGCTCGCGATGATCCTGGCGCTTGTGCTGACGGCCGGCTGCGCGCTGGCGGAAGGGCCCAAGGCGCCTGACTATATCCTGGAAGGATTCGACGGTGAAAACTCCGGGGTCATATGGGAAACAAACCTGTTCTTTACGAGAATGCAGGAAAAAACCGGAATCAGCTTCCAGTTCCGCCAGGAAGCCACTGCGGACGGCTGGACGAACCGGAAAAAGGAAATTGCCCGGGGTGAAAACCTGCCGGATGTGCTGTTCAAAGCGGAACTGACGACCGAAGAGACCGCCCAAATGGCGAAGGACGGGATCCTGATTGACCTGAAACCGTACCTGGAGCAGTATGCGCCGGATCTGTGGGCGATCCTGCAGGCGAATCCGGAATATCTGGCGGCCATCACCCTGCCGGACGGCAAAATCGCGGCGCTGCCCGCGTTCAACCGGCTGCAGAACAATGACCTGATGTGGATCAACCGGACCTGGCTGAACCGGCTGCAGCTGAAGGCTCCGACCACCGCGGATGAGCTGACCGAGGTGCTGCGGGCATTCAAAACGCAGGATCCGAACGGACAGAACGGGGCGGATGAGATTCCGCTGGCGTTTATCGGCATGTGGGAGCTGCGCTTCCTGGGGCATGCCTTCGGAATCATCGACAATGACTATTATATGGCCGTTGAGGACGGGAATGTGGTTTCGCACCTGGATTCGGAGCAGAACCGCGCGTTCCTCAGCTGGCTGCATACGCTTTGGGATGAAAAACTGCTGGACCAGAACGGCTTCAGCATCGCGGATGCCCTGCGGCAGATTACCGACGACAAAAAGGCGATTCCCTACGGCCTGATTATGGGCCCGACCCCGCTGACCACTATTCCGGTTTCCGCGCTGGGACAGTATGACATCCTGATGCCGCTGAAGGCAGACGGAAAACAGGAATACCGGGACCTTCCCGGGGACCTGATTCCGGGAACGTTCGCGATCACGAGCGCCTGCAGGGAGCCGGAGAAGCTGGTGGCCTGGGTGAATATCCTGTATACGCGGGAGGGATCCTCCATGGCCCAGTACGGCCTGGAGGGAGAAGAGTACTCCTGGCGGGAAGACGGCCTGTGGGAGTGGAACGAAGACCTGAATACGGTTGCAAACTATATCCTGAAGGAAAAGACGATCAGCGGCGGAACCGCGGCGCCGGGAATCGAGCTGGAGGATTTCCAGCTGAAGTATTCGGATGAAGCCACCCGCCGGAATATCGAAATGATGGCGGAAGCAAAGCAGTACAGCGTAAAGCCGTTCCCGGCCGTCGTGCTGAATGAGGAAGACGCCGCGGAGATTGCGCGGATCCAGAAGGAACTGGGAAGGTACGCGGAAAAGACTATGGCCTGCTTTGTGACCGGCGACATTCCGCTGGATGATGAAAACTGGAAGGCGTTCTGCGACCGCGTGCATGAACTGGGGCTGGATGACGCGAAAGCCATCTGGCAGAAGTATGTGACAAAGGGGAATGAATGAGCATGAGCCAGGCGGAAGAAATGATCCGGAAACTGGAATCGCCGGAGGCGGCGGAACAACTGCGGAAACTATACGGATCCGGTGAGGAGACGATCCGGTTCCAGCGGGAACGGTATGCCCGGCTGATCCGTTCCTATGAGGAACAGTTCGGCGCAAAGGACGGCATCCGGCTGATCAGTGCGCCCGGGCGGACCGAGATCGGCGGAAACCATACCGACCACAACCGCGGACGGGTCCTGGCCGCAGCCGTCAGCCTGGATACGCTGTGCGCCGTGACTCCCCAGGATGACCTGAAGGTGTGCTTCCGCAGCGAAGGATATCCGGCAATCGAGATGGACCTTACCGACCTGGCGGTCCATCCGGACGAGGCGGGAACCACTGCGGCCCTGATCCGCGGTGTTGCCGCCGGGATGAAAGAGGCTGGGTACCGTATCGGCGGATTTGACGCGGCGGTGACATCCACTGTGGCCGGCGGGAGCGGCCTGAGCAGCTCCGCCGCGCTGGAGGTGATGCTGACCGGCGTGCTGGACGCACTGTACAACCGGTTTGATATGCCGTACGCGCTGCGCGCGCGGATCAGCCAGAAGGCGGAGAACGCCTACTTCGGCAAGCCGAGCGGACTGCTGGACCAGATGGCCAGCGCAGCCGGCGGACTGGTGACAGTTGATTTCCGGGATACGGACAAGCCGGAAGCCCGGGCGCTCCAGTATGATTTCGCGAAGAAAGGGTATTCCCTGGTGGTGGTCGCGACCGGCGGTTCCCATGCGGACCTGACGGACTGCTATGCTGCGATTCCCGCGGAGATGAAGGCTGTGGCCGCATATTACGGCAAACCTTACCTGCGGGGGCTGACCGCGGAACAACTGATCGCCGACATGGACGGCCTGCGGAAGCAGGTATCCGACCGGGCGCTGATCCGGGCGTTCCACTTTATCGCGGAAGACGCCCGCGTTCCGGAACAGGTGAAGGCCCTTGAGGAAGACCGGATGGAAGATTTCCTGCGGCTGATTATCGACAGCGGCCGTTCCAGCTTTATGTACCTGCAGAATATCTACGCCCGCGAGACGGAACAGAGCCTGAGCCTGGCCCTGTGCATGGCGGAGCAGATGCTGCGCGGCCGCGGCGCGTGGCGGATCCACGGAGGCGGATTCGCGGGAACAACGCTGAACTTCGTGCCGGAGGACCTGCTCACATCCTTTAAGGCCGCCATGGACCGTACCTTCGGACGGGGCGCGGCAATCGCGCTGGGCATCCGGCCGGTGGGCGCGGCGGAACTGAAACTGTGATTACGAAGAGCGCGGCGGAAACCCGGGCACTGGGGGAGAAGCTCGCCGGACGGCTGCGGCCGGGCGACGTGCTGCTGCTGGAAGGCGACCTGGGCGCGGGGAAAAGTGAGCTGACCCGCGGAATCGCCAAAGGGCTTGGAGTTGCCGAAACGGTGACCAGCCCCAGCTTCACCATCCTGAATGTATATGAAAGCGGACGCTGCCCACTGTACCACTTTGACTGGTACCGGCTGGAAAGCTCCGAAGAACTGTATGAGCTGGGAATGGACGAATACCTGGGCGGCGACGGGATTGCCGTTGTGGAATGGCCTGGCCGGTGCCCGGACGCGGTGCCGGAAAGCGCGGTCCGGATCCGGATGACGGCAGCCGGCGAAAACGAACGACTGATTGAAAGCGACGAATGGAACCTGGAAGATGAAACTGCTTGTGATTGATACATCCGGACCGGTGTGCGGAACAGCGGTGATGGATGAAGAAAAGGTATACAGCGAGTTTACTGCCCAGAACCGGCATACCCACTCTGCAAGCCTGATGCCGATGATTGAGCGGGCGCTTGAAGCTGCGGGCATGACCCTGGGCGATATGGATGCGGTTGCCGCCGTAACCGGACCCGGCAGCTTTACCGGCGTGCGCATCGGCGTCGCCACGGCCAAGGGAATTGCACACGGGGCCGGGCTTCCGTGCATTGCAGTGGACGCGCTGGAAGCGCTGAGTGAAAGCGCGGGAGATTTTGACGGGATCGTATGCCCGATCCAGGACGCCCGGGCCGGACAGGTGTACGGCGCGGCGTTCCGGAACGGGGAACGGCTGATTCCCGACGCACCGATGAAACTGGAAGAATACCTGGATACCGTTTCCGGGCTGGGAAGCCGGTTCCTGTTTACCGGGGACGGAGCACCGGTATTCCGGGAACGGATCGCGGAGATCCTCGGGGAACGCGCGGCGTTTGCCCCGGCATACCGGGGATACCTTCGGCCGTCCGCTGCAGGAAGCATTGCGATCCGGCGCGGGGAGACCACCGATTACCTGCACCTGGAGGCGTCCTACCTGCGCCCGCCGAACGCGCAGAAGAACAAAAAGTTGCTGGAAGCGATGAGGAAGAACGAGGAAGCATGAGCGAGCACGGGAGCACGCCGGATATTGAAATCCGGCGGATGACCATCGATGACCTGGATGCCGTGACAGCGATTGAGGAAGCCACCTTCGCCATTCCGTGGAGCCGCGAAAGCTTCCGGCAGGAGCTGGAGCGGAACGTGGCGGCACGCTACCTGGTGGCGGTGAAGGACGGCCGGGTGGTCGGCTATGCCGGGGCGTGGATCATCCTGGATGAAAGCCATATCACAAATATCGCGATTGAAGAAGGCGAGCGCGGGCAGGGCATCGGGCGGAAACTGACAGAAGCGCTGATGCAGTACATTTCCAACCTCGGCGCCGCATACGCGACGCTGGAAGTGCGCGTGAGCAATGAACGGGCCCAGCGGCTGTACAAAAGCCTGGGGTTTGTGAGCGTGGGCAAGCGGAAGCGGTATTATGAGGATAACGGAGAGGATGCCTTCCTGATGGTATGCGAACACATGCCGGATGTGGAGGAAGATTTTGAGGAGGCGTAAGGAATGCGGAAATGGCTGATCCCGGGCGCGGCGGTCCTGCTGTGCGCGCTGGTCCTTGCGCTGTGCGGAGCCGCGTCCGCGGATGAGGCGGAAAACATTACCGGAAGCTGCACGGTGAAGCTGTGCAGCAAGAATTTCAAGGCCGCGAAGATTACAGACGGGCTGTACACCAGCTACTGGGAAAGCGACAAGACGACCCATCCGTGGATTACGGTGAGCTCAAAGGATCCGATTTACGGGCTGTACCTGTGCTTCCAGAAAATGCCGGAGCATTACCAGGTGCAGCGGGAAAAGAGCGGCGGGGAATGGGAAACCCTGTATGAAGGGGATACCCGGTTCCATCATATGTATTACCCGATTGACGGGTATAAGCACCTGCGCGTGTATGTGCCGGACAAAGGCAAAACCACGATGGGCTTCAACGAGATTTTTGCTTTCGGCGAGGGAGAGATTCCGGACTGGGTGCAGCAGTGGAAACCGGTGCCGGAAAAAACGGAAATGCTGTTCCTTGCGACGCACCCGGATGATGATATCCTTTTCCTGGGAAGCGTGATCGCCTGGTACGGCATTGAAAAGCAGCGGAATATCACTGTGGCGTACCTGACCAAATCCAACACAACCCGCCGGAGCGAGGCACTGAACGGGCTGTGGGAGCTGGGTATCCGGACTTATCCGGTATTCGGGGAATTCCGGGATGTGTATGCCAACCCCAACCGGATCTCCCAGGCGTACAAGGAGACCGGGGGAAAGGACAAGGTACAGGGCTGGGTGACGGAACTGTACCGGCGACTGAAGCCGGAGGTGGTTGTGACCCAGGACCTGGAAGGCGAATACGGCCATCCGCAGCACAAGATGGTGGCGGACGCGGCATGCACCGCGTTTGAACTGGCTGCAGACGCCGGAAAATACCCGGACAGCCTGGCACTTTACGGCACATGGGAAGTGAAAAAGCTGTATATCCACCTGTACGGCACCCCCCGGGAACAGGTTGAGTTTGACTGGACCGTGCCGCTGGACTCGCTGGGCGGAGAGACGCCAAACGAGCGGGCGGCGGACGCCTACGCCATGCATAAGACGCAGGTCGGCCAGGGACGGAAAAGCAACGGCGTGTTTACACCGTTCTCCGTGGAGGAATTCGGCGTGAAACGGTACCCGAACAATATATTCGGCCTGTACGCAACCCGTGTGGGACCGGATATCGGACATGACGACATGCTGGAAAACATTGAGGGAATTGAGGAATGAGCATGAAAAGAACTATAGCGGCGCTGCTGGCCCTGATGCTTCTGTTTTCCGCAGGAGCAGCCTTCGCGGCGGACGCGCCGGCAGAAGCAGCCGCGGCGCCGGAATGGGCGGACGTGAAGCTGAACAGCCGCGGCTTTATCGACGAGGGCGAATACGTTTTTGAAGACGATGAAAACGGGCACTGGATATACGTGAGCCCAAGCCTGCGGATTGAGATTGTCCGGACCCTGGAGACACCGGAGAAGAAAAAGAAATCCGACAAAATGCAGCAGTTCTACTGCTATACGGCGGATATCCGGTGCGACACGGAAAACGGGGAGCTTCCGAAGACCATCTGGAGCGATCCGGACAACCCCCGGGGCCGGAATACCGAAAAGTTTTCCAAAGATATCGCGGAAATCAACCGTGCCGTCTTCGCAACCAGCACGGATTATTACACCTACCGGGTGGACAAGAAGAAAAAAGACGGCGGGAATGTTGGAATCGTGATCCGGGACGGGGAAGTCCTGTATAACCACCCGGTCAAAAACCGCGAGAAGAGCATGCCGAATTATGAAACCCTGGCCATATTCGCCGACGGCCATGTGGAAAGCTGGCCGAATACGGAAAAGAAAGCCGATGAATATATCCGGGAAGGCGCCCTGCAGGTTTATACCTTCGGCCCCTGCCTGGTACGGGACGGGGAACTGACCGAATATATCCACAAGCATGCCAACCGGAGCCTGAATCCCCGGCACGCATTCGGAATGGTGGAGCCCGGGCATTATATTGACGTCATCTGCGAAGGCCGCCTGTGGACAAAGCAGAAAATCCTGGGTGAGGTCATCGAAAAACGTTCCACCGGGGTGATGATGGAGACCCTGGCGGAGATCATGCAGGCCAGGGGATGCAGGATCGCCGTGAACCTGGACGGCGGACAAACCGCTGTGATGACCTTTATGGGAAAACAGCTGAACTATGTGATCAAAAGCGACCCGTATGGACGGAAAACCTTTGAAATGCTGGGGTTCGGCACCTGGGGAAACGAAACCGCGGCTGCTGAAACAGAGTGAAAAACAATATAAATACAATTTAAATACAAGCCCGCCGGGATAAAGGCGGGCTTTTGTGCGTCTATTACTATGGGGACTGCAAAAACAAAAACGCAAAGATTTGCGTTTTTGAACCGAAACCGGTGAAAAACCACCGGCGGACGGAAAGAACCACAGGGAGACCTGCACGGGACCCGCATCCCCGGAACCATTGGAGGAGAGGGAACGCAGGCGGTCCATCGCGCAAGGTGGAAAAGGCGGCAGATCTGTGGTATAATAACCTGTTCGGAGCTGCCTGATTGGTACGGACAAATCCGAACGAAAAGAGATCGGGAGATACGAAATGAGACACATATACCGGAATATCATCCTGCTGATGACGGTGCTCTGCCTGCTGGCGGGCACGGCAGCCGCGGAGGAAGCCCCGGCCACACCGACGGACCTGGAACCGACCCCGCAGGGCCTCATCGAAGCAGAGATCCAGAAAGCTGACAAAACAGTCCGGCTGGAAAACGAGGCGCGGATCTTCGGGACGCTGAAGGCGGAAGAGGGCGGATACGTCTACCGGATTGCTGTGGAAGCCAAAAAAGGGAGCCGGATCTGCGTGCTGGCCGAAACCGACCGACAGGTGGAAGTACACGCTGCACCGGCGGACGGAAGCGCAGAGAAGAACCTGAAGGAAACCCGGACGGAAGGGGAACCGGCCGGATATATCTATGAAATCATTTCCTATGAAACGCGGACGGACGTTACCCTGATCCGCATCTGCGGAAAGAGCCCGGCTCCGTTTACCGTGCTGATCCAGACTGAAGCGGCGTGGCGGGCGGCCCAGCCGACAACCCCGCCGACCACTCCGCCGACCGATGCCCCGACAGAGGCACCGACGGACGCACCGGATGTGACGCCGACCCCCACACCGGACGTGACACCGACCCCCACGCCCACGCCGGAACCGACACCGACACCGGAGCCTGAACCGGAACACAAACCGGATCCGTCCACACCGACGCCGGAACCCGAACCGGAGCCGGAACCGGAACCCGAACCGATCCACTGGGGCGGCGGAGGCGGGGGCGGAAGCCGCCCGCAGCCGCACGCGAAAAATACCGCGAAACCGAAGGCGGATTATGACCTGGTGCTGCTGAACGGGCTGGACAAGGCCGGGGAAACCCGGATGAGCCGGCTGGCGCTGGGCGGCGAAGAGCTTGAACTGGAACTGCGCCAGACTGGCGCTGAAAATGAAGGATTTACCATCTCCGCATTCCGATGGGAACAGGCGGAAGGGGAAGAGAACGGCGCAGGCGCGCCGGACACCCTGGTGCTGGCTGCGGAAAACGCAGCGCAGAACACCTGGGAAATCAACGGAACCGTACTGCGCCGGATGAACAAGAGCGGAATTGCCCACCTGGCGCTGCAAAACGGGGAACGGCTGGTCGTCCTGTCCACCGAAGGGATCCTGGAAGGGTGGATGTATGACGAACTGAAAAGCCGGGGAACAGGGAGCCGTCGTTTTACGTTTACTATAGAGACCGGCGGTGACAATCCCGCTGTGTGGCAGCTGGCTGTTGACGAAAAGACGTACCTGCTGACGGAGGACACACAGGCGGACATCCACCTGACGGGCGTGTATGACGGACCGGCGGAAGCGCTGGACCGGCCGTTCGGATCGTGGGAGGACAATACAAAGGAAAGTGAGGATGGATCCAGATGAAGAAGGGGTTTGCTTTACTGCTGGTACTGGTCCTGTGCGCTGCCATCGGAGGCGCTGCGCTGGGAGAGGCTGAACTGTCCTACGACGGCGAGGTGGTTGCCGGGGAATCCATTCCCGTAACCGCACCCTACGGCGGCCTGATCAGTGTGATGATCCCGCGCGGGAACAGCTGGGTGAAGGCCGGCGACGAGATCTGCGAGATCGAGGGCAAGCTGAACTATGCCCCGATCGAAGGCACGGTGACAGGCCTGTATGCCGTGGAAGGCGACGGAGCGGAATCCATCGGGGAACGGTACGGCGCGGTGCTCTTTATTGAGCCCACGCACAAGTATGTGATCCAGGGATCCAGCGAAAAGGCCTACAACAAGAGCGAAAACTATTTCGTTCATCTGGGCGAGCGCGTGTACATGAGCTGCATCAAGGACGGCACCCACCAGGGAACCGGCGTGGTATCCGCACTGACCGAAAGCGGCTATACGGTTGAGGTAACCGGCGGCGAATTCTACCTGAACGAAAAGGTGGATATCTACCGCACCAGCGAAAAGACCAAGGACAGCTGCATCGGCCGCGGCACGGTGAACCGGGCCAAGCCGGTGGAGGTGAAGGGCACCGGCAGCATCCTGAAGCTGCTGGTGAAGAATGGCGATTTCGTGGAACGCGGGGAAGCACTGTTTGAGACCGTGGACGGCGTGCTGGACGGCCTGTACGCACCGGACCGGAAGGTGCTGAGCCCTGTGACCGGTGTGGTCGAATCCGTGGAGAAGCACAAAGGCGAGAATGCCGCCAAGGGGGACGCCCTGATCAAGGTGAGCCCGGCGGATTCATTCCAGGTGGAATTCTCCGTGCCGGAATCGGACCTGTTCAGCCTGACGGAGGGACAGCCGGTAAAACTGGAGCTTTACTGGGACAACGAGGACGGCGGCACCTATGATGGCAAAATCGCCGCGATTTCCTACAAGAACGAAACCGCGGCCGCATCCGCCACAACCACAACCTCCGACCGGAAGAGCTACAAGGTATGGGCTTCCTTTACACCGGATGAACGCATTCGGCTGGGAATGACCATGGTGGTCTATCCCGTAACGGCACCGGAAGAGGAGCCGGAAAATACGACCGAAGAGGAGTAACCGAACGATGAAAAAGATTTTTGCTTTGATCCTGGCGGCAATGATGCTGCTGATGAGCGTTCCGGCGATGGCCGGCACGGGCGACCAGACAATTGTGCATACGGATAACACCGCCTGGTACAGAAACGTATTTATTTCGAATGTGATGGCCGCAGCGGACAACCAGCTGTATGTGTTCATGCAGGACGGCAATAAAGAGATCCTGCGGGTATATTCCCTGGACAGCGGAGAACATGCAGACTATACCCTGCGGGATTACGATGCCGGGATGGATTCTTCCATGCTGGATTACTATGAGATCACGGATGAAGGCATCAGCTTCAAGGAGGATGCGGTCCGTGAATACAGCGAGGAGGAAAACTACAATACAGCGGCATGGTTCGCATGGAACGGCAGTATCTATGCCATCCAGTACAAATATGTATACGACCAGGAAAACGGGAACAGCAGTACCATCGAGGGCGGCTTCGTGAAGAAACTGAAGCTGGCAGACGGAAAAGCCGAACTGGAAGACACAACGGATATCCCGCGGCTGGACTGGACCGAAATGGTCATGGAATACGGCGAAGGATGGACGGACAGCAAACAGCTGGACGGCGCGACCGTATGCGGCAATACCCTGATCGGCCGGAGCTGGGACAATAACGGGAATTCCACGCTTGAATCGTTTGACCTGACCACCGGCTTCCACGGGACAATGGAGATGGATGAAAACGCGACTGTCTACGTCAGCAGCAGTTCCATCCTTGCCTGCGAAGAAGAATATGAAGAGAATTCCATTTCCTACAACATCCAGCTGGTGAATCCCGCGGACGGCAGCCAGGAAGAACTGCTTTCCTATACCCAGGAAGGCGACGGGAATTATATGTACAATATGATTTTCGACGCGGAAAAGAACACCCTGTACTACTACATGAACGGTGAAATCTGGTCGATGCCGGGAGTGCAGCCGGAAGCCGCCACAGCGGTATGCGACTGCCCGACCACCGGAAATATGTCCATTATTCCGGACGGGCGGATGCTGATCTGGGACAGCAGCAATATCCTCATCCGCAATATCGATCCGGCCTCCCGCGGCACCGAGACCCGGATGATCGTAAATGATTTCGCGTACGGCAACGGCCTGGAAGAAGCTGTATTTGACTTCGCCAACGTACACGGAGAAGTGACGGTTGTGGTGAAGCACGGCGGAGACCGGCAGATGATCCTGCAGGACATGATGAACCGCGAAAGCGAAACGGACATCTATACCATGGATTATGAATCAAGCGAGTTTTCCGCACTCCTGAACCGCGGATTCCTGACGGACATGAGCGGGAACGCAAAGATTGCGGCGGATAACGCGGCGCTCTATCCCTTTGTGCGGGAAGCTGTGGTGAAGGACGGACAGATTGTGGCTGTGCCGGTCGGTATCAACGGCCAGGTGATCAGCATCAACCGGAAAGTCTGGAAGGAAATCGGCGGAACCGAGGAAGAACTGCCGAAGACCTGGAGCCAGTTTATGGACTGGCTGGAAACACTGCCGGAAAAGGTGAAGGACCAGAACTGCCGGATCTTTGAATCCTATGTAAGCGACAACGAATTCAGATGGCAGGTGATGCGGCAGATCCTGAATGAGTATGAAGCCCGGCTTGAAAATGCCGGCGGGGAATTCGCGTTCAACACACCGGAACTGCGGGAACTGCTGGAACGGGTGCAGAAAGTGGATCCTGACCTGCTGGGCCTCAAGAGCCAGGCAGACCTGGAAGAGGGATATTACGAAGATTACGGCGACGGCGAATACAAGGAGCCGCTGCTGGAGATCTATGCCGAATCCACCATGCGGACCTGGGGCAACGCGACTCCGCTGATGCTGAGCTTTGATGAGAGCGAGCAGCCCATCCTTCCCATCAGCCTGACCGTGGCGTTTATCAATCCCTATTCCACGAAGGCAGACCTTGCGGCGGAATACCTGGGACTTGCCGCCCGGAAACAGTGGCAGGATTCCCTTTACAGCCTGTACAGCGACATGACGGAACCGGTGGTCTATCCCTACTACGAAGAAAACCATGCCCGGTCGTTGAAAAACCTGGAAGACGCGAAAACCCTCCTGAACGCAGCAAAGACTGAGCAGGAGATCCACGACTGGACCGAAACGGTTGAATCGTATGAGCAGATGCTGAAGGACGAAGAGGAAAACAAATGGGCTGTCAGCCCGGATAATATCGCCGATTACCAGGCACGGACGTCCTACCTGCGGGTTTCCGCCTACAGCTTCATCAGCGATATGCTGGCGGACAACAAGAGCGCGGAAGCCTTCTGGTCCAAGATGGACGGCTTCGTAAACGGGGACGTACCCGCCGCTGAGCTGCTGGACAGCATTGACAGCAAGGTACAGATGATGAGACTGGAAGGGAACTGATTCCTTTTGTACAAAAAATTCAGGCAGGCCCTGCCATTCCTGCTGCCGGGAATGGCAGGTCTCCTGCTGTTCTACGGGATCCCTTTTATCGGGGGAATCTGGTACAGTGTGACAGACGGCAGCGTTAAGAATGAATTTGTCGGACTGAACAACTTTATATCGGTGTGGCAGAACCCGATGTTCCAGCTGGGACTGAGGAACGCGCTGGAGCTTTCGCTGATCTGCGCGCCGCTGCTTTTCCTGCTGAGCTTCCTGCTGGCGGCGGGACTCCACCGGATGCGGCCGGCCGGGGCGTTTTTCCGCTCCAGCGTGCTGATGCCGTACCTGATGCCTTCTTCCGCCGTGCTGATTATCTGGCTGCTGTGGTTTGACTACGGCGGGCCGGTAAACCGGATCCTGACCGCGCTGGGCGGGCAGCGTATCGACTGGCTGCTGGGAGCGGAACTGCGGATCCCGGTTGTCCTGCTTTTCCTGTGGAAAAACCTGGGCTTCTGTGTGATTGTGTTCCTGTCGGCCCTGCAGTCCATCCCGGAATCCCTGTACGAATACGCAACGCTGGAAGGCGCGTCCTTCCGGAAACAGACATTTTCCATTACGCTGCCGCTGGTGGTTCCGTCCGCTTTCCTGGTGGCGATCCTGTCGTTTGTTTCCGCGTTCCGGATATTCAAGGAGATTTACTTTATCGGCGGGGCATATCCGAAGGACCCGCTGTATACGCTGCAGAACTACATGAGCAACATGTACAACAAACTGAATTACCAGAACGTGACCGCGGCGGCCTATATGTTCGCCCTGATTGTGTTCCTGCTGTTCGGCCTGCTGTTCCTGAGCCAGCGGACGGCGCTGAAACGGCTGAACGGGGAGGGCTGAGCATGAATCCGAACAAAGATATCCGCGTATGGCTTGCGCGTATATTCCTGACGGTGATGGCCATTGTGATGCTGCTGCCGATGGTGCAGACGTTCCTGTATTCCTTTTCCTCCATCCCGGAAATGAAAGCATATATGAAAACGCGGGGGAGCCGGGAAGAGACGGAGTGGATGGATCCGCACCTGTCGCCGAACATGATTTCCCTGGGACAGTATGAGCAGATCCTGATCAAGGACAACACGGTGCTGCAGTATTTCATCAACTCCGTGGTGTACGCGGCGGCAATCCTGGCCGGACAGGCGCTGGTGCTGCCGGCACTGGCCTACGGACTGAGCAAATTCCGCTTCCGCGGGCGGGAAGGAATTTTCTTCCTGATCGTGATGCTGATGCTGCTGCCGTTCCAGGTGACCATGGTGCCGAACGTGCTGACGCTGCGGTTTATGGGGCTGCTGAATACCCAGTGGGCCGTAATCCTGCCGATGTGGTTTGCACCGTTCTACGTATTCCTGCTGCGACAGTATATGATTACCCTGCCGGATGAGCTGCTGGAGGCTTCCTCCATGGACGGCGCCGGACCTTTCCGGAGCTTCCTGTGGATTGTGATTCCGGTATGCCAGCCGGTTATCGGCGCGGCTGCGGCGCTTTCCTTCGCGGAGAACTGGAACCTGGTGGAGCAGCCGCTGACTTACCTTTCCCGGAAGCCTGAGCTGATGCCGCTTTCCACGGTGTTCAACCAGCTGGCGGGCGAGAATACGGGATTTGAGTTTGCGGGAGCCGCACTGTATATCCTGCCGGCGATGCTGGTATACTTCTTCTTCCAGAAGGATATCCTGAGCGGGATCCAGCTGACCGAGATGAAGTAAACCATTCGGTAAGACATTCGGATGACTGCAGATACCTGTATGTCCATCAGAACGAAAGAGGAATGAGACGGAAATGAACCTGAAGAAATTTGCCCTGCGGGGAATGATCATCCTGGCCGTGGTGATCGCACTGTGCATCCTGTTTTCCGGGACTATCCGGACGCTGACCACGCCGAAGGTCCGCTTCGCGAAGGCGAAGATGGGCAAGCTGGAAACCGTGACCGAGCTGAAAGGCCAGGTGGCTTTCCCGGACAGCGAGAAGATCACCGTAAACGTGCCGGAAGGGCAGAGCCTGACCATCACGGCCCTGCTGGTGTCTCCCGGGGAGCATGTATACGCGGGCGCCCGGCTGGTGACGATGAAAGTGACCGGCGGGGAGAAAACGCTGGAAGAACTGCAGGCAACCTATGAGAAGGCGCGGAAAAACCTGGACGACTGGGAACGGAAGAACGGCAATATCCGCCTAAGCCGCAACGAAGAGCTGTGGATGGCGGCATACGAGAAGGCCTCCGCAGCGGAGCGGGCAGAACAGAATGCCCGGCTGGAGCTGCTGATCGCCCTGGAGCCGCTGGAAATCAAAGAAGTTCCGGAACAGCTGCCTGAAAACGCGGATGAATATATGCGCAGCTGCTTCGCAGCCTGGGAAGAAACAGAAAAGGTGCGCACTGAAGCCCGGAAGGAGCTGCAGGCCCTGGACCGGTATGCAATCGCCGACGACGTGTGGACGCTGCTGGAACAGAAAAAGGGATATGAAAAGGAACTTGCGGACAGCGAGAGCAAGATGATGGAAATCCAGATGCTGATGCGGAAGGTTTCCGTGATCACCGCGCCGCATGAAGGATACATCGCGACGGTTTCCGTGGAACGGAACGGCACGGTGAACAGCGGGACGGAGACAATCCTGACAATTACACCGGAAGGCAAAAGCCCCGTGATCCGGGCGGATACTTCCGAAATCAAGCAGAATATCCAGAAGGGCGCTTCGGTCCGGGTGGATACCGATTCCTGGGGCCGGCCGGAGACCCGGATCATCAATACCGGCATGGACGATACCGGCCACCCGTACGCGGACGCTGAGATTACCCAGGATATCATCTACGCGCTGGGCTCCGTTTCCACCATGATGCAGGACAAGATTACCCTGCGCCTGACAACCAAAGCCCAGCAGTCCACGTGCCTGATTCCGGCATCCGCGGTACGCGGCCAGGGAGAAGAGGGCCGGTATGTCTATTACGCGGAACAGGAAGAATCCGCTTTTGCCGGAAAAAAGATCACCGTCAGGAAAATGCCGGTGAAGGTGCTTTCGGAAAACGCATCGACCGTATCGATCGAGGATGATATCAGCTACTTCAAGATCATCTATATGGAAGACCGGCATATCAACGAAGGCGATACTGTAATGCAGTATGAGGAGTAAGAAGGAATGAAACGCGGCATACGAATCTCCCTGGTCCTGGTGATCGGGATGATCCTGGCGGCGGCCGGGGTAATCGGCCTGCTGCAGGGACCGGGCCTGGTTCAGTACACCTTCCTGCCCGGAGAGGAAACCGTTTCCACCCTGCTGGAAGAACTGGGAACCATGCAGGAGGCGCTGAAGGATTCCTTCCCCGTGATTACCCTGCACGCACAGAAAAGCGGACGGTCGCTGACATACGGCGAGGGCACAAGCCAGAATGATGTGGTTGTATACGCTGTGGGACCGAACTGGTATGAGGCCTATCCGATGCAGATGGCAGCCGGACGGCCGGTGACCGCACCGGATTCCCGGCAGAACGCAAAAGTAATTGTGCTGGACCGGGAAACCGCGTTCCTGTTTTTCGGGGAAGGCGATCCGATCGGGAAAACCGTGAGCCTGGACGGAACGGCCCTGGAAGTGATCGGCGTGGCAGAACACAGCCGCCGGATCGGCGAAACGGATATCCACGCGGCCTGGGTCCCGCTGGGAACGGTAAAAGGCAGCCTGATGGTGGTTTCCGCACCGCTTGCAAAAGCCAGCAGCCTGATGAAGGTTTTTGAATCAGCCGCTGCCGAGAATTTCGATAAAAACCAGGACAAGAACGGCACCCTGATCAGCACGGCCCGGGAAACCGTCGGCCAGACTATGATGCTGCGGATCATCGCGGTGATCTTCGCAGTCTGGCTGCTGAAAAAATGGACCAAAGTACTCAGCGGCACATGGCGCACAGCCATGGAGCGGATCCGCGGAAAATCAAAGCAGTGGTATCCGCTGCGGATGATTCCTTACGGAGCAGCGCAGATGCTGCTGCCGATCCTGCTGACGGCGGTGACCATCGGCGCGGCCTACCTGATCGCGGTATTTGCCGTAAACCCGGCATATGTTTACCCCGAATGGATTCCGGAATCCCTGGGCGATTTCTCGAAATGGACTGCCCGGTTCTGGAACCTGACCGGCGATGCGGCAAAGACCGTACAGATGCAGACGCCCGAGCTCGCGGAAGCGCGGTTCTGGGGCGGCCTTACGCAATGGGGGACTGTGCTGATGCTGGCAGGAGTGATCCTGACGATGCTGAAAAGCGCGAAAAAAGGAAAAAATCCTTGACACATAAGGGATGAAGTGATAAATTATTCCGGTAAGCCGCTCGGGAGAGGTCTGTTCAAATGCGCTTGCGCAACCTCGGATTCCCGGCGAGTATGTAATCAGGAGGTGCTGTCCCATGTATGCGATTATCGCGGCGGGCGGCCGGCAATACCGTGTATCCCAGGGTGATGTAATCTACATCGACAAAGTCAACCAGGAAGCTGATTCCGCGATCTCCTTCGACGTGCTGATGATCGGCAGCGACGGAGATGTGAAAGTCGGTAACCCCGTTCTGGCGGGCGCGAAGGTCGAAGGCAAGGTGCTGGGCCAGGTAAAGGGTGAGAAGATCACCGTTTACAAGTACAAGAGCAAGAAGGGTTCCAGCCGGAAGCTCGGCCATCGTCAGCCGTACACCAAGGTGGAAATCACCGCCATCAACGCGTAATGATTTCCGCGGTACTGTATCAGGGGAGAGACGGGCTTGACGCGTGCCGGATTACCGGGCACAGCGGACAGGCGGAAAGCGGGCGCGACATTGTATGCGCTGCCGTATCCATCCTCGGATGCACCTGCGTGAACGCGATGGAAACCGTATGCGGCATCATTCCGGAAATTACGGAAAACGATGACGGCGTACTGGCGTTCCAGCTGCCGGAGATGAATACGGCGGATAACGCGAAAGCGCAGATTCTGATGGGCGCCCTGAAACAGGGACTGTCCGATCTGGCGGATGCATATCCGCAGTATGTAAGGCTCAGTGTGAAGAACACAACCCAGAATTGAACGGAGGAAACGACCATGATGAAGCTTAATCTGCAGCAGTTCGCTCATAAAAAGGGAATGGGTTCCACCCGGAACGGCCGCGACAGCGAGTCCAAGCGCCTTGGACCGAAGCGTGCCGACGGGCAGATGGCCCTGGCGGGCAACATTCTGGTTCGCCAGCGCGGCACCCACATCCATCCCGGCCTGAACGTGGGCATCGGCAAGGACGATACCCTGTTCGCCAAGGCTACCGGGATTGTCCGGTTCGAGCGTCTGGGCAAAGACCGCAAGCAGGTCTCCGTATATCCGGTTGAGACCGCGGCCGAAGCGCAGTAACAGAGAACTGACTGACAACGGGCTGTTGCGCCGCAACAGCCCGTTTTATTTTCACAACGCAATTAACCCGAACGGGTTAAAAATACGGAAACAGGAGGAAGGTACCATGGAATCCAAGCGCGGAACATTCTATATTACCACACCGATTTATTATCCATCCGGGAACATGACCATCGGCCATACTTATACGACAGTGGCGGCCGATACGATGACGCGCTTCAAGAAGATGACAGGTTATGACACCTACTTCCTGACCGGTACCGACGAGCATGGCCAGAAGATTGAGAAGAAGGCCGCAGAAGCCGGTGTGACCCCGATCCAATACGTGGACAAGATCGTGGCGGAGACCCAGGACCTGTGGAAGCTGATGAACATCCAGTATGATGATTTCATCCGCACCACAGAGGAACGCCATATCAAGGTTGTGCAGAAGATTTTCCGGCAATTCTGGGAGCAGGGGGATATCTACAAGGCGGAGTACGAAGGCATGTACTGTACGCCCTGTGAAAGCTTCTGGACGCCCACCCAGCTGGTGGAAAAGGACGGCGTGAAGGTTTGCCCGGACTGCGGGCGTCCCTGCCAGCCGATGCAGGAAGAAAGCTATTTCTTCAAGATGAGCAAGTACCAGGACTGGCTGATCGACTATATCGAGACGCATCCGGACTTTATCCAGCCGGCGAAACGGGCCAACGAGATGCTGACCAACTTCCTGCGGCCGGGCCTTCAGGACCTGTGCGTGAGCCGGACGAGCGTGAAGTGGGGCGTACCGGTGGACTTCGACGAGAAGCACACCGTGTATGTATGGATCGACGCGCTGAGCAACTACATCACCGCGCTGGGTTACGGCACGGAGCATGATGAACTGTACAAAAAGTACTGGCCGGCGGACGTGCACCTGGTCGGCAAGGAAATCGTACGTTTCCACACGATCTACTGGCCGATCATGCTGCATGCGCTGGGACTACCCCTGCCGAAGCAGGTGTTCGGCCACGGCTGGCTGCTGTTCGGCGCGGACCGGATGAGCAAATCCAAGGGCAATGTGGTCTATCCCGGCCCCATCGTGGCCCGCTACGGCGTGGATCCCCTGCGCTACTACCTGATGAGGGAAATGCCCTTCGGCGCGGACGGAAACTACACCAATGAATCCTTCCTGACCCGTATGAACGCGGACCTGGCCAACGACCTGGGCAACCTGGTGAGCCGGACTGTGGCGATGATCGAGAAGTACTTCGGCGGAGAAGTGCCGGCTGAGACGGCCGCGGTGGACCCGGAAACCGACCTGCCGCTGAAAGAGCACTGCGCCGCGCTGCCCGCCCTGGTGGAGGAGCAGATGGACAAGCTGCAGTTCTCCCAGGCGCTGGCGGAAATCTGGAAGGTCATCGGCGAGTGCAACAAGTATATTGATGTGACACAGCCCTGGGTGCTGGGCAAGGATCCGGAGAAGAAGGACCGCCTGGCCAATGTGATGCGGAACCTTGCGGAGTGCGTGCGGTTTGCCGCCGTGCTGATCGGGCCGTTCATGCCCTCAACGCCGGAACGCATCTTCGAGCAGCTGGGTGTGGAAAACCCGGAACTGAAGACGTGGGATTCCCTGAATGCATTCGGCGGCATTACGGCCGGCACGAAGGTCCACAAGGGTGAAGCGCTGTTCCCCCGCATTGACGTGAACAAGGAACTGGAAGCGCTCGCAGGACCGGCACCGGAAGAAAAGAAAGAAGAAAAACCTGCCGAAAAGCCGGAGAAGAAGGAAAAGAAGGAAGCCAAGCATGATGAGCCGGAATACCCGGCTGAGATTGCGATCGACGATTTCTTCAAGTGCAAAATCCAGGTGGCGCGCGTGCTGGCCTGTGAGAAGGTGGAAAAGAGCAGCAAGCTGCTGAAGTTCCGCCTGGGCCTGGGCAAGGACGGGGAACGCACCGTGGTGAGCGGCATCCAGAAGTGGTATGATCCCGAAACGCTGGTGGGCACCCAGGTGGCGGTGATTACCAACCTGAAGCCCGCAAAGCTGGCCGGCATCGAGAGCCAGGGCATGATCCTGAGCGCGCTGGATGACAACGGCAGCCTGCGGCTGGTGACCGTCGGCGAAGGCGTCGAGGATGGCGCACTGATCGGATGATGGAATGGTTTGACAGCCACTGCCATGTGGACGAAGAACAATTTGACGAAGACCGGGAAGCCGTGCTTGCGCGTATGCGGGAGCACGGCATTACCCGTTACGCGGTAATCGGCAGCGACATGGCCACCTCCCGCCGGGCAATTGAGTTTGCCCGGACGCATGAGGGGGCTGTGGCTGTGGGCGGCATCCACCCGCATGAGGCGAAGTTCTTCCGGGAGGAAGACACCGAAGAAATCCGGACATGGTACCGGGAAGGAAAGATCCGCGCGATCGGCGAAATCGGGCTGGATTACTACTATGACCACAGCCCGCGGGATGTGCAGCGCGAGGTCTGCATCCGCCAGATGGAACTGGCCTGGGAAATCGGCGCGCCGGTGGCGTACCATATCCGGGACGCGCATGGCGAAATGATCGAGATTATGCGCGGGATGAAGGACCGCCTGACCGGCGGTATCATCCACTGCTTTTCCGGCAGCGCGGAAACCGCGAAGGAATACCTGCGGCTGGGATATTACATCTCCTTTGCCGGGCCGCTGACCTTCAAAAAGGCGCCGAAGCTGACGGAAGCCGCGAAGATTGTTCCGAAGGACCGGCTGCTGATTGAGACGGACAGCCCGTACATGGCGCCGGAACCCGTATGCGGCCGGCGGAATGAACCGACGAACGTCCGTTACGTCGGCCTGAAGCTCGCGGAGCTGCGCGGGGAGGACCCGGAAGAAACCGCCGCCTATACAACGGAAAACGCCATGAAGGTATACGGAATCAGATAACAGGAAAACCGCTGCGAATGCAGCGGTTTTCATTTTCAGGCTGGGTTTCAGCCCTTTTTCTTTTCACAGGAGGCGGCAGCCGGACACCCGCCGCAGCCGCAGGAGCAGCCGTTCCGGCGGCTTTTCCGCGCGGAACGGAAAGCCAGCAGGGCTGCGGCGGCAACCACCGCGAGAATTGCGATATCCCAGAATCCCATGACGGCACCTCCTTACGACAGGCCGAACAGGCGGCCGATGAGCTGCACCAGCGCCGCGAGAATCCAGGCCAGGCCGCACTGCCAGACGACCACAATGAGCGCCCATTTACGACCCATTTCCCGGCGAATGGAGGCAACGGCCGCCACACAGGGCGTGTAAAGCAGGCTGAAAACCAGCATGGATACTGCGGTGAGCGTGCTGATCATGGCGGTGATACCCTCCGGAGAATCGAACAGCATCTGCATGACGGATACAACACTTTCCTTGGCCATAAAGCCACTGATCAGCGATGTGACGATGCGCCAATCGCCAAGGCCCGCCGGACTCATCAGCGGGGCAATCAGGCCCGCGATTGCGGCCAGAATGCTGTCGTGTGAGTCTTCGACAATATTGAGGCGGAAATCAAAGGTCTGCAGGAACCAGATTACCAGCGTAGCGATCAGGATTACAGTGAACGCGCGGTGCAGGAAGTCGCGGGATTTTTCCCAAAGCAGCTGGAGCACATTGCGCGGGCTGGGAAGGCGGTAATTCGGGAGTTCCATGACGAAGGGTACAGCCTCGCCCTTAAACAGTGTGTTCTTGAACAAAAACGCCACAAGGATTCCGACGATAATCCCGAGCAGGTATAAGCCGGTAATAATCAGCCAGGAGGCCTTCGGGAAGAACGCGGTGACAAAGAAACCGTAGATTGGCAGTTTGGCGGTACAGGACATGAACGGCGTGAGCAGGATGGTCATGCGGCGGTCCCGGTCGCTGGGCAGGGTGCGGGTGGACATGACAGCCGGGACAGTACAGCCGAAACCGATCAGCATCGGTACAATACTGCGGCCGGAGAGGCCGATTTTCCGCAGCAGCTTGTCCATGAAGAATGCGACGCGGGCTACGTACCCACTGTCCTCCAGGATGGACAGGAAGAAGAACAGTGTGACGATGATCGGCAGGAAGCTGACCACGGTTCCGACACTCTCGAATATTCCGTGGAGCACCAGGTTCTGGATGGTATCATTTACACCGGCAGCCTGCATCGCGGTTTCTGTGAGGCCGGCCAGGGCATCGATTCCGGACTGCAGGAGATCCTGCAGGAAGGGACCGATGAGGAAGAATGTCAGGAAGAAAATGAGCGCCATGATGGCCACGAAGGCGGGAATGGCGGTGAATCGGCCGGTGAGGAAACTGTCAATCTTCCGGCTGCGGATATGCTCCCTGCTTTCCTTCGGCTTGATGACACAGGATTCGCAGACCCTGCGGATATAGGCAAAGCGCATATCGGCGATGGCGGCGCTGTGATCGAGCCCGCGCTCGGACTCCATCTGCAGCACAATATGCTCCAGCATTTCACGCTCATTGCCGTCCAGCTCCAGGGATTCAGTCACAGCGGGATCTCCCTCGAGCAGCTTGGAGGCGGCGAAGCGAAGCGGCAGGCCGGCCCGATTCGCATGGTCCTCGATCAGATGCTCCACCGCATGCAGCGCCCGGTGAACGGCACCGCCGTTGTCATCGGAGGAACAGAAATCCTGTTCCACCGGCTTTTCCTGGTATTTTGCGATATGGACCGCATGGCGGACCAGTTCGTCCACGCCGGAATTCTTTGCGGCAGAGATCGGAACGACCGGGACACCGAGCATGGCTTCCATCGTATTGATATCGACGGTGCCGCCGTTGCCGGTGAGCTCGTCCATCATATTGAGGGCGACCACCATGGGCACGTTCATCTCGAGTAGCTGCATCGTGAGGTACAGGTTGCGCTCCATGTTCGTGGCATCCACGATGTTGATGATTGCCTTTGGCTTCTGCTGCAGGACAAAATTCCTGGAGACCAGTTCCTCGGCGGAATACGGGGACATGGAGTAGATGCCCGGCAGGTCGGTGATCCGGGTGTTTTCCTGGCCGCGCATCATGCCGTCCTTCCGGTCGACGGTAACGCCGGGGAAATTGCCGACATGCTGGCTGGAACCGGTCAGCTGGTTGAACAGCGTGGTTTTGCCGCTGTTCTGGTTACCGACCAGCGCAAATGTGAGCATGGTTCCTTCCGGCAGGGGATCGCCGCTGCCCTTGGGGTGGAATTTTCCCTCTTCACCAAGGCCCGGATGATCCGTTTTTTTTCGCTCCGGTTCCGTAACACGGGATTCCTCCCTTTTCTCCAGCAGGGTGACCGAAATCTTTTCCGCGTCCGCCAGGCGAAGCGTCAGTTCGTATTCATGAATCCGCAGCTCCAGCGGATCGCCCATGGGAGCAAACTGCACCAGGGTAACATCTGTACCGGGGATAACGCCCATATCCAGGAAATGCTGGCGCAGCGCGCCCTCTCCGCCGACAATATCAATCCGGGCGGACTGGCCGGGTTTCAGTTCGTTCAGGTTCATCAGTGTGCCAGCTCCTTACTCCGTGCAATGTCAATATCCGACAAGTATGATACCACAAACCTGCCCGGATGCAATGGAAAAAAACGTTAAAAAATGATACACTGTCGGTAACATAGTTTGATCAAACAAAGTGCGCAGAACCGGAACGGAAAGGAGGGAGAAACATGCGGCGCGGAAATCCGCTGTTTACGCGTGAGGAACGGGAAGTATATGCCCTGATTTCCCGGAACGACGGGCTGAAGGCCCGGGAGATCGCACGGGAGACCGGGATGGAGAAGACGGATATCAGCCGCCTGCTGTTCTCTTCCGCCCTGATGCGGGAAATGTGCTACCAGGACCGGGAATACCGCTGGCATGCCCTGATCCGCCAGGCACCGGTACATGAAGGCCTGTACGAGTTTTCCGGATGGTACGGAACGGTGAAGGAATTTATGGAAGCCCCGGAGGAAGAGTGGCTGGCCGGGCTGGAGGAAGGCTGCCGGCGGATCGGGCGCAACCTGAACGATACCCGCGGCCTGATCCATTCCTTCCGGGACTGCGGGGAGACGATGCGGAATCTCTTCCGGGACCTGCGGGAAATGACAGACGGCGGATTTGAGGACTGGGAAATTGTGTTTGAATTCCGCCTGAACCGGGCCCGGATGATCCGGATCTATGCCGACGTACTGGTGATTACCCGGGAACGGGTGTTCTCCCTGGAATTCAAGATGAAGAGCAGCATCGACCCGGATGAAGTGGCCCAGGCGGCCAAATACAGCCCTTACCTGGAGGTCGTTTTCGGGGACGGGTATGACATTATTCCGGCGCTGGTACTGACCGGCGCGGCCGACCTGTTTACGTTTACCCCGGTCGGCGGAACGGACGCGGAGATTCCGGTATGCTCCGGCGATATGCTATTCAACGTCCTGAATGAATATATCGGATTCCTGGAATAGGAAAGGAACACAATGATCCGAAAACCGGGGAAACTGAATGACCGGATTCATCATGGCAGATACGGACAAATCAACCGCCTTATTTATGGGCGGCTGCTCAAAAAAATCTTTCCACAACCGGCAAGATATGATATACTGACAGGTGGAAATATACTCCCCGTACGACCGGAACGAAAAGGAGCGTACAGCGTATGAGCATGAGGAAAATCGGCATACTGACGAGCGGCGGCGACAGCCCCGGAATGAATGCCGCGGTTATGTCTGTGGCGCGCAGCGCCGCCCTGTACGGCATTCCCCTGATTGGAATCAAGCGGGGATACAACGGCCTGCTGCGGAAGCGGCTGGATATCCGGGAGGACCTGCAGGAACTTCACCTCGAGACAGTCCTGGATATTGCGGACGAACCCGGTACCTTCCTGCGGACGGCCCGGTGCGATGAATTCCGGGATCCCAAGTACCAGGAGATTGCGGTTCAGACCCTGCGGGCCATGGAAATCGACGGCCTGGTGGTTGTCGGCGGCGACGGAAGCTTCCGGGGCGCGAAAGCCCTGTGCGATCTCGGCGTTCCGACGATCGGGATTCCCGGTACAATCGACAATGACCTGGGATACACCGAAATGACGCTGGGCTACGATACCGCCGTGAACGTCTGCGTGGACGCGATCCGCAAGATCCGGGCCACTTCCCGCAGCCACGACCGGCCGGCAGTGGTGGAAGTGATGGGCCGCCACTGCGGCGATATTGCCCTGACGGCAGCGGTTTCCACCGGCAGTGAGATCGTGGTTGTTCCGGAAGTGCCGTGGAAGGTGGAAGAGGTGGCGCGGCAGCTGCGGCGCCAGCTGGAAAAAGGCAACACCCGGGCCACAATCATTATGGCGGAAGGCTGCTACGAAGCCATGGCGCCGTTTGACCTGTACGGATATCTGACCACCCACGGAAAGCCCTGCTATGAGGGCGAACCCATGAGCGCCGTGCGTTTTGCCTCCGTAATGAAGCGGATGTGCGGCATGGTGGAAGCCCGTGCAACGGTGATCGGCTACGTACAGCGCGGTGCGGAACCCACCGCCCGCGACAGTTCCTTTGCCTTTGAAGCCGGCAACCTGGCAGTCCGCCTCCTGCGGGACGGCATCAGCAACCAGGTGATCGGCATGCAGAAGGGCAGCGTCATGTACATGCCCATTGACGAAGCCCTGCGGCATAAGAAGAGATTCAACAGGCCGCTGTATGACCTGGTGAACTCCCTGTAAGCGAAAGATCAGCATATAACACATCCGCCGGCCCAAAGCCGGCGGATGATTCTTTATGAAATGCTCACACAAAACGGCCGGACCGGCAGATTCCCTGCGGGTCCTTCTTCAGGAAATCCGGCGTCGTTATTCGGCAGACTGTGTTGCGGCCTTTGCCGCGGCGGTTTCCCGTTTGGTGACGCGGCGCTTGTGGATGGAATCGAAGATGGAATCAAAGATCAGGAGAAAAAGCAGGCCAAAAGCCAGGATCTGCAGGATGTTGACGATCAGATCCAGGATCGCGTTCATATTGGAAAAGAGCCCCTCAAACATGGATATTCCTCCCATTCCGGATAGTTGTCATTATCTTTATTATTTCGCTGCAGAAGCGAGTTTTCCTGCCGGCTGGGTGACATGCCGGAAAAAGAAACGGGAGACGGGGATTCTCCCGCCTCCCTGCCGGCTCAGACCGGCATCAGCAGAGTGGACATTGCTTTCTTCTGCGATTCCTCCGGCAGTTTCAGCCTGCCGCTGTCCAGAAGGTTCCGGAGACAGCTGTGAATAAAACGCCCGTCCGAATACATGATATACTGCGCTTCGAATTCACTGGCTTTCCGCATATGCGGAGGGAAGCTGTCCACCATGGCTTTGATATACGGATCCCGCAGCTGGCGGAATTTGTCGGCATTCTTTTCCCGGATGCGGCGGCCGACAGCCAGAAGGTCATCCCGGAGCTGTTCGTTTTCCAGGATTACAATCTGCCATTCGGCACGGCCTTTATCCGTGATCCGGACCAGTCCCCGTTCTGCCAGCCAGGCGTATTCGTCCACGGAGAGTTTCTCCTTCTGTTCCCGGGCATACAGGGCGAGGATTTTTGAAGCGTCATCCTGGATGCTCATCGCCCGGTCCTGCAGGTTTTCGGACCATTCACTGCCGACCTGCCAGAGCATATGCTTTCCATTTCCGTTCCAGCAGGGACCGAACCACTGATTCATGGTGTCATAGTCTTCGGGCATTTCTCCCTTGATATACGCATGGAAAATATTGATTCCTCCGTCTTTCCGGACGGTTGCCGCTTCCTCAAAGGAAACGCTCTTTTCCATCATGGAGTCTCCTGAACAGGCAGCGATCCATGGAATCAGTGCCCAAAGCAGGAAGTTCCGGTCGTTTTTCCAGGCGCAAGTGAGGGCGGGTGAGTCCATCAGTCCGCCGGATACCAGTTCATCATACAGCGCACCCGCGAAAAGATCCGCGGCAGCGTTGTACATATCGGTTTCCATCCGCTGGAGTTTGATATCCGGCACACTGATCAGCATATCGGCCAGGTATTTCCCGTTCCGTTCCTTCAGGAAACCATATTCCGCCAGGTAGGCAGCCTCGCCGGACACATAGACCGGGGAAACGCCCATTTCATCGGCGATCTCATTGACCGTTTTCCAGGAGTCCCGCACACAGAAGCAGATATTCTGGACCAGCGGGCTGCGGAACATATCAAAGATATCCTTTTCACCAACGCTTCCGTTAATTCCGTATCCGGCAAATTCCACCGGATTGTATTTCAGATCTCCGGGTTCTCTCATTTTCTCCATTCCTTTCTTCAGCTCTTTCTTCGCTTCGAACAGATGCCATTTTACGGTACCGACAGGGATGCCGAAATCCCGGGCAATCTGTTCCTGTTTCCTGTGATCAATATAATAGGCGATTACGATTTTCCGCTGCATTTCGGACAGGTAGGCGATCTCCTTCTTCAGGCGGTCAACCGTTTCCCGGTTATCCTCCGATTCCTCCGCTGAGAAGGCGGGGACGTCCCCGATCTCCTCCATCGGGATGCCGACCCGGCTGCGGGATGCATCCCGGTAGTAGTTGCAGAGTGTGTTATGCGCCACAGTCCAGACGTAACGGTCCATGTCCTCCACATCGTTACGCAGCAGCAGGGTGCGGTATAACCGGAGGAGAATCTCCTGGGAAAGGTCTTCCGCATCTTCTGCAGTACGGCAGCGTTTGAGCGCAAAGCCGAGCACAGGTTTCAGGTACGGTTCCAGGACTGTTTCCATATCCCTGTTTCCCATGGGAGTCCTCCTTTCCGGCATCCGCCGTTTTTTGAAAGCTTTCACCTATACAGACACAGCGCGAAGAAAAAGGTTGGGAATTGGAAAAAATTTTTTTTACCGGCTGCCGGAAGTCAGCTGCCGCTCAATCGCGTCAATACGCTGGCTCAGGGTCGGATGGGAGTACTCCAGCTTTACCAGCAGGGGCGAGGGGGCCAGGTCCGCAAAATTCCGGCGGGCCAGCTTTTTCAGCCCGCTGATGAGATGCTCTCCGTATCCTTCCTTTACAGCTTGGGCATCCGCCCGGTATTCCGCCTTCCGGGAGACATAATTCATAAGCAGCCCGAAGAGCGGGGCAACCAGCGCAAACTCCACGCTCATAATCAGGATCAGCGCAAAACCATAATTGATATCCGCAAAGCCAAAGGCCCGGAAGATTTCCGGAGTCCGCAGGGTCAGCCAGGCCAGAACGGCCAGGACCAGCATCTGGACGAAACTGAGGACCTGACGCTTCATGGTATCTTTGTGAAGCCCGTGGCCGAGCTCATGGGCAAAGACCGCACAGATCTCATCCGGTGTCATGGATTCCACGAGCGTATCATACAGTACGATGGTTTTCATTTTACCGAAGCCTGCGAAGTAGGCGTTGGTTTTGGTGGTCCGGCGGGAAGCATCCATGACTTTGATATCCCGGACGGTAAAGCCATGCTTTTCCAGCAGGGCAACCAGCTTATCCCGCAGCTCGCCATCCTCCAGGGGCGTGAATTTGTTGAAGATCCGGCTGAAAACCGGATACAGGAAGGCAATGCCGAGCATCAGCAGGGTCATCAGCACGGCAAAGGCCAGGATCAGCCAGTCCCCGAGCCAATGATGGACGCCCATCAGGAGGGCGGCAATGCCGGTGTTGATGAGCAGGTTGATGACAAAATCCTTGATCTGGTCCGCCCAGAAGGTTTTGGGTGTCGCCTTGTTGAAGCCGTATTTTTCCTCAATGACCATGGTGCTGTGCCAGGAAAAGGGAATCATCACCAGGGAAGCAAGAGAGGAAAGCAGCATGACAGCGAACAGCTGCAGGAATTTATCCCCCTGCGGGAAAAGCCCGGCAAATGCGGCATATACGTTGAATGCCAGCAGAACCATTTCCACAATAAAGGATGCTGTGGATGAAATGATGCCCAGACGGGACTTTTCCGCGTGATAGGCCCGCCATTTCCGGTAGGTTTCCGGATCATACACATCCGCGACATTCACCGGAACAGGATTCCGGGCTGACCGCATATGGATGACAGCCAGCGTTATCTGATAAAGATAAATCACAGTAAAAACAATGAGTGCCAATGCTTTGAAGTCCATGATCTTTCCTCCCAAATTTATTGCGGTGCTGTAAACAGTATATTCCGACAATGGCCGGATTAACAGGGTGAAACCTGAAAAATACATATTTGTATTTTTTCCTTGCGACGGATTGAAATAAACCGTTGACATGGAAAGGGGATTATGGTAGAATCCCATTTGTTTGAAGCAGAGGCTTACCCGTCTCTCACCTTGCGCGGCACAGGCCGCCGGGTAACAGGAATTCCCCGAACGGGGATTGATTTGCTGGCAGAGCGACGGGTTGTTACCCGCCGCTTTTACTATTACAGGAGGTGCATGGACATCGCAACCGAACTGATGATCAATGAGGAAATCCGCGACAGAGAGGTTCGCCTGATCGACGAGAACGGCGAGCAGCTCGGAGTCATGCCCACGCAGCAGGCGCTGCAGCTGGCGGAGGAGAGAGGCTATGACCTGGCCAAGATCCAGCCGTCCGCGGTACCGCCGGTATGCAAGCTGCTGGATTATGACAAGTACCGCTATGAGCAATCCAAGCGGGAACGGGAGAACCGCAAGAATCAGCGCGTTGTCGACATCAAGGAAGTGCAGTTGTCTGCCACCATCGAAGAAAACGATGTGAACACCAAGGCAAAGATGGCATTCCGCTTCCTCGAGAACGGCGACAAGGTTAAGGTTTCCATCCGCTTCCGCGGCCGCCAGATCACGCACAGCGAAATCGGCATGAAGGTTATGCTGGACTTTGCTGAGCGCTGCAAGGACGTCAGTATGGTGGAACGCCGCCCGCTGCTGGATGGCCGCAACATGATCATGATCCTGGCTCCCAAAGCCGTGAAGGCATCTTTCGCCGAAAGAAAGGCGAAGAGGGAGAATGCAGCCTCGAAAGAGACGCAGGAATAACCGCACTGGAAGGAGGACATCAACATGCCTAAACAGAAATCCCACCGCGGAGCTGCCAAGCGCTTCTCATTTACCAAGTCCGGTATTGTCAAGCATAAGCAGATGAACGCCAATCATCAGGTTCACCTGAAGACCACCAAACGTACCCGTCACCTGCGGAATACCGGCATTGTGGACAATGCCGCAGAAGCCCGCACGATTCATAAGCTGCTGCCTTATAAGTAAGCCCAAAACCGGCAAGGAGGAGAAAAAGCATGGCACGCATTAAGAGGGCCGTCAGCGCCCATAAGAGCCGCCGTAAGGTCATGAAGCTGGCGAAGGGTTACTGGGGAGCAAAATCCAAGCAGTACCGCGCCGCGAAAGAACAGGTTGCCCGCAGCCTGCGTTACGCATTCGTCGGACGGAAACTCCGCAAGCGTGAGTTCCGCCGTCTGTGGATCACCCGTATCAACGCTGCTGCCCGGCTGAACGGAATGAGCTATTCCACGTTCATCGCCGGACTGAAGAAGCAGAACATCGAAGTCAACCGCAAGATGCTGGCTGACCTGGCCGTCAACGACGCCGCCGGTTTCGCCAAGCTGGTTGAGATCGCGAAGCAGTAAAGAGCGATACGGCATAAAAGACCGGAAGAGCAGGGATGTTTCCCTCGAAGCCGGTCTTTTCTTTTGCCTTTTTTGCGGGGGAAACGGAAAACCTTCTGCCCCTGCAGCCCCGGATATGGTATAATATGCGGCGGAGAATAAAACAGGAGGACAGGAGAACATGAGACGCTGGATATCCCTGCTGCTGGTACTGCTGATGATGGGCGGGCTGGTGACCGCCGCTGCCGAGGAGACGAAAGACATGAAAAACTTTGTATTTGAGGATGAAATCCCCGCGGAACTGACCCGTGCGCCCAAACAGAAAGGCGGCACCGTGACCAAGTTTGCCTATCCTTCAAAGGATTATACCAACGATCAGGCGGAAATAACAAAGTTTGCGGCCCTGTACCTGCCGCCGGACTATTCGGAGGACAACCGGTATGACCTGCTGGTGCTGTGCCACGGAATCGGCGGGACGGAACTGGAATGGGGATTCATGAATGCTTACAGCATCGGCCGGAATGTACTGGACAACCTGATCCTGAAGGGGATCATTCCCCCGATGATCGTCGTGATGCCGAACGGCCGGTCCACCGCCAAAGCCTACAACACCAGCTTTGACAATATGGGAAGTTTCTACGTATTCGGCCAGGAACTGCGGAACGACCTCCTGCCCTATGTGGACGTCCATTACGCGACTTACGGACATGATACCCAGGATGACCTGACCGCATCCCGCAATCACCGCGCGATGGCCGGCCTGAGCATGGGCGGTATGCAGACGATCAACATCGGGCTGTGTGAATGCCTGGACCTGTTTTCCATGTTCGGCGCGTTTTCCGCTGCACCCACCAGCAATCCGGCGGCTACGGTGGCACAGAAGCTGAAGGATTTCCCGGATTACCCGGTCCGCTACTTCTACAGCGTATGCGGCACGGAAGACGGTACCGCGTACGGCGCTGCGTCCGCTGCGGCCAAGGAACTGCCGAAGCATACCGACCGCCTGACAGAAGAAAACTGGCACTGGCAGGAACGTTCCGGCGGACACGACTTCGCCATCTGGAACCTGGGACTGTACAACTTCGCCCGGGTGATGGGAGAACTGCACGAATAAAAAAACCGGTCTGAAGCGGGAACTATTTCCCCGGATGAAACGTCATACTGACAGAGGGGTGAAAAACACCCCCGGAAGGAGGAAATAACCCATGCGTAAACTGACTGCTTTGATTCTGGCCCTGATGGTGCTGGCGGCAAGCGCCGCGGCCCTGGCGGATACGGAGATTACAGTTTCCGGAGAAGGAAACATCCTGGTGTCGGCAGATACCGCTGTGGTGAACATCGGCGTGAATATCCGCGACAAGAACGCGCTGAAAGCGCAGCAGCACGCGAATGAAGTGATTGCCGCGGTGCGGAAAACCCTGACGGAGAACGGGATTGCCGCAGAGGACATCAACACCGGATATGTGGAGCTGTTTACCATCTATGATTATGACTACAGCTCCGGTTCAGACGCGGTGAGCATGTACACGGCAAATTCCATGCTGGCAATCCAGCTGAAGGACATGACCCAGGTGGGCAAGGTGATTGACCTGGCATTCGGCGCAGGCGCGAATTCACTGAATGGCGTTTCTTTCTCCGCTTCCGATACGGACGCGGCCCGGAAGGAAGCACTGAAGGCAGCCGTGGAGCAGGCCCGTGTTAAGGCGGAAGTGCTGGCGGAAGCGGCCGGCCTGAAGATTACCGGGATCGAAGCCATCAACGAAGGCGGGACCTACAGCTTTGACAGCGGCCTGAACAATTTCCGCTCCAAGGGGATGGCGGATGAAGCCGCTGTGGCAGAGACTGTGGTGCAGGCCGCGAAGATCCAGGTCAACTCCACGGTGAACATCACCTTCAAGGCGGAATAAGAACCCAATGGCCATACAAAACAGGAAGCCAAACGGCTTCCTGTTTTTTGCGGCAGTCTGCGATAACCGCGGGATTTCCAGCTTCAGGGAGGAATCAGCCTTCCTGCTCCTTCAGCTCGGAGATGATCTTCATTCCGGCGGAAACACCCAGGCGGGATGCTCCCGCATCCAGCATGGCTTTTGCTTCCGCCCAGCTGCGGATGCCGCCGGATGCCTTGACGCATACATCCGGTCCGCAGTTGGCGTGCATCAGTTCCACATGGGCGGCGGTGGCACCGCCGGTGCCGAAACCCGTGCTCGTTTTGATGAAGTCCGGCTTTACGCGGGAGGCGATCTTTGCCGCCTCGGCGATTTCCTCATCGGCGAGGTAGCAGGTTTCGAAAATCACCTTGACCGCGGTACCGGTTTTCCGGGCAACGGCAGTGAGAGCGGCCATCTCTTCCTCAATATAGGCGTAGTCATGCTCCTTCAGCTTTCCGACATTCAGGACATAGTCAAATTCCTGGCAGCCGTCCGCCACGGCATTCTCCGCTTCGTTCACCTTTTCCGCAATGGTGGTCTGCCCCAGGGGGAAGGAGATCACCGTACAGGTCAGCACCCCGGTGCCGGCCAGCTGTTCCCGGCAAAATTTCACAAACACGGGATTGACACAGACGGACTTGAAGCCGTTGGCAGCGGCTTCCGCGCACAGCTTCCGGATATCTTCCGTAGACGCGAACGCTTTCAGATTGGTATGATCCACCATACCGGCGACCTGCGTGGCAGTATATTTCATAAATCATTCCTCCAGATATGAGATTGTATTCGGGATTCCGGGTCCCTTTATAAAATTATACAGTCAACTGGAGATGAAATGCAAGAGATTTCAGACTGTATCCGGGATGCAGCTGAAAGAAAAACGCTTGACATGGAGCCAGCTTTAACCGTTATACTTGATGCAGGTCCGAAAGGACCGGAAAAACGGACGTCCGGAAGGACAGGGGAGAATCATAATGGATTTCCTGAATGCTTACACATTCGGCTTCTGCGAAAAACGCGGGTTTACAGAACGGGAAGGCTGGAAGGATTCGCTGGAGAAGATGGCCCGGTCCACCGGCTGCAATGCGGTGATCCTGCCCGTTGTTGCCTGGCAGGACCACACCTATTCCACCCGGATTGATACGGATACCCCGGACGTGATTTCCGAAGAGGATGTACGGCGTGTATGCGAACACGCACGCGCCCTGGGCCTGAAAATCATCATCAAGGCCATGGTCAACTGCCGGGACGGATACTGGCGGGCATATATCCATTTCTTTGACCATGAAGTGGAGGGAGAAGCCCGCTGGAGCGACTGGTTCCGGCCATGGACCAAGTTTGTCTGCAAGGCAGCGGATATGGCGCGGGAAAACAATGCCGATATGTTCTGCGCCGGATGTGAGATGGTCGGCACCAACCACCGGGAGGCGGAATGGCGGCAGCTGCTGGCAGAAGTGCGGAAGCACTACAGCGGCCCGGTGACGTACAACTGCGACAAATACCAGGAGGATCCAATCACCTGGTGGGACGCGGTCGACGTCATCTCTTCCTCCGGGTATTATCCGATCGACCGGCTGGACGACAACATGGAGCGGATCCGGAAAGTAGCAGAAAAGTTCGGCAAGCCGTTCATGTTTATGGAGTGCGGATGCCCCGCGCGCAACGGAAGCGAATACCGGCCGAACGACTGGGCATTTGGCGGGGAGACTGATCCGGAAGCCCAGAACAAATGGTACCGGGCGTTCACCGAAGCGCTGAGACGGCATCCGTTTGTCCGCGGCACCGGCTGGTGGGACTGGCCGGGAAGCCGGCTATATCCGGAAGAGGCCGGGAAGAACCATAACGGATACTGTACCTGGGGAAAACCGGCCAATGAAATCCTCAGGGCATTTTCGAAAGTTTGCCGGTAAGGCATAGATGATACAACAAGGGGAAAACAAGGAAGTCCATCCAATGCGCGAAAGCGCATTTTTTCTGTAACGTTTTCTGTTCCAATGCAACTAACTGTGCGAAAGGAGGTGATGAGGGTGCCGGATTCCGAAACAGTATACCTGCAATACAGGGATATGGTATACGGATATCTGTTCAGGCAGTGCCAGAGCCATGACCTTGCGGAAGAGCTCACGCAGGAGACATTTTACCAGGCGCTGAAAAAGTGGAACGCGTTCCGGGGACAAAGCGACATCGGTACATGGCTGTGCTCGATTGCCCGGAACCAGTATTACCAGGTACTCCGGAAGAAAAAGGAGCTGCCTGCGGAGAATCCGGATCGGGAATCCGCACCGGACTTTGCGGAGATGGTGATCAACCGCGGTATCGCAATCGACGCATATAAAGCCCTTCATCACCTGCCGGAGCCCTACCGGGAAGTGTTTTCCCTGCGCACCTTCAGCGATCTCAATTACCGGGAAATATCCGAGGTTTTCGGCAAAACGGAAAGCTGGGCGCGGGTGACCTGCTACAGGGCAAAGCAGATGCTGCAGGAAGAACTGAAAGGAGCGGAAACGCATGAATAAAGACTGTGCGATGGCCCGGGACCTGATGCCGCTGGTGATTGACAACGTAGCCAGCGATGAGAGCCGGGAATTTGTGGAGAACCATATGGCCGGGTGCGATGAATGCTGTGCGGTATATGAAGAGATGAAAAAGGACATTCCCGCAAAAACGGAACAGGAAAAGGGAAGCGAGCAGGAAGTCTTTTCCAGGGCAGCCGGCAAGCTGAAACGAAAAAAAAGACTGCGCATTCTGCGGAACGTCCTGCTGGGGGTGCTGATCGGGTGTATCGCACTTTTTGGCAGCCTGGTGGCTTTTGACAGGATTACCCAGGCCAGGGAACCGATTTATTACGGATTCTACAGCGTCTATCTGTCAGAACTGAAGAGCGGGGACATCGTTTTTACCATGGATTACCACGGAAGCTTCGATGAACTGGGAGCTATGGTGAAATCCGCGGTTGAGAAGGATGAAACAACCGGCGAAGAAAAGAATGTGCTGTATGTGTACTTGGAGAAATACCGGCTGAACCGGAAGACAGAATATGCCAGGCAGAACGGCGGCTTCATGAGAATCTCCGCCAAAGAGCTGCAGGAATGCGATGAAATCCGCCAGGGTGTGCCATCTGAGTACAGGACAATCTGGACAAAGAACGTGAAAATTGACCAAGCTTCCGAACAGATGGAAGAGTATTACTACTGGGAGAATATCGACCGCCAGTTATGGGATCGTGCGTATGAAACACCGGACGGAAAAGGCTTTTTCGCGAGTCACGAAATGCATATATGCGAAGACCTGATAACAGCAAAGCAATTTGCGGTTGAGAGCACTGTTCCGGAATGGCAGCCCAGGACCGAACCATTATTCCATGGGGGTGAAATTGACCAGAGAACAATCAACTGGCTGCTGTCGGAACTGCAGGATTACGGTATTGACATCGGAGATCCAACACCATACGGGATCCCCCAACCCTATGATGAACCGCACAGCGCAGAATAACTCAACTGCGTGAAAAGGAAAGGGCACCGGCAGATCAGCCGGTGCCCGGATTTATATCAGGAAGTATGCTGCCCGTTTACGAAAGATTCCTTTTGCAGTCCATCCAGAGCAAGGTGCTCAGCACGATTTCCCCGATGACGATGAAAGCGGCCACAGCAATGCTGCCCAGAAGGAAATACAGCACAAGCGCGCCGACTGTTTCCACAATGGAGATGACCAGGTAAGCCTTGCTGTCATACGCCCAGCTGAAAGGCAGGAGATGCGCGCCGAAGACCATGGCATAAACCATCACCATATATTCCGGAGCCCGGCTGAAAGCCCACATGACAATAAGAATGTACAGGAACTGGTTCAGAGTGTTGAGGAGCGCCAGTTTGTTGACCGGGTTGGGGGTCTTCCGGAAAATATCCGCCCCGACGACCTTTGAGAACAGGATGGCCAGCGGCATCAGCAGGACGCAGCAGACAAACGTGCACATATTCTTTACGGAAAGATCCAGATCCAGGGACTGTACGACCAGGATCAGCCCCCAAATCACCACCGATGCCAGGACGAACGGAAGGCCCTTTTTCATAGCCTTCTGGGCATCCTTTTTCAGTACATTCAGGCCGGCGATTGCTTCCTTCAGGTTTGTGCTTTCCATTTATGTTTCCTCCATGGACAATTTTATATATTTTATCAATCAAACGAAATTTATTCAATACAGATTTGCCATTTACGGTTTTCATGGTTGCTGGCTGCGATATGGATAAAAAAGCGGCATCCGGGGATGCCGCGAGGAAAAGGGGGAAAAAAAACAGAGAAGGCAGGGGTACCGGTTCAGGCCTGGCCGCGCATATGGTCAAAGCATACGAGCACGGAACGCATATCCTCCGGCAGGATGGACACGCATTTCTCCTTCAGGGCAGCCGGAACGCCGTAGAATGCTTCCGCAATGCTGCCGGCAATGCAGGTGAGGGTATCGCAGTCCCCACCGAGGGAAACGGCGGTACGGATGACATCCTCAAAGCTGTTCCCCTCCAGGAAAGCTGTGATGGCTTCCGGAACGGTTTTCTGGCAGCTTTCCACATGACGGTACGTCGGACGGATTTCATCGCAGGTGCGGGAAAGATCGTAACCAAACTCCCGGGTGATATACTGACGGATATCCTCCTTTGTACTGCCATGACGTGCCAGCCAGATGGCTGCGGCGACCGATTCCGCACCCTTGATTCCTTCCGGATGGTTATGGGTGACTTCCGCAGTGAGGCGGGCCATCGCACGGGTTTCCGGCAGGGAATCAAACAGCCAGCCGGCCGGGGAAACGCGCATGGCGGATCCGTTGCCGAAACTGCCGTAGGGCTCCGGGTTTTCCGCAGTCAGCCACCAGCGGAACATTCCGCCGTATCCGGCATCGGGGTAAGCGGCGCCCCATTCCCGCATGGAATCCACCAGCGCCCGGCGGATTTCCTCCGGCTTCTTTCCGCGGGTATTCATCAGCGCTTCCGCCACGGCGATGGTCATCACAGAATCATCCGTATATGCGGGCCGGCTGCTGAACAGCGGAAAGTTTTTGGATTTGTTTCCCCGGTCGAACTCATACGGTTCCCCGATGATGTCTCCCAGAATCGCTCCGTACATACCAAAGCACCTCCTGTTACCGGCTGACTGCCGTTTGTTGTTCTTCTGCCTCTGCTTCGGGCAATTCTAGGAAACAGAGGACGCCGTTATCCAGCACATAGAGGATGGTGCCTTCGGCCGTATCGCCGATTTTGTCATACAGGCGGCCGGCGCTCCAGCTTTTCCCCAGGACAGTGCGCGGGCTGTTGGACACATAACCGACCTGGCCAAGCCCTTCCATCATGACTTTGATGGCTTCCTGATCGTGCTCATTATCAGGTTCTTTCTCCAGACGGACCGGCATATCCTTTTCCATAAATTCCTGCCCGAACCGGAACTGCGTGCCGGTGATGGTGAAGTAGATCTTCATGTTTTCCCCTCCTTGTTCAGTCAGCTGATTTACGCGGCGCGGACTTCCCAGAAACCGCCCAGGATCTCCCTGGAAAGATCGTATTTTGCCCAGGCGAGGATCGCGGCGTCACTGGGACCGGGAGTAACGGCATTCCGGATCATCCGCCGGCACGCGAGGCTTCCCGCTGTGACATACCTGGGAGTGAATCCGCCGAAAGCGGCTTCCCGGATGGCTTTCATGATTCCCCTGGTCCTCTGTACAGATTTCATATTTTCTTCCTCCGTTCTGTTCCTGTTTCTGTTCCCTGCATACTTATGCTACCAAATTCGATGTTGCATTTTTTGAACATCACAGTTATGATTATTCCAGAAAAAAAAGGGGGATAAACGCACATGCCGACGGAAAGCGGAAAGAAGATTATTATCCTGTATATCCTGCAGATCCTGCGCCGGTATACGGATGCTGACCACACCATGACGCAGCAGCAGATTGCGGAAAAGCTTCGGGACGAATACGGGCTGGAAGTCAATCGCGCCACGGTGAAACGCAATATCGCGGACCTGATTGACGCCGGGTATGATATCCAGTACACAGAGGTCGTGCGGACCCATACAGACCGTAAGACCGGGGAAAAGGAAGAAAACACCGTATATACCAACCTGTACTTTGAGCATGAGTTTACCGAACCGGAGCTTCATATGCTGATTGACGGCCTGCTGTTTTCCCGCTCGGTGCCGTATAAGCAGCGGAAGCAGCTGATTGACAAGCTCGGAAAGCTCTCCAGCGCTTATTTCAACCAGCGGATGAACCATGTGCACTGCATGTCAGCGGATTCCCCGCAGAACCCGGAGCTGTTCCATACCATCGATATCCTGGATGAGGCAATTACAGCCGGGAAACAGGTTGAGATTACCTATAACTACTATGGAACGGACATGAAACTGCATCCCGGAATGAACGCAGACGGCACCGTGAAACGCCAGACGCTGAATCCCTACCAGATGGTGGCCAGTGAGGGGCGGTATTACCTGATCTGCAACAATGACCATCACGATACGGTTTCCAACTACCGCATTGACCGGATTACGGATATTGCCCTGCTGGAGACTCCGGTGAAACCGAAAAGCCAGGTTGAAGGGCTGGAAGACGGGCTGAATCTCCAGGACTATGTGTACCAGAACCTGAACATGTTTTCCGGAAAGGCGGAAAAGGTGGAATTTGTGACTGCGAAAGGTGCGGTCAGCCTGATCATTGACTTTTTCGGACGGCATGTTTCATTCCATGAGCAGGAAGACGGAAAAGTATCCTGCCGCCTGCTGGTGAGCACGGAGGCCATGAAACACTGGGCGGTGGAACACGCGAATATTGTACGGGTTGTATCGCCGGCCAGCCTGGTTGAGGATATCCGGACCGAGCTGAGGAAAGCGGCTGCCCTGTATGAAATGAACGGAAATGACGAATGATCATGTACCCCGGACAGAAGGAGGAAAGATTATGAATCCCGCAATGAACAAACGAAACGAACTGCTGGCCCAGACCGTGATCAGAGGACTGAAATCCCGCAATATGAGCGGGTATTACGCACCGTCTCGCGAGGAAGCACTGCGGATTGCGCTGGAACTGATCCCGGAAGGTTCGTCCGTAACAATGGGAGGCGCGATGAGCGCGCATGAGGTCGGACTGGTGGACGCGCTGAAGAACGGGAATTATCATTTTATTGACCGGGACGCATATGAAGACAAGCGGGCGGCAATGCTGGCCGCATACGACGCGGACGTATTCCTGAGCAGCGCGAATGCCATTACTTCCGACGGAGTGATGGTGAATATTGACGGAAATTCAAACCGGGTATCCGCGATTGCGCAGGGACCGAAAAAGGTGGTTTTCATTGTCGGGATGAACAAGGTGTGTGCTGATATTGACGGGGCGATCAAACGCGCCCGCAATGTAGCCGCACCGATCAATGCCCAACGGTTCGCCCTGAGCACACCGTGCTCCAAAACCGGCGCCTGCATGAACTGCAAGTCGCCGGATACGATCTGCTGCCAGATCCTGATCACGCGCTATTCCCGCCATACGGACCGGATTCATGTGATCCTGGTAAATGACAGCCTTGGTTTCTGACACTGGAGGATCCCTGTTTCAAAACGAACGGGTATATGGTATATTGATTCCGGAAAGAAAAAAAGAATATGAGGTGATACGGTGCAGATCTATGAGGAAGATGGAAAGCTGGTTATCCAGCCTTCCGGTTCAATCCGGTCGGACAATGCGGCAGAGCTGGAAACAGAGATCCGGAAAGCCGCGGCGGAGCACCCCAGGCTGCCGCTGGTGATTGACGCGCGGGGGATTACCTACATCTCCAGCTCCGGGCTTCGCGTGCTGCTGGCCCTGCAGAAGGAACTGCCGAAGGCACCGGTGATCCGCAATGTCACACCGGAGGTATATGATATTTTTGAAGTAACCGGATTCAATACCCTGATGGATATCCGGAAAAAGATGCGGGAAATCTCCGTGGACAACTGCCGGGAGATCGGCCGGGGCGCCATCGGAACGGTATACCGGTATGACGGGGATACCATTGTGAAGGTGTACAAAGGCGGGGAAGAGATGATTCCCGTGATCCGTGCGGAACGGGAACGGGCACGCAAAGCCTTCCTGCTGGGCATTCCCACCGCGATCCCGTTTGATACGGTGAAGGCGGGAGACTGCTATGGGGCCATGTTTGAGATGGTCAACGCCGAGAACCTGAACAAGCAGGTAATCCGGGATCCGGAACAGATTCCGGGCATCATTCACCGGTATGTGGAACTGCTGAAATCCATTCACGCACTGGAAGCAGCCCCCGGGGATCTGCCGGATGCCCGCAGGGTTTTTGTGACGGTTGCAGAACGGATGGCCGGGGATATCGGGAAAAGAAACGCCGGAAGGGTGATCAAAATGCTGGAAGCGATGCCGGAAAACCGGCACATCCTGCACGGAGACGCCCACCTAATGAACGTGATGGATTCCAACGGAACCCTGATGATGATCGATATGGATACGCTGAGCACCGGAGATCCGGTGTTTGAGTTCGGAGCGCTCTATACGAGCTATATTTCATTCTCGGAGGATGATCCGGGCAATACGCTGAAATTCCACGGCCTTTCCGAAGAAACCTGTACCCGGATTTTCTCGGAAACCCTGCGGGAATACCTCGGCAATCCGGATGAAGAAGCAATCAAAAAAGCAAGGCAAAAGATTGCCCTGCTCGGCTGCCTGCGGTTTATTGATGTGCTGGACAAGGAATTCCCGGATGATGCCCTTCGGAAGCTGCGGTACCGCCATACTGCAGAACATATCGCGGAGCTGCTCCCACAGATTGATTCCCTGACACTGTAAGCGGTTTTACCACTTGTTACGGACCTTCTCGGCAAAGCCGGTAAGGTCCTTTATTACGACCTTTTGCCCGTCATCGAGGACGGCTGTTCCGGAAAAGCGGCCGAAGACCTGGTGCTGGTCTGAACAGATCAGCTTCAGGTCTATTTTTGCGCTGCGGTCCATCAGGGGGATGAAGTCCATTTCAAACCGGCCGTCATCGCTGCTGAACTTCCACGGGGACATGAAATCGTCTTTTCCGTCCGCGGATGGGATTTCAAATTTCACCTGGGAAAGCTTATGCGCTTTTCCGTTGTAAAACAGCATGTTTTCGCTGGCGGCGGAGGTGTCGCCGAAACCATAACCGATGTTGAACCCAAACGGCACACCGCCGGCAATGCCTGAGGCAGATCCCCAGTACCAGGTATTGTCATACGTCCAGACTCCGCGGCCCCAGTCCAGGACGCCGAAATCCTCCGAAGGATCAAACTGATATACACTGTCTCCGAATTTTACCGTACCATCCGCCCGCATGCAGTTGATCTTCTGGTTGTAATAGAAAGCCGTGGGCTTTTTCGGGAAGGGCGTCGCGATGACCATGGTTTCTTCCGGCGCATCTGTCAGCGTGACATCAAACGAGATTCCGGTTTCCCCGGAAAAACGGTCCATCTGTCCGTAAAGATGCCGCGATTTCCCGTCATTGTCAAAGTGGATTTCATACCCTTTTCCGCAGACCCGGATATTGCCGGATGCGGAGGAGAAGGGGAGATCCCGTTTCGCGATAAACGGCAGGGACATCCGGGACGTCGTGACCTGACTGTTCTTTTCAAAATCAAGCATGGAGATGCTGTCCATCGTCATGTATCCGTTATCGGCGACGGTAAGCGCCAGGGCAAAACGATCTGTACAGATGCAGTAATAATCCCATTCCTTCAGCCGGAACCTGGAAGCCCTGACACGTGAACGGTCATACTGACGGATCTGAGAGAGCGCGTATCCTTTTTCGATCAGGTGTCCGCTTTCGTCAAGGAGCGGGCCGGGTACAGTGATGCGGTGCTGCATAATGATGCCTCCCGGATATTGATGATGTGTCTGTATCTGGAATTATTATACCTGCGCGGCAGAAGGCGGGCAAGAGGAAGAATAAATTAATGGCCGGGAGAAGCCTTCTCCCGGCCACGCCAAAAAGGAAACGGATATGTCTCCCGATTGGGTCTGAATTACACCAGCTGACGGCGTGCACGTTCCTTTTCCGCAGCCGCGTCGTCGGCAGGATACCACATCGGTTCCACCAGGTGAACACTGCAGGCTTCCCCCTGGGCGAAAGTGACGCGGTGGGGCGTCTGTACCTTCAGCAGCTGGTCTCCGACAGGCACGAGGTATTCGGTCCGATCTGTCAGGAAAATACGTTTTTCCACATGGGTCTGGTAGCCGTCCTGATCGGGGCCGGAAAGCGCGATTTCATTCGGACGAGTTGCAACGACCATTTCTTCAGCAGCATCATCCGGTACGGAAAGGTTGAGCGCCTGGTCCATATGGCCTTTCGGATAGGCTTTGCCATCTTGAATAACCACATTGATAAAGGTACTCTCGCCGAGGAAGTTGTGGACAAAACGATTGCAGGGCTTGTTGTACAGGTTTTCAGGAGTGTCGATCTGCATGATCCTGCCCATATCACAAACCATCATCCGGTCGGAGATTGCCATCGCTTCAGACTGGTCATGGGTCACGAAGATGATGGTGAAATTGAACTTGCGCTGCAGCGCCTTGATCTCAAAGCGCATGGTTTCACGCAGCTTCGGGTCGAGGTTGGACAACGGTTCGTCCAGAAGCATGACCTTGGGATTGGTAACGATGGCACGGGCCAGCGCAATACGCTGCTGCTGACCGCCTGAAAGATCACTCGGCCATGCCTTTTCCAGACCGGTCAGGCTGGTATGGTGGAGGGCTTCATTCACCCGGCGCTCAATATCCGTTTTGTTTACCTTCTGAATGCGCAGGGGGAATGCTACGTTTTCAAAAACGTTCATATGCGGCCAGACCGCGAATGCCTGGAAAACCATGCCCAGGCCGCGCTCTTCGGGCGGCACATACAGATTCTTTTTGCGGGAGGACACTAGCCTGCCGCAGAGTTCGATTTCACCCTCCGTCAGGTCCTCAAATCCGGCAATCATCCGCAGGGTAGTGGATTTTCCACAACCGGAAGGCCCCAGGAAGGAAAAGCATTCTCCCTCGTGCACCCGCAGGTTGAAATCATCCACAGCCACGATATCACCCAGTGTTTTGGTGGTGAACCGCTTGGTAACATGATCCAGAACAATCTGATCTCCCACAGGTTACACCCCCTTCCGGTCCTTTGTGATCTTGGTGACAATGGTGTTGAGGATAATGATGATACCGATGGCGACGGTTGCCAGCGCAGCGGCCTGCGGAATCATGCCCGCATCACGCAGGGAGTAAATCTGGACACCCAGCGTACGGGTATACGGCCCATACAGCAGGATGGATGTCGTTACCTCGCGCATGGCCGGCAGGAAGATGAGGAAGAAGCCGCTGACCATGGCTGGCCGTATCAGGGGCAATGTAATATCCTTGAGGCTTTCGGTATGGCTGGCGCCGCATACGCGGGCAGCTTCCTCCAATGAGGAATGAACCTGCAGCAGAGCGGCGGAGGATGTCTTCATACTGAAGCTCAGATACCGGGCCATATAAGCCACCAGGATAATCCATATGGTGTTGTACAGGTTGATCCCCACAATACGCCCGCTCCATGCCAGGATCACACCGATGGACAGCACCGTGCCGGGAATGGCGTAGGGAAGCATGGAAATAACCTCGAGTGCGCCTTTGCCCTTTGGCCGGATTTTCTGGACCACATAAGCGACCAGCGTACCCAGGAACATACACACAATACCCGCGGTGATTGAGACAAAGAGCGAGTTCCGGATCGCGGCGATGGTACCGTTGGCGGTAAATACCTTTTCATACTGGGCAAAGGTGAAGTTTTTGAATTCGATCGGCAGGCCGTAAGCTTTCAGGAAGGAGACCAGCACGATCATGACCAGGGGCACGATTACAATCAGCACCAGCGTCAGGATTGCCAGCAGGAAAAGCGGGATTTTTGCGCCGCGAAGCTTGATCAGGGTCGGGCGCATGGATTTGCCCTTGATGATATCGTAATTTCCCGCGGACAGTATTTTGTTCTGCAGCACCAGTGCCAGCGCGACGACTACGACCAGCATGACGGAAAGCGCAGCACCCTGGCGGATACCGTCGAATGATCCGCCGGAATTGTAAATAACCGCGTAGATCCGGGTCGGCAGGGTGTATATGCCCTTGGCGTAGCCCAGGATGGACGGTACGCCGAAGTGAGCCAGGGAGGTAGTGAGGATCAGCAGTGCGCCTGCAGAGATAGCGGGTTTGACCAGCGGAAGGGTGATCTTCCAGATCACCTGGCGCTGTTTTGCACCGGCGATACGGGCGGATTCCTCCAGCGTGGGATCCATGCGCTCCAGCGCGGAAACCACCTGCATGAAAACAAAGGGGAAGTAATAGCTGACCTCCACGAATACGATGCCCCAGACTGAATTGATGTTGATGGGCATCTGGGTCAGGCCGAAGAGATCCCGGAGCATCTTGTTGATGTAGCCGGAACGGCCATTGAACATCATATCCCATGCCATGGCACCGAGGAAGGGCGGGAACATGTAAGGGATGTTGAACAGCGCCCGCATCAGGCCTTTTGCGGGAATATCGCTCCGGCCCAGCAGCCAGGCATAGAATACGCCCATGATGGTGCCGAATATGGTGGCAAACAGCGCAATCTTGAGGGTGTTCCACATTGCCTCCAGGTTTTTGCCGTCAGTCACCTGTTCGACAAACATCTGGGTTTCCAGCTTGCCTTCATTGAAGAAAGCATTGAAGATGATCATCACGATGGGTATGACCACAATGATGAGCAGCAGTACAAAGCAGACAACGGTCATCACTTTGTCCATATTCAGCCGTTTCCGTCCGTCCACGGCTGCGAGCTCTGCACTGACACCACCCAAGCGCTTCATGCGGATGCACCTTCTTTCTTTGCGGGATAACAGCGGCTGTTCAGGAACCGGATGCCAACAGTTTCCCCTTCATCAGCCGTACCGAGGGTACGGGCATCCAGCATGGACTGCTGAACACGGATCTGCCTGCTGCCCAGGGAGAGGAAGTAGTTATATTCACTGCCCAGGAAAACCCTGGAATCCACCCTGGCCTGCAAGGGAGATTCGGGATCGAATACGATGTCATTGGGACGCACACCGATCTCGTAACCGCCGTTTGCCGCTTCCTCCGGAACTGCATCCGGAAAGGGGATCTTTTCACCGACATTCAGGCACATGGTGTTTCCGACTTTTTCCAGGGGGATAAAGTTGGAAACGCCAATGAATTCGAAAGTAAAACGGTTGGCGGGATGGAGGATGATTTCCTCATCCGTGCCATACTGGCAGAGGGTGCCGTCCTGCTGCATAATGGCCATTTTGTCACACAGCTGCAAGGCAGACTGCTGATCATGGGTGATATACAGGATGGTTGCATTGAGCCGTTTCTGGATCATCCGGATTTCCAGCAGCATTTCTTCCCGCAGTTTGGCATCCAGGTTTGTGATCGGTTCATCCATTACCAGCAGATCGCTGTCGATCACCAGCGCCCGGGCAATGGCCACACGCTGCTGCTGTCCGCCGGAAAGCTGGTTGGGCAGATGCCTGGCGTATTCCGTCATGTGTACCTGCTCGAGAGCGCGCATAGCCCGTTCACGGATCTCTTCCTTGGGCCGGCGCTGCTTTTTCAGGGGATAGCATACGTTTTCCAGTACGGTCATATGCGGCCATACGGCGTAATCCTGGAATACAATGCCGATATTCCGCTTTTCAGCCGGGACGTTGATGCGCTTTTTCGCGTCAAACAGCACCCGGTCGCCTACAGTGATGGAACCTGTTTCCGGTTTGATCAGCCCCAGCAGGGCACGCACCAGCGTCGTTTTGCCGCAGCCGGACGGGCCGACCAGGCAGACGATTTTCCCACTTTCCACTTCCAGCGAGAAGTTTTCCAGCACTGTATTTGTTCCGTAGCGGAAGGTGATATTGTCAAATCTAACGTTTGCCATCTATCGTTCTCCTTACGCGCTTCGTTTCCGCTTTTTCCCCTCCGTGAAAGGCCGGATAGAAAAAGCGGGCATGCCCGCCAAAGTCCTGCGCGCATGCCCAGGGAAACGGAGAATTACTTGTTGAAAATCTTGTTGAAGTTATCCAGGTAGTTCTGGAGGTTGGCGCCCAGGTCATTATAATCCACGACCATGTTGACGGCTGCAATCGCAGAGGTGTCCACCTGCATCTCAACGTCGTCCCGGACAGAAACCAGGTTGTTCTCCACCAGGACTTCCTGGCCTTCTTTGGAAAGGATGAAGTCCATCAGGATCTTGCCGTTTTCTTCATTGGCGCAGCCTTTGATCATGGCGATCGGGCTGGTCATGGTGATCACGTCATCCGTGGTGTAATGGAACTGGATGGGGGAGCCTTCCGCAATCAGGTTGGCAGATACATAGTCCAGGCAGATACCAACCATATAGGAAGAGTCCGCAACACGATTGTGGGTGGCGGTGGTGCCGCTTTCCAGCTCCACACCGTTGGCCTTCAGCGCTTCAAAATAAGCTTCGCCATACTTTTCGGACTGCATCATGGCGGCCATCCAGTACTTGGTGGTGGATGCCTGGGACGGGTCTGTCATAATGATCTGATTGTTCCACTTGGGATCCAGCAGGTCATTCCAGGTCTTGGGGGCATCCGCTTCATCGACGAGTCCGATGTTCCAGGCGATACCCATGGTGACCAGACGGCCGGCGGTGTAGTAACCTTCGACATCCATATATTCCTTGGCAATATGATCCGTTTCGGGGGAGACATAGGGCAGCAGCCAGCCGTTGGCTTTGAAAGCTTCATAGTCGGACGGGTCGCCCAGCCATACCAGGTCGCACGCGATCTGGCCGTCACCTTCAGCTTCAGTGGTCATCTTGGTGACCAGTTTACCGCCGCCGGCATAATAATACTCCATATCAATGTCCGGATATTTGGCTTCAAATGCTTTTTCAATAGCCTGGAGCTGCGCTTCCTGCATAGAGGAGTACAGCATGACCTTTCCGGCCGCAAAAGCGGAAGAAACAGAAAGAACCATCATCACAGCGAGGAGCAATGCAAGCAATTTTTTCATTGGGAAATGCCTCCTTTTCAATTGTAACGATCTATCCAGATCCATATTTCAATTATGCGAATTCAGAGGGTATTTGTCAATAGAGGAAAGGAAAAAGGTATCCGGGACATGTGAACAGCCAGCTATTGTCATAGAAAAACGGATCAGCTATCCGGCAGAAAAAAACCATCCCCCGGGTATATGGGGATGGCAAAGGAAGAGGTTTTCTTACGCGAAGCGTTTGGTGACCGTCATATCCACATTATCGCCACGGATGCCGATCCGGATGGTTTCCGCGAGACGCTTCAGCGTGGACTGTTCATACTTGTCCCATTCGGGATCCAGGCATTCGATCACATGATTCGGAAGATCGCTGAGCAGGTCATCCGGCAGCGCTTCGTCGCTGTGATCCACATCCGCGGCCATGGCGTACTCGAAAGAATCGCGGATTGCCCCGAGGAAGCTCTTTGCGGCTTCGTTTTTGCCGGAGGTTGCCGCAGCAAGAAGCAGGGCGCGCTTTTCCTTGTCCATGACTGTTTTGGTGGACATATGCAGATCAAAGGCGCGGCCTTCGGTTTCAATCCAGAAGGATGCCTGCATCTCCCCGGTAATTCCCCGGGCCATGCTGAGCATTTCCTCTGCACACAGCTGCAGCTGCAGGGATTCCTTATGGGTCAGGCCTTCATAATCGGCAACTTTGCGGGCTTCTTCAAGGGATTTGTCAAAACCATTGCCCTGATTGTCAATGATAATCACATTGGATTTCATGGCATTAACTCCTTCCTCACAAATTGTTTATTCAATCGTCAGGATATCGGCGAAACCAGTGACATCGAACACTTCCTGAACGATTTCATTCACGCCGGTCACCTTCATGCCGCCTTTGCAGGACATGACCTTATGGGCAGAAAGCAGGACGCGCAGACCGGCTGAAGAGATGTAATCCAGTTTGCTGAAATCGAGAACAAGGCTTTCCGCACCGGGCATATCCTTATTCAGCTCCGCTTCCAGCTCGGGGGCGGTCATGGTATCCAGACGGCCTTCCAGGGCGATTTCCAGCGTAGTTCCGTTCATGGTTTTGGTAATGGTCATAGTCCGGGCCTCCTTGATGAAATTTTTGATTTTTCCTGTGTTTTCGTGATTATAGCACATATTTGGGGCGAAATAAAGCGGTTTTGGGCAAAAAATGCATGGGAAACCTTTTTTATGTATGACTTGAAAAGTACATGATGATTTGTTAATGTTATTGTATATCCAACAGGAAACGGAGAAGAGCATATGGCCGGAGGAAATATCCAGTTTCAGCAGTTTCTTGCAGATGAAGTCCAGAAGGTCGAGGGCATCTATGTGCCGATTCATGCCGGAATCATCCGTCGGCTGCTGGTTCGGAAGACAACACTGAAACGACTGCATCCGAACCCGGACGACGAATTCTGCTTCCCGAAGATTGGACCGAACTATGAAATTGTTTCCAATTATGAAAGAGAATACCGCCGCATCCGGAAAAACAAAAACGATGCGAGGTTTGTATCCCCGGCAGCAAAAGAACCGCTGACCGTGGAGCGAATCCGTCCGGACGGCTACATGATCATGAATGGCCACCATCGGTGGGCAGCCGCTTACCGTACAGGCCTGAAGCAGATTCCGGTGAAAATCGTGAACCTGACCCAGGAAAATGATATCCGGAAGATGCTCGCCGCAGCCAGCCATGACAAGCGTGTGACACTGGATCTGGATGAGGTTGTTTTCCAGAAAGAAAAAAACGGACCGGCAGAGAAACCGCTGCCGTTCCCATTCCGCAATATATACAGGGAAAGACTCCGGCTGGGGATTCCGGCCCTGTTCAGGTATCTGGGGGTACATGGATATGATGTGTGGGTGTTTTCCGCCAACTACTATTCCATGGATTATATCCGCAACCTGTTCAGGATGTATCATGCCCATGTGGCGGGTATTGTAACCGGTACTGCACGGAAAGCCCCGAAGGGAAGCCATACGAAGGAACAGCTTGAAAACCGGATGAAGGAGAAGTATCCGATGACACTCCATATTGACAATGCAGCGATCACGCGGGTGGACAGCCGGACAAAGACTTTTGCAGAATTTCCGCTGAGCGGGAACGATGATACATGGTCGAAGGAGATCATGGACGTAATCGGAGGAATGGAGACACAAAAGTAAGCGGCAGCGGATCGGCCCGGATGAAAAACACACGGAATTCAGCGTGTGTTTTTTTTCATGCGGCGTAAAAAACCGGACCTTCGCATCGTCATAAATGATGAAACCATAAAAAACGGAGGTGCGGACATGAAAACCGTAAAGAGAGCAATTGCCCTGGTTATGATTATGTTTCTTGCTGCCGGAAACGCCATGGCAGCGAATGATGAAAACGAATGGGACCTGGCGTTTGCAGTGCTGGAAAGAGAAACGGGACTGGGTCGGGAGCAGGTTAAGACCGGCCAGATCTTTTATGAAGACGGAATGTGGTCTTTCAGCGTCGTTATGAAAGATCACCCGGAGGATGAGGATGGACTTCTGGTTTTTGAAACAGACGATCAATGGAATCTCATCAGTATGGAAGGACCGGAGAAAATTAACCTGGACCGACAGCTGGAGATTGAGCTGAAGGAATGCTTCCACCGGGATGACTGTGCCTGGCGCATGGCGGAGGTATGCGCCAAGTGGAAGGAAAAGCTGGAGGGAGTCAGCCAGGAACAGAGAAACACAATCTGGCCGAGATACCTGGCGGTTATCGACCGGGGAATCATTGTACCGCCGGAAGGTGCGCTGGATTACAATACCGCATTGGTTACAGCCAGGGACGCCGCATCGGAACGGATGGGGTGGAAAGGTATTGACATGGAGACACTGTTTGTTCCGGGGCTCAGTGCCTGCTATGTGCTGGATGGGACACCGGTATGGTTTATTTACCTGGAAGATCATTCCTACTTTGAGGAGGAATACTCCACTGACCGTGCAATGAAGAAATACCAGGAACGCCTGAAAGAAGCTTTTGCCGGGGTTGGCCAGATTCCGCCCTGCAAGATCGGGATTGTGATTGACGCCTTTACAGGAGAACTGAAGGAAAAGCCGATGCTGGATTATATTCCGGTGGAGTTCCATTACCTGGATTTCCTGATCCGGACGGATGAAGCGGTTGCAAGCATTGCCGGAGAATAATTCCAGTTCTGCTTCTACATAAAATGCTCCTCACATCGCCGGAGAAAGCTCTGTTCTCCGGCTCTGTTTTTTGCAGAACAAAAAAAGGTCTGTTTATCTGAGTTCAAATGTTCGTAAGAATATAGTATAATCATCCGGTAAAAAGTATTGCCATCTGACGTTTCGGAGCACAGAAACCAAACAAAACAAAGGAGACGAAGAAGATGAAGAAAATCCTGGGTATCCTGCTGGCTGTGGTGATGATCTTTCTGGCGGCCTTTGCGGCAGCGGATGAGGTTCCGCAGCCGGAAGGCGGAAAGAAATTTGAGACAGACTGGGCGGTTGAAGGCGGCATCGCAGAAATATTCTACGAAGAGGAAGGCTACCGCGTATATATGAAAATTGAACGGGCAGCGGAAGCGGCCGGTTCTGAATATGAGTATGCCTGCTATTACCATGAAGATACGGATTCCCTGGTTTCCCTTTCATCCCTTCGCTCGGATTATACGATCAATCCGGATACAGGAGAAGAGATTTATGGTGACACCTATGCATATGAGGGAATCGACGAAGAAGGGAAGGAAACGGAATTCGTCATTGACGGGGACGGTTTCCTGATCTGGAAGGACGGCTATGATGATGCCGGCGCAGGCCTGAAATTTGTGAACATCGGACCGTTCGAGGGTGTCTGGCGGAATGAGGAAAAAGAAACGGAAGCCGAATTCATGTTCAACGGCGGCGAAGAAGGTGTTTTCGACTATACCGTCTATATTCAACGCGGTAAGGAAAACGCAGATACATATACGCTGTACCTGATGACCGGCAGTTTTGACGCGGCATCCGGAAAACTGACAGCGAGCGGAACCGGTACCGTGTTTACAAAAAACGCAGCCGGTGAATATGACACTGCTGACAGTGATGAATCCATCGAGGCTGTTTTCTCCATGACGGAAAACGGCACGATTCTGTACGAGTCGGAAGGGATCGAGCTGAAGTTTGACCTGCTGGGCAACTGGGGATAATCCCATCCCAGGGATTGTACCGATTTCCGGAAGCATGATATAATGCTGTATACCCGGAGCATGAGGGGGAACCTTCCGGCTCCGGGTTGTTTTTACATTGTGGAGGAAGACGGCAATGATCAGGACACTGCTGTGGGATGTGGACGGCACTCTCCTTGATTTTAAAGCAGCGGAACGCGCGGCTGTCCGGTGCCTTTTCAGCGAGTTTTCACTTGGCGAATGCACGGATGAAATGATCCGGCGTTATTCCGAGATCAACGAGGGATTCTGGCAAAGGCTGGAACGGAACGAGATTACCAAGCAGCAGGTCCTGATCGGACGGTATGAGCAGTTTTTCGGGGAAATCGGCGTGCCGGTATCGCTGGCGGAGGAGTTCAACCGGCTGTACCAGATACGGCTGGGCGATACAATTGTTTTTCGGGATGACAGCTTCATCATTGTGAAAAGCCTGCGAGGGCGGGTGCGGCAGTATGTGGTATCCAACGGGACAATTACTGCGCAGACCCGGAAGCTGGAAGCTTCCGGGCTTGGGAAAATAATGGACGGGATATTTCTTTCAGAAGCACTGGGAGTGGAAAAACCGAACAAAGCATTCTTTGATGCGGTTATGGACCGAATCCGCCCGGAAACCCCGGACGAGGTGATGATTGTCGGAGATTCCCTGACCAGCGATATCCGGGGCGGAAACAATGCTGGGATCAAAACCTGCTGGTATAATCCGGAACGGAAAACAGCGCCGGACGGGTACCGAATTGATTATATGATTGCAGACCTGCATGAGATTATTCCAATTCTGAAATAAAAAGAAGCTCCGGTATTATACGGAGCTTCTCTAGCATGTTCTGTGTCAGACGGTTGCCAGGCCGGCTTCCTTCGGGGCGGGCTCTGCTTCCACTGCGTTCAGCCGGTCAAAATAGACCTGATGCGTCTGGTTCAACACGGATTTATATTCAGCGCTGCCGTTTTCATCCAGAGTTTCCAGGAAAAGGTGTTCCCGGGAAGCCAGTTCCGGATGAATCCGGACCAGCGTGGCCATGCCGGTGTTGGAGCAGGTGCCGGCGACACGCTTGTATTCCGCCATCAGGTTGGAAAATACCGCGTCCGCCAGGAGGGAACACTGCCCCGCACTCATCCGGCTGAAATGATTCTGCGTCATCTGGTTGATCAGATCATTGACGACGTGGACCTTCGGCTCGATCATGGACGCGGTTTTTTCATCCTTATCTGAGAAAGCCTTCTCCGCATTGTCCAGGATATCCTGAATGAGATCCTGCAGGACGGCAATTTCTTTTTTGCATGTTTCTGAAAACCCGGAGAAATTGGCGTTGAGGCGGGATGCGATATCTGAGATATTGACTGCCTGGTCTCCGAGCCGCTCAAATTCCGTGGAAACTTTGTAATACTGGTTCAGGATCGAGATATGGTTCTCACTCTGCAGGTGCGGGAGCAGTTCCACGAGGTAACGGCTCAGGTTATCGGTGAGCCGGTCGACCTGCAGTTCATCGGTGTCGATTTCCATCTGACGGGCTTCTGTGTAATCATCCAGCTGCACCTGAGCGCGGGAAAGGTTCTCCCGGGAAAGCCGGAACATGGTAATCAGCACATCATAGCAGCTGCGGAACGCAAGGGCGGGAGTGGCGAAGAAGACGGGATTAAGCGCTTTCAGCAGCTCGTCATGCGGATCCTCATCTTCCTTCTTCTTTCTGAGAATGCGGTCGCTCAGGCGTTCCAGCACCTGCAGCGTGGGCAGGAGACAGATGGCGCATACCAGGTTGAAAACTGTGTTGGTATTGGCAATCATACCGGAATTGACGGTGGCATTCCACAGTCCATCCAGAAGGCCCAGATGATGGATTACGGTGATCACAATCAGCACCATGGCGGATTTGCCCAGGTTATACATAATGTTGATGATGCCGACGCGGCGGGCTTCCCGGTTGGCACCGATATAAATAACAATCGCAGTGGTGACACAGTCGCCCAGATAGATACCGACGATCACTGAATAGATGGCTTTGAAGGTCAGGAAACCGCTGGAAGAGAAAGCCTGCAGAATACCCACAGCAGCGGATGAACTCTGAAGCGTGAAGGCAACGGCTGCACCGGTGAGGTATCCCAGGAAAGGATTGTCTCCGAGGCCGGAAAACAGCTGCTCCACGATACCGGACTTTTGCAGGGCATTGACCGCACTGGTCATGTTCAGCAAACCGGAGAAAAGGATTCCGAACCCGATGGCAATGTTGCCGATGGAACGGGAATTCTTGAGAACTCCGGTCATGATCAGGATGATGCCGATAATCAGCGCAAGGGGCGCCAGGGTTGAGGGTTGGAAAAATCGGAGGATGGAAGTATCTCCGGAAGCATTGAGATCCAGTAATCGGATGATCTGGCCGGTGACTGTTGTACCGACGTTTGCACCGACAATAATGCCCAGGGACTGACGAACAGACAGAATTCCCGCACCAACCAGGCCGGCTGTAATGACAATTGTCGCAGTGGAGGACTGAATCAGGGCGGTGACCGCAATGCCCAGGACAAACGCTTTGAACGCGTTGTCGGTTACTTTTTCCATGACGGTTTTCAGCGTTCCGGAAGAGTTCTCCTTCAGGGAATCGCCCATCAGGCGCATGCCGTACAGAAACATAGCCAAACCACCGAGAAGAGACAAAATATCAAAAAAACTCATAGAACCTCCGCAGTTCCAGGATCAAAATAACCAAAATCCACCAATTAACAATTATACCATGGCTTTGATGTCCGGAAAAGGGCCGGGAAGAAAAAACAGGCTGTTTTCGTTGATTCAGTGTACGGGGATGCGGACTGTGGGAAATACAAAGAATTCCTTGATTCCATCCTGCAAACCATGTATGATATATGCAGAGAACCGTACTATCAGAATGCAATATATAAAAGCACCGAATCAATGACGAAGGAGGATCACCATGCAGCGAAGACTCCGCAAGACAATCTGTACTGTCCTGCCGCTTCTGCTGGTGCTGTGCATCACCGGGGCGGCAGCTGAAACCTGGCTGTGTCCGCACTGCGGCTTTGCGGACAATATCGGCATTTTCTGCTCCATGTGCGGAAAGCCCCATTACGGGAGTACGGAAACCACTGCGCTTCCGACTGCAGCACCGGTTTATACCGATCCGACCCTGGAACAGATTCCCGGGCAGGATGACTGCGTGAAAATCCGCCTTACCGGGATTGATGCTACCAGCTGGATTTCCGACAAGTGGCTGCCTGAATTTGCCATAGACAATGATGAGACCACCTGCTGGCAGTTCTCCGCCAAAAAGGGCGGGCTGGACGGGAAGACGAAGCTGACCCTTTATACCGGCTATGTCCAGGCGGTCGACCAGATCTGGATCAAAAACGGATTCTGGGGATGGACGGATGCCGGAACGGATGAGTACTACATCAATGCCCGACTGAAGAAAATTCGGGTTGATTTCCTCTATAACGGGGAAACAAAATACCGGGATATGCTGGAATTCACCCTGCGGGACGAGGTGTTTACAGACTGGCAGAAGCTTTCCACCGGACATCGGGAGAACGTCGTTGCGGTCAGGATATCCGCAATGACCTCCTACAAAGGCAGCCGGTTCCCGAATGACGTATGCCTGTCGGAGATCATGCTGGTGAAAAACGCGCCGGCATACAGTGCCATGCCGGCCGCAGCAACGCCTGTACCTACGATATACAAAAGCAAACCGGATGTAACCGGCGTGCGGCTTAAGGATAAGCTGGCCACGCGATCCGGTCCCGGACAGAAGTATGACGAACCCGGTACATTCCTCCCGGACACCTGGCAGAACGTGACGGTCCGCGTACTCGGAAAGGAATATGTCGGAACCACCTGGTGGGTCCTGGTGGACTTTGACAATGCCGGCAAGGGAAGGTACCGCGTCTGGACCGGGCTGAAGCGTGTGGCTGTGGACCTGGACCAGGTGAAGGAATACTATCCCACCGGGCAGGGTACCGTCAACGCAACATCGGATACCTATCGCGGCCCTGGAACCAACTATGCCAAGGCGAAGGTGACCATCAACGGATGGAAGGATGTCGTTGCCTACGGGCATGAGAACGGATATGTGGAGGTTGAGTTCGAACAGGGAAACAAATGGTACCGCCTGTGGGTGCCGGAAAGCCAGACCTCCATTGATTGGGGAAATGACAATTCCGGAAACGGGTAAAAAACAAAGAAAGGAAACAAACGGAATGAATAGCGCGATTGTGAAAACCCGGGCCGTTCTGGCGGTCATCCTGGCCGCAATACTTTGTATCACAGCTGTCCCTGCTGCGGCAGAGGAAGACATGATCTGTTTTGAAGAGAAAGGGATTTATGTGAAAATACCTGACAGCGTGATGTATGTAACCGGGGAATCCCCGGATACAGCCCCGCTGTTTTCCATACTTGGCAGCAGTGGAATGACGCGACAGCAGTTTCTGCAGTATATGCAGGAAAACCAGATGTATATTTACGGATTAATGCTGACAGACTACAGAAGCGAATTTTCCCTTGTGATTGATGACCTTGCAAGTCCTGTCAACCTGAATGATTCACCCGATGTGCTCATGAATGTATACCTGACCCAGGCCAAAAAACAGCTGGAAAGCCTCGGCGCCAAAGTGGTTGATTACAGTGTTTATAACGGAGAACTGTACAAGGGCTTCCGGTTCCTTTATACGTTTGAGAATGAAGATACTGTCCAGCATGTGATCCAGTATTCCATCATTGATGGACTACGAACGGTCAACATCCGTGTTTACGGCTTTGACGGGGAATTTTCCGAAGAAAATGAGAGCATTATCCGGCAGGTATATGACACAATTATGATTACCCGGCCGGAAAGCGATACGTAATTCAAGGGCAAACCGGAAAACAAATAACCAACCGGATCAAACGGCAAGCAAACAAGAAAGGAATGATCAGTCCATGAAGAAAATGACCCGAATCATCTCCGCACTGCTCGCACTCCTGCTGGTGGTTTCCATTCCCACCGCCGGAGCAGAGACATTTACCGCCGAGAAACTGAAAAATTATGAAAAATTTGAAGACGTTGCGATTTACGCGAAAATTCCCGACAGCATTATGTATGTGACGATGTATTCCGATAAAGACGCTCCGCTGTACAGCTTACTGTCCCAGGTCGGATTTACATATGATTCATTCCGGGAATTTATGAGCAGCAATAAGATTATTGCTTACGGCCTGTTCCTGACTGATTACGAGACTGAATTCCAGATTGCGGCAGACCGGATCAACATGGAGCTGGATCTTGCAAAAGCAACAGAAGCAGAGCTGCAAGTTTTCCTTGCCATGGCGGAAGACGGTCTGAAGGGCATGAATGCCATGATTGAGGAAAGCGGCATATATAAGGGAGAAAATTATACAGGCTTCTGGTTCCATTACCAGATTGAGGCAAACGGTTCAATGCAGGGTGTGGTCCAGTATTCCATCCTCCACAGCGACCGTGCAGTCAACATCCGCGGTTACAATCTGAACGGTGAGTATCCTGAAGAGATTGAAGAGATCATCAAGGGAGTATTTGACAGCGTTATTGTAAACTGAACCGCGGTATACAGGCCGGAACAAGACTGAAAAAAACAAACCGCCGGGAGAAGTATCCCGGCGGTTTGTGACATATCCGGCTGTTACGCATCTGCAATTCTTTTAAACAAACGTGCATTCCAGAACTCCATATCCAGTTCTTCCAGGTAAAAGTGGAGGATTGCACGCCAGTTTTTGGTGGCGGTGCTCAGCACCATGTAATCCGCAGTGTCCCGGACTGCTTTTTCGGCAAAGGAAAACAACGCTTTGCCGATCCCCTCCGACCTATGGTGCGGAACCACATACAGTTCCTCCACCTCAAAGCAACGGGTTCCTTCCGGCATGACGGCCTTCATGTTTTTGGATTCAAAAGGCGCCCCGAACAGGTATCCGATGACTTCTCCGTTTTCTCCTTCCGCCAGGAAGATCCGGTTGCCCTCAATATCATTCCGCTCATTGGCACGATAGCCGAATGTGCTCATTTCCGCTTCCCATTCCACCGACATGGCAATGAGCGTTTCCAGCACCCGGTCTGTCAGTTCTGTTTCATAAATCCTCATTCTCCAGGCATTCCTTTCTCCGCAAAATCATCAGCATTCACAACCCGGAAACCGGCATCAACCGCCAGGGCGGCGAATATCCCGTTTCCGGGAATCAGCTTTCCGCTGAAAGTTCCATCGTATATCATTCCCACACCGCAGGAGGGACTCCTCGGCTGCAGCACGATGAGATCCACGTTCTCAAGCCTTGCAGCATCCAGCGCTGCCGCAGCTCCCCGGCGGAATTCCGCGTCCACAGACAGTCCTTCCCGGTTTGTGACGATCCCGTCCACAATCTCCGCCGGAACCCGCGGAACCGGCAGTCCGCCCAGCACTTCCGGACAAACAGGGATGACCTCATGGCCGGCCAGCATGGAAAGCAGTTTTTTGCTGCGGTTATTCCCGCCGCTGTACTTGCAGTTTTCACCCAGCAGGCAGGCACTGACCATTACTTTCATTTGCAGGACTCCCTATCCATTTTCATGAGGACGGCAAAGACATCCGCCACATCTTCCCGGATGACCAGCTCAGCCTGTGTATCAGCAGGCATTGGATCCAGGTTGATTACCACCAGATGCTTTCCCCGGAAATCCGAGACAAAGGACGCGGCCGGTTCCACAGACAGGGAAGTACCGCCAACAATCAGCGTATCCGCATTGGTGATTTCACGGCGGGCGCCAATCACCACATATTTTTCCAGCGGTTCCCCATAAAGGACTACATTGGGTTTGATCACCCCGCCGCAGTCACAACGGGGAATTCCCTCTGAATGAAAAACAACCTCCATCGGGAAGGAGGCGCCGCATTCCAGGCAGGTGTTTTCCTTCACAGATCCATGCAGTTCATATACCCGAATATTTCCGGCATCCTTATGCAGCCCGTCAATATTCTGGGTGACGATTCCCCGCAGGACATCCCGCTTTTCCAGCTCTGCCAGGTAATGATGCGCGGCATTCGGACGTGCGGACGGGAACAGCATATTCTTCCGGTAGAAATCAAAAAACAGTTCCGGATGCAGGTAAAAGAATGTACTGCTCAGCACCGTTTCCGGACTGAATCCTTCGAATGCCTGTGAATACAGTCCGCCTGCGGAGCGGAAATCCGGAATGCCGCTGGCGGTGGATATACCGGCCCCGCCAAAGAAAACAATCCGCTTCGATCCGGCAATGATTTCGCGCAGGCGCCGGATTTCTTCCTTTCCCATAAACGTTCCTCATCCATTCTGCAGATATCCGGAAACTATTATAGAAAACCCCGGCAGTTTTTTCAACCGCCGGGAAACCGGTTATCCTGAAGCATAATCTACGATTTTATTCCGGGTTATTTTCTGTAGGGACTATCGAACTCTGACTCTGTCTTTCGCACAGCCTCTTCCAGCGTCATTCCGGTGAAATTCTGCGCACCGAGGTAACGCCCGGATTTTTTGTCATCCACAAACACACCGACCACAATACCGGGGATTGCACTTTCCGGGGCGTTCGGAGCCTGCGGACCGCCCAGGTCCGTGCGGCACCAGCCCGGATCAGTCAGATTGATCAGCACATCGGTGCCTTCCACTTTTGATCCGAGGTCAATAGTAATCTTGTCCAGCGCCGCTTTGCTGGCGGAATACCCGGCTTGGCACACATCCAGTGCGATACCGCTGGTGGTATTCAGGATCCGTCCGGTACCCCGGGCGATCATCTTTGGCAGGAAGTGATAGCAGATCATGGCAGGGGAGATCGTGTTTACCCGGAAGCTGATTTCATAGACGCTGACCGGTGTGGTACAGTAATCCGTACGATAGGCAACCTGGAGGCCGGCGTTGTTGAGCACGATATCCACATCGATCCCCATGGCATCAATTTCCGCGAGCATCCTTTCCACCGAACACAGGTCGTTGAGGTCCGCTGCCACCGCCGCGGCTTCAACTCCCAGCGCCCGAACCTCCGAAAGCACCTTTTCCGTATGCGCCAGGTCCCGGCTGTGCAGGATCAGGTTGCATCCATGCGAAGCCATAAACTGAGCGGCCAGGTATCCGATGCCCCGGGCTGCCCCGGTAATCAGGGCCCATTTTCCCTTAACCTGATACATTTTGTTTCCTCCTGATCATGACCGGGGAACCCCGGCGTGTTCATGTTCTGACGTCATGGTAATCCTTCAAGCTCACTCGAAGTCAAGAGGCTTTTTCGCTCCCGGAGATTTTCCTTCCCTGGTGCAGAAGCAATGGAGTTTCCGTGACAACAGGGTCTGGCTATGATAAAATCAGATAATGATTATCACACGGAGGAAGACATATGAGTTCCTGTGAATGGGGATTTGCATTTGAAGCCATGAAGAAATATCACGATACGGAATGGGGCATCCCTGTCCATGATGACCGCGTGATGTTTGAGCACCTGATGATGGAAGCCATGCAGTGCGGCCTCAGCTGGTCCCTGATGATCAAAAAGCGGGAAATCTTCCGTCAGTGCTTTGCCGGCTTTGATTATGACAAAATCGCGGAATTCACGGAAACAGATATCGACCGCATCATGAACACCGGGGGAATGATCCGGTCCCGGCGGAAAATAGAGGCAGTGATCAACAATGCCCGGTGTTTCCGGAAGATGCGGGAGGAATTCGGTTCCTTCTGCAAATGGATCTGGTCATATTCCGGAAACAAAACCATTCTGTACACCGGACATGGGGATGGAAAGATTCCGGTCAGCAACGGCCTTTCCGACACAATCGCAAAGGAACTGAAAAAACGCGGTTTCAAATATCTCGGCACGGTGACGGTTTATTCCCATCTCCAGGCCTGCGGAATCATCAACGACCACGGGAGCGACTGTCCTTGCTATGCCCGAATCAATGCCGCAAATCCCACGGTTTGCAAGCGCCCGGACAACGAAAAACCCTAACAGCAGACCGACCAAAGCATGTTGGGTTTTACACAGAAGGCTTTGCTTTGATCGAATTCTGCAAAGATACAGACGGAGGAGACACGAAATGTATATTCTCAGTGAAAAGCTGCAGGAGCGGATTCGGGAAATATCCCGGGAAGCTGCCCGGCAATCCGGCGGCGCTATCGACTTTGAGGAATACGTGGCGGTTCCGCATTACGGGCAGATCGTCCTGCGGTATATGCTGAACCTCGAATCATTTACCCTGGAAGACCTGGACCGGTATGAAAACCTGCTGAATGAAACTTCCGGCGGGGATTTCCTGTGCGACTTTATGGGAAGTGTGTACCAAAAAGCAGGCATTGATTATTCCGGGATCTGGAAGCGCCTGGCTGAAATGAATGACCGCTTTGCCAACGAAGAGATCATTCCCTCCATTCATGCGGACGGAATCCGGGAAGATGCTGTATTCCTGCTGAAGACAGCCGGCCTGAACCCAGAGTCCCCGGTATGGGAAATCCAGTCGGAAGGAGACGAATTTACCCTGATCCTGCTGGGTAAAGAAAACCGGCAGATCCGTTCTGTTACCGAACCCGTTCGTTTAACGGTGGAAGAAACGGACAGCCGGGTTTGCTCCGGACTGATGAAAGGTACATTCCACTGCCGTCGGAACCATATTTCCCTGGCCAGGATCCTGGGCGCGGTATAACGGGAAATAAGAATTAGCAAGAATCTGCGAATCCAGCTGTGCTTTATGGGATGCGAGGTGAAGAAGATGGAATGGACCCGGGAACGTATCCATGGAACGGTTGAGCAGCAGCGGGAGTATTTCCGATCCGGCAAAACCCTGCCGGTTTCCCAGCGGATTGAGATGTTGAAAAAACTGCGGAATGCTGTGGAAGAGCACAGGACGGAACTGGAAGATGCCCTGCGGGAGGATCTCGGCCGGCACAGTACGGAAGCCTTTTTCTGTGATATCGGTTCCACGATCATGGAAATCAACGAGATCATCCGCGGACTGAAAAAATGGGCAAAACCCGAAAGGCATTTCAGCGGTTTGCACTGCTTTCCGAGCCTGGTTACACGGGTATACAAGATGCCTTACGGCGTGACGCTGATCATCAGCCCGTTCAATTTCCCGATCCTGCTTTCGCTGGGTGTCCTGGCAGCCAGTATTTCCGGCGGAAATACCGCTGTGCTCAAGGTTTCCTCCAAATCGAAGGCATGCTCCGGGGCACTTCAGAGGCTGATCGCCGATACCTTCCCGGAAGAATATGTGACGGTTGTCGACGGCGGACATGAAATTGCAGACCTGTGCCTGGAAGAACGATTTGACAAAATCTTCTACACAGGATCTCCCCGGGTTGCTGTCCATGTGCTGGAGATGGCGGCAAAGCACCTGACCCCGGTGGCGCTGGAACTGGGCGGGGAGACCGGCAACTGGTGCGTGATCCGGAAGGATGCGGACCTGAAGGACGCCGCCCGGAAAATCGCCTTTTTCAAAATGCTGAACAGCGGTCAGATCTGCATCAATATCAACCAGGTGGCTGTGGCGGAAGAGGTGGCAGATGCGTTTATCCGTGAGCTGAAAGCCGCTTTTGCCGGACAGATTGGAGAAGATGCAGTAAAGAATCCGGAATACCCAAAGCTGATTTCAGAAAAAGCTTATAAAACATGCGCCATAGAGGCGGAACAGTACCAGGACCGGATTGTGTTTGGCGGATACGGAAACCTTGAAACCAGGAGGTATGCCCCGACAATTATCTATCCTGTGCGGGCCGATGAGCCCATTGTCCGGCATGAGCTTTTCAATCCGCTTCTTCCGGTTGTGCCATTCCCGGACGCGGAGGCGGATGAACTGATGAAACTGATTGCAGAGCGGGAACACGGGCTGGCCTTATACCTGTTCACCCGGGACAAAAAATGGGCACAGCGCGTCATGTCCTCCCAGCAGTATGGCGGTGGCTGCATCAACGAAGTATGCCTCCATATGATGGTTCGCGGGGTTCCGTTCAACGGGACCGGCCACTCCGGTATGGGAGCTTATCACGGGAAATGGGGTTTCCGGGAATTTACCCACCCATCGACTGCGCTGACCGGTTCCACCCGCCTCAATCTTCCACTGCGGGAACACCCTTATACGAAGCATGGAAGCATAAAGCGCCGCATGCTGCAAGCATTTGAGAAATGAAAAATGCAGGGCACCCCGGGGAGGTGCCCTGCACAGAATTACCGTTACAGCTTACCGGAAGAAGACTGAATGATCTGCGGCTGATATTCATCGGCCGGCGTTTCGGCAGCATCTTCCCGGGCATTCATTTCCAGGTCCCGGACCGTATCTTCCAGTTTTTCACCCGGGTTTCCGGAAGATGCCTTTCTCCGGTTCCACCAGCGGCGGAACGCATAGTAAATGGACATGCCGATCGCGACACCGGCGATGATTCCCATCGTATACGGTACGTAATTGGGTTTCGCTTCCTGAACCACAATGACGGGTTCGGGTTCTGCCACTGTTTCCACCGTCTCGACTGTATCGACAGCCTGGACCCGATCGGATACCAGCGGGGCCGTCATCAGGTCTTCTTCTGTAAAACCAAGGTCGGTGATGGGATGACCGCTGAAAAGACCGGTGGCGGGGTCATAATTGTAAATCCTGTTATTATCGCTGTAATGGACAATGTAGGCATGGGAAATATATCCTTTTTGGTTGTGATCAATGATCAGATCCGCATTGAGGTTCTCATTGAAGATCCGGACCAGTACTGACTGCACATCAAACTGTCCGTTGATATAGTTTACGGTTTTCGAAACGCCGCCGTCACCCATGGCGTTATATGCCTGGGCATGAGTCTGCTCCGTGAAGGAAACATACTGGTTTTCCTTTGTGGAGTAAACCAGAGTCCAGTCTGCTTCCTCACTGAAATTGGATGTGTTGACGTATATGAATTCCCCCTGGGTCAAACTTCCGTCCGCAATGCCTTTTCCCACGTCTTCCAGGGAAGGATCTTCGATTATATCGGGGTAATAGGCGCCCACCGTTGTCGTACCTTTTCTGGCGCTGTAATCCAGTGCAACGGCATCGTCATTTCCACGCCGGTATTCAACGTGCATTTCGGTGGCGCCGGTTTCATCAAACGGATAGTTGGTTACGATGCGCGGAACACCCATATCCAGGTCCACCCGGACATCAAAATCCCGGGCCTGGGGAATGCCGTCCACACTGGAGAAATCACCATCTGCCAGGGCAGCGCATACCGGCATCAGGCAAAGCATTCCTGCGGCGGTTAACAGGATCAAGGATAAACGAAGAACACCCGTACCCAGGAAACGCACACCCTTTTTCATCATCTTTCCTCCAATTCCGGATGAAAATATGTTCATTCCATCCAAAGCGATCATACCTTATACTTCACAAGGAATAAAGCACAACAGGTGCAAGATAGCCATGGATATTTTTCATGAACATACAAAGTCCGTGCCGGACGTATTATAACATATAACAGTATAAATAGAATACATTTTTATATGATCCTGCAGAAACAGGGAAGAAAAAGGAAACTGCTGCCGTTATATTGGCAGAACATCAAAAGGAGGTAAAAAAGATGTTCAGGAAACCCAATGGAAGAAAGCCTTTTATTCGCCTGCTGCTGTGGATGATGGCGGCGGTTATGCTGATAATCGGGGCTGCGTTTGCTGCCGGAACCGTTCCGGAAAACGGTGAAAAACTGTTTGCACGGTTTGAAGGAATGGAATGGACATTCAGCAGCGGTGCAGGCGGCTGGTCCACTGACCTGCAGATTCAGCCGGACGGCACATTTACCGGCGTGTTCCACGACAGCGAGATGGGGGAAACAGCGGACGAATATCCGGACGGTACCGTCTATTACTGCGAATTCAGCGGGAAGTTTTCCGCGGCAGCCCAGGAAGACGGAAGCACCTGGAAACTGCATGTGGACGAGCTGAAACAAAAGGATGAAACGGACAAGGAAACCATCGAGGATGGGATCCGCTTTGTGGCCACTTCCTCCTACGGGATTGAGCTGGGGGATGAGCTGATGCTGTATCAGCCGGGGACCGCGCTGGAAGCCCTTACCGAGTCGATGCGTTTCTGGGCCCACACCTTTGGGACAGAGGCACAGAATACAACTGTGCTGCAGAAATGGTTTATGTACAGCGAAAAGCTGGATGCCGGGTTTGTCGGTGACCTGACAGACCCCGCTGTATCCATTGCGAGCCCATGGGAAACCATCTCTGCGGATCAGCTGAAAGCACTTACCGCCCTGCCGCTGAGCCTGCCGGAAGGGGCGGAACAGGAAGCCTGCCGGTGGTACCGGATGGATGAAATTGCAGAGATGCAGTTTACCTGGAAGGACGGGGATTTCTGCTTCCGTGCCCAGAACGCGGCACCGCAGGAGGATTCTGTGAAGGATATTTCCGGCCTGTATTTCACCTGGGAATATGAGGAACCTGTTGAAATCAACGGGAACAAGGGGTTTATCGGCCTGGTGCAGAGCGGAACCGGAGATATGGTGGAACGCTGCATCTGGTATGACGATGCCCGGCAGACGGCTTATTCCCTTTCTGTGACTGCTCCGGACGTAGACGGACTGGACCTGACCGCTGTTGCCGAGAACATTGTGACCGATGTTCGTTAAGGTGATTGAGCCGATATTGAATCCAACAGAAAAAGCACTTCGGATGAAGTGCTTTTTCTATATGGTACAGCAGCCATTATTCTGCTTTTACACGGTTCAGGATCAGGAGCGCGCCAACCAGCAGAACTGCACAGGCTCCCAGCGCAATCCACGGGGTATTTGTAAAACCGGCAATCAGGTATCCGACTGCGCACACGACCGCCACAAGTGTGGCATACGGAAGCTGTGTTTCCACATGCCGGATATGTTCGCAGGATGCCCCGGTGGAAGCCAGGATTGTTGTATCAGAGATGGGAGAGCAGTGATCGCCGTACACTGAGCCGGCCAGGGTGGCCCCCAGGGCAGGAACCAGCAGCGAACCGGCGCCGTCTGCCGCACAGATCATGGTGACAATTGGGATCAGCATTCCGAAAGTTCCCCAGGAGGTGCCCATGGAAAAACTCATGGCGGCGGCGATGACAAAAACCAGGAAGGGCAGGAAGCCCAAAGGCAGGTTGGCTGTGCTGACAAAACCGGAGATGAATTCACCGGTCCCGATCATCTGACGGCAGACACCGCCCAGGCTCCAGGAAAGAATCAGGATGAGCATCGGGGGAATGATGCTGGATATACCGCTGACGATGTTGTTCATGAATTCCTTTGGCGTCATAATCCGGCGGGGAATGTACAGGACAAAGGCAGTAACCAGCCCGGCAAACGCCCCCATCGCCAGACCGGCGGTGGGATTTTCACCGATTGCTTCGGAAAAGCTGACGCCCCGGAAGAAGCCTCCGACATACGCCATTCCCAGGATGGCGCATATGATCAGCACCAGGATCGGGAGCACCAGGTCGATCACACGGCCTTTGGGTTTCACTTCTTCTGCTCCAGCATCGGATTCTGTTCTGCTGCCTGCTTCCGGGACCGCTGCGCCGGCAGCGGTTTCTGCCTTTTTCATGGGACCGAAATCGCGTCCGGTCCAGCAGATGAACAGGACCATCAGGATGGTCAGAAGCGCATACAGGTTATACGGAATGGTGGAAAGGAAAACGCTGAAACCGTCCGTACGGCTGACCTCGCTGGCTACCGCTACAGCCCAGCTGGATACCGGCGCAATGATGCAGACCGGCGCGGCAGTCGCATCGATAATATATGCCAGCTTCTCCCGTGAAATCTTCAGTCTGTCCGTGATGGGACGCATCACTGTACCCACCGTAAGGCAGTTGAACCCGTCATCAATGAAGATCAGCACACCGAGCAGGGAAGTGGAGAAGGACGCGGAACGCCTGGTGCGGAGCCGTTTCCCGGCCCACCGGCCGTAAGCTTCACTTCCGCCCGACTTTGCAACCAGGACCACCACCGCCCACAGCAATGCCAGGAAGACAATCATATAGGCATTATCAGCAATTTTGGATGACATCATGTCGAATGTCGTATGAACGGCAGAGATTACGGTTCCCCCGCCGGCAAAGCTGTAGATGAGCATACCGGAAAAAAGCCCGATGAACAGGGAAAAGTAGACCTCTTTGGTCAGCAGTGCCAGCGTGATAGCAATCAACGGCGGCAGCAGGGATACCCAACCTGTCTGGATCATCGTAAACTCCATATAATCCCTTCCGTTTCTTTTTCCATTATTCAAATCATTTGATCAAACATAACCATATTATTCGCCGGGAACTGTCCCGATTCCTGTCCGAAAAGAAAAACCGCTTTTTCAGCCGGTGTTTACTGTACAGCCAATATTTAAAAAGACCTGAGAGTGTGATATGATGATGACCGTACCGGAAAGTGAACAGGAGTGGTTCCATGTATTACCTGATCAAAGAGTCACTGACCCCATGCCTCGCCGGAGAAATGGAAAATGCCGCGGGAGAAACCCAGTATGTGGCAGTGCTGACCACTGGGGAATGGCAGCAGCGCCAGGAATGTTTCGATATGCTCATTGATATGGGTATGGAGATGAACCCGCCGCATGAGACCAAGGCGGTGGTAAACCAGGACTCCCTCACAGGCTCTTTTTCCATACCGGACCGCTCAGATATCAGCGGAACACGTCATTCCTTCTCTTTTGCCCTGGATGAAAAAGGCATTGTGCTGGTGGATGACAGCGGATATGCAGAAAAGCTGGTACAGGCAATTGCCTGCACGAAAAAGTGGCGCCTGCCCAGTCTTGAAAGATTCCTGTACGACCTTCTGGAAATGATGATCGGCCAGGATCTCGCCCTGCTGGAAAAAACGGAAAACCGGCTGAACCAGCTGGAAGAGGATATCCTGAAAGGCGAAATCGAGAGCTATCCCGCAGAGATGAATGATATCCGGGGAAGCCTGCTGGATCTTCGGATTCATTATGAGCAGCTGATTGACCTTGGACAGGAACTGGAAGAAAACGAAAACGGTTTTTTCCGGGATGAAAATCTTCGCTATTTTCATATGTTTACAGAACGGGTGATCCGCCTGCAGGATACGGTGACCGGACAGCGGGAATATGTGACCCAGCTGCGGGACCTGATCCAGTCTCACCTGGACGTGAAGCAGAACCGGATTATGACCGTTCTCACGGTGATCACCTCCATCTTCCTTCCCCTGACCCTCATTGCAGGGTGGTACGGGATGAATTTCCGCTATATGCCCGAACTGGAATGGCGGTTCAGCTATCCGGCCGTCATTGCCATATCAATCCTGATTGTCATCCTCTGCCTGTTCTGGTTTAAAAAGAAAAAGTGGATGTAACACTCAGAGGCAGAGCGGGAAGAAGAAAACGACGGCAAAAGCGGAAATGAATGGAAACTGCTGAATAATAGAATAACGCAGCATAGAAAAACCAGCCTGCGGGAAGCCGGCTGGTTTTTATCCCGTTATATAACCGGATATCAGATGAGATGAAAATGACGCAGGGCTTTTTCAATCCCGTCTTCCTCCGGACGGGAGGTCACATAAGCGCACAGATCCCTGACGTCCTGCGGGGAATTCCCCATGGCAATACTGTTCGGAACATGGGTAAGCATCGCCAGGTCATTGCGGCTGTCCCCGAATGCAAAGCAATCCGTATTCGGAATTCCCAGGTAATCGCAGAGATAATCCATGCCGGTGGCCTTGGTGATACCAGACGGAATGATTTCCCAAATGTCATTTTCCCGGTCTATTGCCGTATACGGAAGACCGATTGACCCGGTACGGCTGACCAATTCATCAATCGCAGCCTTTTCCGTGTGGCAGAGCATTTTCACCGCGCGAAATTCCGGATCAGATTCTGAGATTTCCCGGTATATCCCATGGTTCCTTGCCCAGGCGGTGAGGCTGCTGAGGAAGGGTGTTTCCGGTGCGACGGGATCGAAATACATGGCCGTATCACACTCATATACCGTGGGGACCGCCATGGAACGAAAAACGGAGAGGAGGCGCAGGGAATCGGAAAGATCATATTCCATGGAGGTAAGGGTCCGGCCATGCCAGATGACCCGGGTGCCACAGCCCATAATGAACCCGTCAATCGGCAGGCCGTCCAGTCTGTGGTCCATGTTGCAGAGGGTCCGGCCGGTGTTGATGACCAGCAGGTGGCCGTTGCGGCTGGCTGCTTCCAGGGCGGGAGGAACAGAAGCGGGCAGACGGTGGGAGTTGTCGATCAGGGTACCGTCAATATCAAAAAACAACAGCATGTTCGGGGTATGACTCCTTATTGACTGCACAATCAGAAGATGGATTTGAAGACTTTATCCATCAGGAGGTTAAAGACGCTTGCCGGAAGGGAAAGGACGAGTTTCAGCGCTTCGGACATAATGGTCCAGTACATTCCGCTGAAGAGGCGGCTGAATTCCTCATCCGACATGTCTCCGACCTGATGAACGACCTGCCGGTCCGCAGGATCGCGGATGTCCTGTCCGGGGCCTTTTTCCATCGCAATGGTGATCAGGTCCTGCTCCAGACCGGTCAGACGCACCCGGGTGATACTGGAAGTGATATCCGGCGAAAGGGCACTGCGGTCAATATCAATCAGCAGGCCGGTGACACGGCTGAAATCCGGATCTTCCACGAGCGCGGAAATATCCGGAATCCGGATATCCATCCGGACTGCCTTTCCGTCCGCGCCTTCCCAGATGGTCAGGACGGTTTCGCCGTGAAGGGAAGCAAAAAGATCCCGGAAGAAATCTGCGGAGATGCGCTGGCGGCCGATCCGCAGGCTGCCGCTCTGCAGATAGCTTCCGATGACCGGAACCGCGAGTGCACGGGAGAGCAGGGTATCCAACAGGGCGTTCATATCCGCTTCGCTGAGGAGATAGGCGGTTTTCCGGACTGCGCCGGGACATTCCGGACTGCCGGGCGGAAGGACGGTTTCCTCCGAGGAGGTGGCTAATGCCCTCAGCGAATCCACATAGGGCTGCAGGTCGATAACGGTATCCGAGCCGGATTCATCCATATTCAGGACAACGTTATCGATGAGCCCGGCCAGTGCATTTGCGGCCGAACGGACAATCTCAAGGTTTTCATTTTTCAGGATTCCGGAATTTCCCAGATACTGGACCAGACTGAGCAGGACACTGCCCAGCTGATCCCGGCGGAAAGCCAGGGTGTTATTGCGCAGAAGGGAACAGGCAAACGCGCATTCACCGGCAGAGTCCCGGACACGGACGGAAAGGATATCTTTTCCTTTTGTAAGGAAAACCGCGCTGCCGAGCAGCGTGTTTCCATCCTTCTGTGAAGTAAGGTCCAGCTGTACGGCGTTCAGAACATCCAGCACAACCTGAAGGCCATCACCGGAGAGGGCTCCCCCGGGAGTAACTTTATAGCGCCAGCAGACCGGTGAATCCGCAAAAGCCGCGGAAACGGGGAGCAGGGCCAGCACCAGGAGCAGGCAGAGCAGTTTACGCATTATCAGGCCATCCTTCTTCACATTCCGGAGTACAGGGAATGAGACAACAGGGATATCATAGCGGCTTTGGCCGGAATCGTCAAATCAATGAAGGAACGGAGGTGTGCAGCAGAAGGAATGTGGTATAATGGGAACAGTGAAAAAAAGTCAACAGGAGATGCGACATGAAAGGAAAGAAATGGATAGCTGTGCTGCTGGTTCTGGCTTCAATGCTGGCTATGAACGCTGCGCCTGCGGACGAATGGGCAGAGCAGCTGGCCGGGATGATGGATCCGTACGACAGCGCGCCGATTACGGTAGACTGGAAGGACCTGAACGTGTCCAGGGATACGAAGCTGCCCGTGTACAGCGCCCCGTTTGATGATGCCTGGCGCGGGGCAAAGGGCAAGGCTTCCGTGAGCGTGAACGAAAAATTCACATTGCTGGGCACCCTGCAGGACGGGGCCTGGGGGCTTGCTGACTACAAAGTGGATGACAAGAGCCGCCGAATTGGCTGGATCCGGATGCCGGAAGGCGCCGTACGGCCTTCCGAATACGGAGACATGTACTTCAACCGGATGCTCCTGAAGGTGACGAAGACCGTGACACTGACAGATGATCCGCAGAACGGGAGCCGGAAGATCCGGAGCGTGAAGGCCGGGGAACAGGTTATCGGGATGTTCCTGTACCAGAACAAAAAACGGGTGTATGTCGAAACCCAGCATGAAGGTAAAACCGTGTGGGGATTTATTCCGGCTGATGCGGTGCAGAATATCTCAGGTGCCTTGCTGAATATCGAGGGGGACACCTGCACTGTGGCTGAGGGTGTAACCGCAATCGGTGAGATGTATGATTATGCCAGCAACGGAGTTGCCGATGAGAACGGATATGAAGGATACCGGACTGTTATGTATATACAGCCGCGGGAAATCCAGCTGAGGTCGCTGGATCTGTATTCCCCGGACACCCGAAACATAAAATACCTGAAACTGCCGGAAAGCCTTCGGAGGATCGGAATGGAGGGAATCTGCTTCGGATCCCTGGAGGAAATCCGTTTTGGAGGGAATATCCGGGAAGCTGCTGAAGCATTCTACAGCCTGCGTATTCACCGGATTATCCTGAATAAGGATTATACCGGGAATATTCCCGGCGGTGAGTACCTGCGGGTGGAAAACTGGTCTGTGGAGGAAGGCAATCCTCTGTACAGGGATATTGACGGAGTACTGTTTTCCGCGGACGGGAAGACACTGCTGAAGTATCCCTGCGGCCGGAAGAATGAACATTATGACGTGCCGGCCGGCACGGAAGAAATAGCTGCACGTGCTTTTACTGACAATGGGATGGAGATCTGCCTGAAATCCATTTCTCTGCCGATCGGGCTGAAAAAGATCGGGGAATACGCTTTTGCCGACTGCGGAAACCTGCTGAGCATGACGGTACCGCTGACGGTAAAGGAGCTGGCTCCCAATGCATTTGCCCACTGTGTCAGCCTGGAGCGGCTGAGCCTGCCGAACGGGCTTTCAGCCCAACTGGATGACTGGGTAAAGCATGAGGATTTTACAGACGCATTTCATGGAGACAACTGGGCTACCTATCCGAAACCGAAGGAAAAGGAAGAGTGGGAGCTGGAATTCGGTGAAACGTTCCGCAGCTATCAGGTCCGACTGGATAACGAGGATGGCAGAGGAAATGTGACGGTTTACGCGGCTTCCACCGGCAATGAAACGAAGGATCAGGAGCGGGTCGGCGGACCGGCGGAGTATGTGTATGAGATCAAGGACGGCCGGGGAACACTGGGCGAAGACCGCTGGTTTGACCTGAAAAACTTCCGGAACGACGCGGGTGATATATTCTTCAGTATCGTGGAAGCGGTACCGAAGGATCCGGCAAAATGGACTGACAACGGAAAAAGGAATATCACCTATTATATGATCTGGAACCGGAAGGCTGTATTCTCCCTGATGGAAAATGGCACATACCTGGAAGATATCAGCCTGGATATGGATGAGGTCAACCTCTTCCGGGAGAAAAAAGGGGATGGGCATAAGTATGGCATCATCGTGCCGGAAGAAGATTCCGCAGCGCTGATGGACGCGCCGGGCGGAATGAAGATCAACCACCTGTATATTGAAACCCAGGCCAAGGTTCTGGAGGAAAACGGAAACTGGATGAAGGTTGAAACCGCGTACGGAACCGGATGGGTGATCCGGGACGAACTGAAGATTGTGGAGGAAGAGCCGTAAATACGGCCTGGAGAAAGCAGAAAAGAGGACTCAGAAAATGAAGAAAATGAAAAAGCTGATTTGCGTGATCACTGCATTGGCACTGCTGATTCCGGCAGCGGCGACGGCACAGGGATCCTGGGGACAGATCAACCAGAGCCTGGAACGGGGAGAAAACTGGAAGCGTATCGTACAGAACCCTGAGGAGTTCCAGCTGGGCGAACCGAAGCCGATGGAAGGCCAGGAAGGCCTGTATATCGGAGACTGGGGAACCTATCCGTCCATGGACGGCAGCACGGTCTGCGTGCCGCTGGCGATGGAAGTGGCCCGGCAGTGGCTGGACCTGGCGGAGGAGGACCTGAATGGGTTTGTGAACTTTTCCACGACACCGAACGCCTACGACCGGCTGACGGAAGGAAAGGCCAATCCCACCGTGACGATTGCTTCCAGGGGGATCATGATGGATGACACGCACCCGATTGACATCGTGATCGGCACCGGTCCGAACGCCGATGAACGCAAAGCAGCCGATGATGCAGGCAAGGAACTGGTGATGGTTCCGGTGTGCTATGACGCATTTGTATTCCTGGTCAACAGTGAAAATCCGGTGGATGAACTAACTGCAGACCAGATCCGGCAGATCTATTCCGGTACGATCCGGCTGTGGGATGAAGTGGGCGGCGAGGAGGCACTTCCGATCGCCGCATACCAGCGGCCTCACGGATCCGGAAGCCAGACTGCCATGGAAGAGCTGGTGATGCAGGGATGGAACCTGACCGCGGCAGAAGTCAGTTTGATATCTGACGGGATGTCGGATCTGATTGCCCAGGTCGGCAGTTATGACAATGCCCGGGAGGCGATCGGATACAGCTATCTGTATTATGTCAACGGCCTGTACAAAAGCGGCGACGTAAAGGTGCTGACAGTAGACGGAGCTGCTCCGACGGACGAGAACCTGCAGAACGGCACCTATCCGTTCACCGTGTATTATTACGCGGTATATGAGAAGGGAAACGAAAACGCGGAGAAGTTCGTGAACTGGATGATCAGCGATGACGGCCAGGCCTGTATCCGGCAGGCCGGATATGTGCCGCTGAGATAATAAGACAGAAACATACGGGCCCCGGGATCAAACCCGGGGCCCGTTTATCATGCAGAAAAATCAGCCGTTGGAGATGCAGGAGAAATACTGGATGAGGAAATCAGCAGTCTCGTTCAGCACAAAGAGAACAGTTTCCTCGCTGCCGTCCTTGGCAATGCCCTCATACTGGACATAAGACCTGCCGTCATACCGGACGCGCCATGCCAGGTTGAAGGAGGCAAAATTCTTCTCCATGCCGGGGTTGGCATAAGCCAGGAAATCAAGCAGCTTCTGCGTGGTCTTTTCATCCGCGGTGACCGGTTTTTCGTCAAACCATTCGATCTGGGAACCATCAACATACATGCTCAGCCAAGGAGCCGCGGTATCCTGAAGCTCAAGAAGGGTGCCGTCCTCTGCAAAAGTGCAGGTACAAAGCCCATCATTGTACTGGATTACTTTTTCTCCATCATAACCGGCTTTGTCCCAGAGGGAGATTTCCCAGGCTTCAATATCTTCCGGGAAATCCCGGTCATCGTGGGCCGGAACCACAGAGCCTTCCGGAATGGACAGGACATTGGCGGGCTGGGTGAAATCGACATAGTTTTCACGCAGTTTTACCCCGTAATCAGATGCCTTGAAGCGGTTGACAACGGTTTTGTCAATATCGGAAATCCTGAAATCAAATGAGAACTCCAGCAGGCGGATTCCATCGTGGGCGGTATTCAGGTTTACCGCGACATTACCGGAAACAGAAGAAAGGAAGGTTCCGGGGCCACGCTTTACGGCAATATCCGCACTTTTCAGGGAATAGGAACGGGTGGCATTCAGAATTGCCTGGGTCGTTGTATAATAATACTCCATATTGCCCATATAGCGGGGATTCTGCTGATCATAATCCATGCTGAAATAACGGTCCGCCGCGTAACGGGCAGCCAGGTTCAGGACTGTATCCACGATTGCAGGCTTGTTTTCATCAAGCACGATCCGGACACCGGTGATATTATCACTTTCCTTTTCAACGGTAACGGCATCTTTGCCGAGAACCAGGTCTGCGTAATCCGCCAGGCTGCGTACGATATCCGCAACAACATTCAGGCTGACAGACGGACGAAGGATGGAATTCTGGCTGCCACCGGTTCCCGTAATGTAGGTGCCGGGATAGATGACTTCGATGACATGACGTTTCTCTTCATCCGCAAGGATGGTCCAGCCGGAAGCTTTCTTTTCGCCGTCGGGCAGGGGACTGAGAAGATCCAGTTTCCAGGAGGAGCGGTAACCGCACTGCTTATAGACCGTATCCACCGATTTGAACCATTCGCCGTCCAGGGAAAATTCCGCAGTGCCGGAGACGGTTACGTTATCCATATCCAGCAGGACTTCCGCAAGATTATCAACAACCAGGCGAAGGGCGGATTCTTCTGCCATGGCGGTTGTCAGCGCTGCAAAAACAAGCAGCAGGGAGAGAAGAAGAACAAAAAGCTTTTTCATGATGATTCCGGACTGTGAGTCCGGCTCCTTTCCAAGAATCCGGGAGTATATGCGATGGGGGACGCATATGCTCCCAAGGCTGGATCCGGGTATCATCCAATACCCGATCAATCAATAAAACGAACAGAGACAGTGATTCCTTCCCGGAAAACGAGCAAAAAGCGGGCAGGGATCCTGCCGGGGAAGATCCACCCGGACAGAAACAAAAAACAGAGCCGATGACGGCTCTGCCAAGTCTGGGTGAGAGGATTCGAACCTCCGGCCTCTTGAACCCCATTCAAGCACGCTACCAAACTGCGCCACACCCAGGCACCGCGGGTGAATCCCCGCAACAGATGATATTTTATCAGATTCACACGTGAGTGTCAATGGTTTTTTGCGCCCGATTCCACAGTTATTCCGCAGAAGAAGACGGTGAAAGGACGGCAAGCTGTTCCTCCAGGACATTGATTTCCTCCCGGAGGGAATCAATGTCTTTCTGCCGTTTTTCAGCAGAAGCGATATCGTCCTCCGCATCGGCAATCTGATTGGTGAGGGATTTCAGTTCGGTTTTCAGGACCTGTTTGTCAGCATCGATCTGCTTCCAGTGGTCCGTCACTTCATTGAACTGTTTTGTCAGGGATCGCAATTCCACAGAATCCCGATGATACCGGATCAGGAAGGAAGCGGACAGGATGATCGCAAAAAGAAGGGCAGCGATCAGGACAATGGCCGGAACAGGATGCTTTTTCGGCGTATGGGTCATTTTGATCCCTCCTCTTCTGCGGTTTCCTCCGGAAGCAGAGCGGCGAGCAGTTTCAGGAGCTCCTCTTTCCGTGCTTTCAGTTCCTTTCGTTCAGCCACCTGGGCGTCCCGGGCGGCCTGCACTTCCTCATGCTGCGGTGTAATCGCTTCCAGCTGTTCCTTTGCAGCCTGGATATCCTGCACCGCCCGGTCATATTCGGCCTGCTGCTTGCGTTCACGGCCCTGGGCTGTTTCCAGGCTGAGCTGCGCCTCTGAAAGCCTGAAAGCCATGGAGGAAGATGCAGGGACCTGCCAGATGAAGATCAGCGTGCAGACGCCCATCAGGGCAGCAAAAATGCAGAGAAACCAACGGGACTGTTTCATCATTCATCACCCTTTCAGATTGGTGCGGAAGAATTCAAGCACCTGGTGCCACCAGGGGAAGAAAACATCGTTGACGGACCGGAATATCTCATGGCGGGAATCCCTGACAAAGATCTGTTTCCCATGCGGCACACGGTCAATAAAGGATTTCTGCGGTTCCGGCATGACACTGAAATCCTTGTCCGCTGAGGACAGGAGGACCGGACAGGTGATCTTTTCCGGAGCGCCGGGCGCCAGAATCCTGTCTGTAACACCGAGGGATTCCAGCGTCCAGTTGTACGTCGGAACACTGTTCCGGAATTCCTCCCGGGAGGTTTTGATTTCATCGTACCAGGCAAAGCGGGCAGGATCTGTGGCACAGGAGGTGCTGAAATCCTCCGGGCCGGACCAGGGCTTCATAAAGAACGGATGGTGTTTGCCGCGCCCGGCAAGCTTTGCGGCCCGGCAAATGGCCCTTGCGACCGGAACCGGAATCCCGCCGGTGTTCGGGGCGATCATCGGGGCGCAGAGGAGTGCCGCGCGGAAAACGTCCGGGTATTTTTCCAGGAAAAGCGCAGCGACGGCCCCGCCCATCGAATGGGCAAAAATCATATGGGGCTCCGGCAGCGGAGCCAGAAGCCTGTCCACGACCATTTTCAGGTCTGAAACGTAGTCGTCAAAATGCTCCACATGGGTGACAGAAGAATCGGAAATTCCGGAAGTGCGGCCGGACCGGCCGTGTCCCCGCTGATCGTAGGCAGCAACCGAAAAACCGCTGCGCAGCAGGGAATAAATCAATTCCGAATACTTGTATGCATTTTCCGTGAAACCGTGAAGAACCAATACCGTACCAGCCGGATGATCCGCATTGTATGTGACGCAGTAAAGGGGTGTGCCGTCCGGGGCGGTGAGGGAGACCTGGTTTTCCCGATCCCGGAGGAAAGGCAGGACGACGGACGACATGGTGTCGGCGTAATCCGGGGACATGACGAGATAATCGGGGCTGATGCGTTCCATAGTGATGCTCCCTTAATATGCCTTGGTCTTAAAAGTTCTGCTGATGCCGTAAGGGTTGTGCATGGTCTGGGGTGTGTTGACCGGGATTGAGATCGAGCGGTTCCGCGTGACATTCAGCACCAGGCCGACACCGCCCATGTTGGTCATCATATTGGATCCGCCATAGGACAGGAAGGGAAGCGGAATACCGGTAATCGGCATCAACCCCAGGGTCATGGCGATGTTTTCCAGCACATGGAAGAGAAGCATGCCCATTACACCGATAATGATGAGACGCCCGAACTTGTCGCGCGTATACCAGGCCAGGTACAGCATACGCAGCAGGATCAGGACATATGCGACCAGGACGGCGATGCACCCGGCAAATCCCCAGGTTTCGCCGATCGTCGCGTAGATAAAGTCTGTCCAGTCAGCCGGTACATAGTTCAGCTGGGAAATTGCCCCCTGGACGAACATACCATTGCCGGTGATTCCTCCCGATCCGATGGTCATCTTGGACATGGTCTGCTGATAAGCATCGGATGATGAGTACTGTTCCGGATCGATCCAGCTGAGGATCCGGGCCAGGCGGTAATTGTCCTCTCCGGAACTGGTCAGCATCATGAGTCCGGCAAGCGCGAGGATACCGAGAACAGCGATACCGGCCAGGATGCCGAGTGTTTTCAGAGAGACGTTCGCAAAATACAGCATTACAGCGAACATGAAGATAATCACCAGAAGGGAGCCCGTTTCGCCTTCCATCAGGATGACGATGCTGGGCAGACCGACCAGCGCAAAGATGCGGATAAATGACCGGCTGTCGGAAAGCGGCCGGTCCTGGCGGGCCAGGTACTTCGCCAGCAGGAGGATCAGCGCCAGCTTGGTAAACTCAGCCGGCTGGATGGTGTAGCCCCAGATAATGTCCAGCCAGGCTTTCACGCCCTGGGCCCGGTTGAAGACCGTGGTGAAGGCGAGCAGGAAAAACGCAATCCAGTAGAACAATTCTGCCCGCCGGCGGAGCAGATCATGGGGAAAAACCGTGATAACACCGACTACCAGCGGGGCCAGCATCAGGAACAGGCACTGCTTCATTGCAGAGTCTGAATTTACCACATGGTTCAGGAAAGAAGTATCGGGATCGGAATCCGGAGAGAATGTCGCCACACATACCGCGACCACGCCGAAGACGGCCATGCCGAATACAAGGGCAAGCAGGATGCCGTCCACATGGGCCCTTGTCCGGCGGGAATCATCAATGGCTGCCAAGCGGAAGTACCTCCTTCAGATCGGATGGGAACAGGCGGCGGAAGAGGGAGGGCTTCTTCGAACCGTAAGTCGGAAAAGGCGGTTCCTCCCCGCAGAGACGGGCTGAAATGCGCATGACCGCACGGCGCGCCTCGCAGTCATAATCACAGAAGAGCGCATGCCGCAGCATCGCACGGTAAACGGCCGGATCCTCCGGAATCTCACCGAGCAGTTCCAGATCGAGCGTATCGGCAACGGTACGGGCGGAATACATTTCCCCTTTCCGGATGAGATCGTTATCCAGCCGGTTGACGATCAGGCGGGGACGGGCTGAATGCTTTGCCTCCATGATCTGTGCGGCCCGCTCCGCGTCGCGGATTGAGATGTCATCGGGCGTAGTCACAAGGATCGCCTGGTCCACACCGGCATTCAGCACATTGCGGAATCCGCGTTCAATACCCGCCGGGCAGTCAACCAGCACGAAATCGCTGGATCGAAGCAGTTCCTTCAGGATTTTGCGGAGACGTTCCGGTTCCAGAGAACGCACACGGGCGAACTGGGAGGCCGGAAGCAGGCTGAGACCCGGAATGGACGGATGGGCAAGGAGCGCCTGGTCGAGCCGGCAGTCCTTTGAAGCCACATCCACCAGGTCATAAACCACCTGGTTTTCCAGGGAAAGAAGCGCATCCTGTGAGCGAAGGCCGATATCCGTATCAATAATCACGACAGAATGGCCCCGACGGGCAAGGCACGCACCGAGATTGGCCGTGACGGTGGATTTGCCGGCACCGCCCTTACCGGACGCGACACAGATGGAAACGGACATGACAGAACCTCCTGCAGAGTCAATCAGAAACCGGGAGAACAATCAGGGCGCGAGGGAGTTGCCAAGGGGGAGTACAATCTCCGTATTGCGCAGTTCCTTTTGCTTCATATACCACTCAATAAAATCGCGGGGAGCCTGGGAAGCGTATCCGCCGGAAGCACCGCTCGGGATAAAGCAGACCACGGCAATTTCCGGATTTTCAAGCGGGGCAAAGCAGACAAACCAGGCGTTATCCTCCACGTCGATACGGGTAACCTGGGCGGTTCCGGTTTTTGCGGCGATCTGATCCTTGTAGGGCCAGTTCCTGAAATATTTCGCCGCGGTACCGGTATCGTCCGTAACGCCCTTCATCCCCTTGTGAATATAGGGCATCAGTTCCTCTCCCTTTTCCAGCGTCCACTGCAGGGAGGGTTCGCGTTCGGCAAGGATTTCGCCGGTGGGGGAAGTAATCGAGTCGATCAGCGAAACGTTGTAGACTTTTCCCTTGTTGGCCACAGCAGTGACATAGCGGGCAACGGAAATGGGCGTCAGCACGGTAACGGACTGTCCGATACCGGTCAGGATTGTCTGGCCGCCGCCCCACTTGATATCGTTGAGAAGACGGTAGGTATCGCCGATGACCACCTGCTGGTAGACCATTTCCCGGGACATATTCAGCTCTTCCATCAGGATGATACGGATGTCGTTGAGCCATCCCTCACCCTTTTCACCCTGGTTTTTCTGTTCAGCCATATCCATCAGCCGTTTGGCGCAGACGGAAAGGCGCTCGTCTTCATACTGGATGTGGCGGGCGCTGCCCTGGTTGGCCAGGTGCGTTTTCAGCTGGTTGAAAACGATGATGGGAAGGGAAGTATCCTGGTTGGCTTCGTTTACCGGCTTGCTGGGATCATAAAGGGAACGCTGGCAGCCAACCACAGGACGTACCTCACCGGGAAGGTCGATGCCGGTTGTGGACGTGAGGCCGAAAAGCGTGGAATAGTAATAAAGCCTTTCTTCCCCCAGACGATCCGCCACGGTGTAGAAGAAATAGTTGCAGGAATTCTCAATTCCTTCCTTGATGGTCTGGTCCTGATGCAGGTATCGCTGGTTTTTGGAAATCCAGCATTTCGGGGCGGTCTTCTCATCCTTGTTGTATGCGGTGTAATACCCTTCGTCAGAGATCCGCTCAGTAGGGGACAGCTCTCCGGATGCCAGGCCGCCAAAACCGGTTACCATTTTGAAAATCGACCCCGGAGTGGCCCGGGAATGGATCGCGTAATTCAGCAGGACATTTCGCTTGTCGCCCAGGATTACGGCGGCATCGGTGCCGCCCTTGACCAGGGCGTTGAGGTCATAGGTGGGATAATTGGCCATTGCCAGCACGCGGCATTCCATATCCAGAACAATCAGGCAGCCGTGCTGCGCCAGCTCCAGCGGGAACTGGTCCCATTTCCGGGCATGGATTTCCGCCTTATATTTTTCCAGCCATTTGCCCTCGTGGATTTTGTCCTCCTCGAGGGAACGGACCGTGGCCACGTTATCCCGGATGACCCGTTCCGCTACTTCCTGGTAGGCGGCGTTCAGCGTCAGCCGGACGTTGTTGCCGTCAGTTGCCGGCTCCCCGGGATCCACCACGCGGGTGATCCGGGACATCTGATCGCGTTCCACCACCTTATATCCCTTGCGCAGGGAAGAATTCGGCGTAAGGTAATCCTCCATGGAATACTCAATGCCGTCACGGCCGACGATGTCATTGTAGGCATATCCCTTGGCGGCAAGCTGGAGATATGTTTCCCGGCTCGGAATCGCACCGGTATATCCGATAATCTGGGAAGCCAGGGTATGGCGGGGATAAATCCGCTTGGTGCCGTTTTCAATGCTCATGCCCACCAGCATACTCGACCGGGTTTCGATTTCTGTCACGGTATCAATGGATACATCCTTCGCGATGACAATGGGCATGGAGTTGAAAATATTCATCTGCATTTCGGAATAGATCGCCATGATCTGGAGCATGCGGTATTCAGAGATCTTGGTCCGGTCGATCTGGTAGCGGGCGCTGAGCAGGTCAATGCACTGCTCCGCTGTCTTGTAGCGGGAAGAAGTGGCATAGTTGTTGGAACGCCACTGCCGCTCGCGCGTATCCAGGACAGAGTCCGAAACACCGCTTCCGAAATTGAATTCCCATTCACCCTGCTGGCTCCGGCGGATCACGTAACTGACACACATGGTTCCGCCGTTTTTTTCGATGATATCAATGGTATCATTGATGGATTTGGTATACAGCGCATAGAGCGCCTTGGTATTGGCGGAAGCATCCTTCTGGAATGTAACGTTGTAAACCAGCTGGTCCTCCGCCAGGATTACCGAGTCGGAAGAAATGATCGACCCGCGTTTGCCGCGCAGGTAAACCGTTTTGGTTTTGGTGCTTTCCGCTTTTTCCTTATGAATATCCGCCTGGTCGAGCTGGAGCCTGACCAGACCGGACGTCAGCCAGATGAAAATGAGAAACAACACAACCAGGAACGCGGCATAACGCCAGAATTCCGCGGTTTTTTTCTTCTTCTTTTCGTCCTGCAGCAAAGTATCAGCTCCTTTCTGCCGGTTTCCCGGAGCAATCAGAGATTCTGTCCAATCGGATGGATCATGCACGTTTGAAGACAACAGGCGCTGTTTTCATCACAGGTGCGTTCAGCCTGCGGCCGAAGATCAGGCGCCGCACCGGAAAGGCCAGCAGCAATGTCAGCACACCGGTCAGCAGCACATCCAGAAAGCCCCGGAAGATGTGGGCGCCGGTCAGGCTGATACCGGAGATGTAGACATACGTCAGGTTAACCGTTTCATATACGAAGGTGTTGAGCATCGCGCAGAGCACGGTGCGCAGCCAGGCGGGAAGTTCAGTCCGGGTCCGGTTGATAGCCCGGTCATATTCCAGGGACTTCAGCGGCTTGTCCGCAAAGGGAAAGGAGCAGAAGAGCGTGGAAACGGTATAAATTCCAAGGTTGAGGTAACTGACAGACGGAACCATGATCTGCATCAGCAGGCCGTAAAGGGCACCGACCCAGAAGACCCTCAGCTTCCCATAGGCCACCGTCACGATTCCGATCACCACAAAGAGCAGGTTCGGGGATACACCGCCGATTTTGACATGCGGCATCACACAAACCTGGAAAAGATAACCAAAGACCGTCAGGAAGGCAAGGACCAGATAGCGGCGGAGAAACCCGGACTGATACCGGGCGGCGGATGCGGTTGTCATTTATTCATCCTCCTCCCAGTCCATCATATCCGGATCCGGCGTATAGTACGGTGTGGGTGTCGGCGCAGGGGTCGGCGACGGTGTGGGCGTCGGTTCTTCGTTCCGGCGTTTGCCGATGTGATAGGGAATCTGTGAAACATACGGCGTTGCCTTTGGGGTGGGAGTCGGCTCAGGCGTCGGCGTCAGTGTCGGTGTGGGAGTCGGTTCCTCGGTGGGTGTGGCTGTCGGCACCCAGTATTCCGGAATTTCGGTCGGCGCCGGGGTGTCCGTCGGTTCCGGGGAGGGAGTGTCAAAGAGGGAGGCGGCCACCACGGGGACCTCCGGCGGTACATAGGACGGTTCCAGGGTGTACAGTTCCCAGTCGGGACGGGAGGCGGCCTGGCTGATTACCGGATTCCGGGACGGCACGAAACGAAGGACAATCACATATTCCAGATGGGGGAAATCCACATTGGGCCTTACCAGTATATATTCCTTGTTTTCGATCGAACCGCGGGAGCTTTCGGCAATCTCCCCGACCGGGATGCCTTCCTGGAAATCCATTCCGACACCGGAAGTCAGCACCGGATCCAGCAGACGGGGAAGGCTGCTTTCCGGAATATAGTAGACGCGGCACATCGGCGGGCCGGAGACGTCGTCCAGCCCGAGCGTTCCGCGCAGGGTTCCCTGATCATCATTGATTGACTGGATGACCACACCGATGGAAGCAGTGGAATCGATGATGGTACGGACGACGGATTCATGCTCCTGGACGGTTTCGGTATAGCCGACCAGGGAATAGTCGTAGGTAACGGGCATATATGGTTTAATCCCGTCTGCCGATCCCTTGTTGATCGTAAAGGTTGAATAATAGGTAGGGGATGATTTGTCCGTTATCCGGGCGATGAGCGGCCGGAGCAGGGGATTGGCATCCGCTTCTTCCTTCAGGTCGGCGTACATCCGGGATTTGACCTGAAGTTCCTCAGTCAGCATTGTTTCATAGGTGAGTACTTCATTTTCCGCTGTGACGCGGTCCAGTTCAGCCTGCAGGTTTTCACGAAGTTTCCATTCGCGGAAAAAGCCGCCGAATGAATCAGCAATCCCGGCGAAAACCGACTGGACAGGCGAGATGAGCCGGCTGACCAGGGAGTCTTCACTGCCGAAGAGGGGCGCACCTGATGTGCGCTGGAAAATGAATGCACCGAGGCCCAGAATCAGGATTACTGCGGCTGTTGCAAGCGCGGCGGTACGAAGACGCCGATGCTTCCGGCGGGAACGCCGCTCTGCTGTCTCCACAGGCTGGAGATTTTCATCCAGCATGATCCCGGAAGAGAAAACCCGGGAGGAAGCGGTTTCTTTTTCATCCTTTTCTTTTGCTTCGGATGATTCAGGCGGCTCTTTTGCTGAACGGCCGCGGAGCTTGCGGATCGCTTCATCGGGCGTATCGGAAGAAACTGAATCTGCCGGACCGGAATCTTCCGGATCGTTATAAATATAATCATCCACAACAATGGGGCGGATTTCTTTCGGCGTTTTACCACGCTTCTTCATAATCTTCATCGGCGTCACCTCCTTCCGGACCGGCTTCATCAGACGGCTCGTCATCGGTGATTTCCACAAACGTCACATCATCCATGCCATCTGCATTTCCAGTATCTCCGCCGCTGGTTTCCGCTTCGGGATTATCCGAATAATCGTTGTAATCCATCATCTCGATGTCATCAGATCCAAAGTCATATGACAGGTCATATTCGTCCGTCGGTTCATTTTCGGAACCGGATTCATCATCGGAAGTTTCCCCGCTGTCTTCCGGAGCGGAGACATCTTCCGGTACAAGCGGATTGCTTATGCTTTCAGCTGTTTTATAGCGAAGCACGACCACATGGTCCAGTGCAGCAAAATCCACATTGGGTTTTACGACAATATAATCCCGGTTGTCCTTTGATCCGCGTGTGCTTTCGGTAATAACACCGATCGGGATTCCATCCAGGAAATCCATGCCGACACCGGAGGTGACGACCTGGTCCCCGGGACGGGGAAGCTCACTTTTCTCCACCAGATGGACACGGCACATGGGAGCTCCGTCAATACCGACCGTACCGTTGAGCGTGCCCTGGTCCCGGCTGTTGGACTGGATGACAACCCCAATGGAAACGTTGGAATCGATCACTGTGCGGACGACGGAACGGTACCGATCCACGCTGTCGATATACCCCACAAGGGATAATCCATATGTAACGGGCATTTCCCGAAGGATTCCGTCCGCAGAGCCCTTATCAATTGTGAATGTGGAGAAGTAATTTGTGTCCGACCTGCCGGTGATTTTGCAGGTAATCGGGCGCAGGTTTTCAATATTCCGGACTTCGTCCGAAAGCACCGTATACTGCCCCAGTTCACCTTTCAGCTCATCAGAGAGCATTTTCTTATAGGTCAGCTGCTCATTCAGCGCAATGGCATCCGCGTATTTGTCCGCCAGTTCGTCCCCGGTCTGCCAGCTGCGTATATAACCAACTGCCGTATCGGTTACGCGGGAAAAGAAGGACTGGACAGGCGAAACCAGCCGGCTGATCAGAATCTCCGGTTTATCCAGAAACGGTATATTTTCATCGATCCGGTGGAAAATGTAGGCGGCAATAAACAGAATCAGCACAACGGTGACAACTGTAAGCGCAAAAGCCCGCAGCCCGCGGTGCTCCTTCCGGGGACGGTGTCCCCGGGTATCAACCGGCTGGCGTTTCTTTCCATCCAGAATTACACCGGAGGAAGACACCCACGGCTGGGCAGAGGCATCCTTCCGCCCCAGGTATTCTTCGGCCGCAGATTCAGCAGAATCCGTAATGCCGGCAGAAACGGAGGACGCATCATTCCGGCTGTCCTGCAGTTTCCGGACGGCTTCGTCCGGCGTATCGGAAGAAACGTAATCCACGGGAACGTTTTCTTCCGGATCATTATAGATAAAATCATCCACCACGATCGGGCGGCTGTCTTTCTTTTCTTTGCCGCGTCTCTTCAGTTCCGGCACGGGGATCACCTCCTTCCTGACAAGGATCGGCAGGATTCAGCAGCTTTTCCCGCAGATCAGCGGGTGCCGCCCTTTCCGCCCGGGGAAACCAGCTGGATATTTTCAGTAAGATATCCGATTCCCAGAATGCAGCAGTCTCCCGGGTCGCGCGCAAGCAGGACGGGAATTCCCAGGCTTTCGGAGATAAAACGGTCCAGCGCAAACAGGCGGGAAGCATCACCGGTAAGATGAATGCCGCCCCGCATGATATCGGCGGCAAGTTCCGGCGGCGTGCGCTCCAGTACCCAGCGGATGGCTTTGATAATGGCGCCGCAGGGCCCCTTGACCGCATTATATGCCTGATCAGATGTAAAATTGACGGTTCCGGCGGAAGTGCTCAGCTGGTTGATTCCGCGGACGAGGACGGTACGCGGCTCCTCAAGCGGAAGCGCTGTGGCCAGGTCCTTTTTAATATTTTCCGCGGTCTGACGGCTGACCAGGAGACTGCATTCCTTCCGGAGATAATCCACAATCGCTTCATCCATTTTGTTGCCCCCGACCTGGATGCTCTGGGAAACGACCAGGCCGCCGAGAGAAATGACAGCAACATCCGTGGTGCCGGCACCGATATCCACCACCAGGTTTCCAATCGGATCATACACCGGGAGACCGGTGCCGATCGCTGCCGCAAAAGGCTTTTCAATCAGGAAAACATGCCGGGATCCCGCAGCAAAACGAACCGCTTCCGAGAGCGCTTTCCGGTTGACATCATCCAGATTGCAGGGAACGGAAACGATCACCCGGGGTTTGCCGACATAGGAAACACCGATCGCCTTCCGAACAAAGTAACGGAGCATCAGTTCAGCTACGTCAAAATCCGCCACCTGCCCGTTGCGGATCGGCCAGACAGGACTCAGCCGGTCCGGTGAACGGCCAAGCAGGAAAGCAGCTTCATCACCGACCGCACGGACTGTATGCCGGCTTTCCCGGTCAAGCACGACCAGGGATGGCTCGGAAATGACGATTCCGCGGCCGCGAACGTACAGATGAACCTGATCTGTACCCAGATCAATACCAATGTCAGGAGCCCAGAACGGCATAGACGAAAATCTCCTTAATCATCAAATCATACAGGATTCAGCAAAAACCGGGAAAACCCGCACGGATCAGCAGGGACCGAACCAGGTAAAGCGGAAGGCCGATCACGGATGAATAACTGCCTTCCATATGGCTGATCCAGAGTGAAGCACGGCCCTGGATTGCATAAGCGCCGGCTTTGTCAAGCGGTTCACCGGAAGCAACATAGGCTTCTATTTCCGGTTCGGGAATAACGTCAAAGGTGACGGAGGAAGTATCCCCGTCCGTATAGATGACACCGGCCGGATTTACCACGGTTACCCCTGTATGCACCCGATGGGTGTTTCCGGAAAGGCGGCGAAGCATCGCAGATGCCTCTTCCGGGCCGGCAGGTTTGCCGAGGGTTACGCCATCCAGCTCCACCAGGGTATCGGCGGCGAGGATATACCGGCCGGCAATCTTGCCGCTGACAGCCAGGGCTTTACGGGCCGAGAGGATCCGAACCGCGGATGCTGCCGGTTCGGCACATTGCTCATCCACACGGGCAGTGCATATTTCAAACGGAATTCCGGCGAGCGAGAGCAGCTCGCTGCGGCGCGGAGACGCAGAAGCCAGGATTACTGTTTCCACAATCGAAACCTCCTGAAGGAAACAAAATAACCCATTAATAATAACATAAAACAGAATGAAAAGAAAGTTTTAATGAGAGGTCCCGATGCCGCGGATAATCCAGGACACGGCAGCCAGAGAGGAATAGAACCCGTTATTTTTCTCTTTCCGGCATTTTCAATCAATGCCTGTATATATATAATGGTTATGTACCGGAAGACGGCTGATGCAAAGAAAGAACAAAAAGGGGATGCATGGAAATCATGAAGAGAATAAAGAGGACCATCATACTGGCGCTTTGCCTGGTTCTGTGCGGGACTGTAATTCCGGCTTTGGGGGAGAATGCAGGAGAAAAAAGCCGGATCAGTTCACCGGAAGAAGCGGAGTTCTTTGTCCGGACCCTCCTGGGCGAAACACCGGATTTGCTGGACGGACAGTATCTTTTGAGTGAAATGATGGATCAGGCTGTTGCCGGAAGCGGCGGGTTCAGCGGAATTGCGAAACAGCTAGCCGGACTGGGGGAATTAAACGAAATCAGTCCGGCATATGCCGAAAAAACAGCCGGAATGACAGTATACCGGGTTCCGTGCAGGTTTTCGACGGCAGAGCTGGATATTGTATTGCCCCTGGACAGCGAGGGAGCAATCGCCGGACTTGTGACTGACCGGTATACCGGCCCGGCGAAACCGGAAAACACGGAAGACAGGCATTATTCAGAAACAGAATTATTTCTTCCTGTTCCGGAACTGAACGGGGAACTTCCCGGCACACTGACCATGCCGGAAGGCGAAAGACCGTTCCCCGCAGTGGTGCTGATCCATGGAAGCGGACCCAATGACCGGGATGAAAGCATCGGTACACTGAAGCCTTTCCGGGATATTGCGGAATCCCTTGCGAATCAGGGAATTGCAGTATACCGGTTTGATAAACGGACTCTGGTATACGGAAAGGAAATGTCCGGCGACAGGACAATCACTCTGAGGGAGGAATCCGTGCTGGATGCCGCCCGGGCTGTGCAGCTGCTCGCCGGACAGAAACAGATCGACCCGGAACGGATTTTTGTGCTGGGGCACAGCCTCGGCGGGACGGCCATTCCGGCAATTGATCTTGAACTGAAAAACAGTCCTGTGCGCGCACGGGGATATATCCTGATGGCACCCGGCGCACGCCGGCTGGACGTCATGATCCGGGAACAGTACGATTTCCTGGCCGGACTGATGCCGGAGGTTGAATCCGAACGGAAAGCCGTGCTTGCGGAGCTTGAAAAGCTGGAAAAGCCTGAAACGCTGCAGGAAGGAGACTTCATTGCCGGCGCATATGCAGCGTACTGGAAATGGCTTATTGAATATGATGCGGTCGGTATGGCTGCGGATATCACTGCTCCTTGCCTGCTTCTGCAGGGCGAAGAGGATTACCAGGTGAGCATGGAGGACTTCCGCCTGTTTCGGGATGCGCTGGAGGAGAAACACAACTGGACATTCCGCACCTATCCGGAGCTGGTCCATACGTTTACAGAGGGGAAAAAGTCGGAAGGTCCGGCTGCGTATACCCAAAACGGGCGGGTCAGCGAAAAAGTGACTGCGGATATCGCTGAATTTATCCTGGCTCAATAAAAATGAATTCCAGGCTGAGAAGGAGACCGGCGGATACTGGCCGGTCTCCTGTTTTTTTGACTGAGACCGTCTTTATACCCGGGACGCATCCGGATGGCTCCTGTGATGAAAAAAACCATCGGTGCAGAACTGCCTGTTAAATTGACAAAGAGCGAGGCAAAGCAATATAATATACTGAATATTTATGTGTGCCGGAGGAGCAACGAAATGACCAAAGCACTGATCTCCGTAACCGGGCTGGATACGACCGGTATTATTGCCAGCGTCGCCACCCGCCTGAGCGAAATGAACATCAACATCCTGGATATAACCCAGACGATCCTGGACGGATATTTCACCATGATGATGATCGTGGACCTGGACGGAGCCAACCTGGATTTTGAGGAAATCAACCGCCGCCTGCAGCCGGTGCGGGATGAGAAGAAAATGACGATCCACATGCAGCGAATGGACATATTCGACGCAATGCACAGGATCTGACGGGAGGCGGAACACATGATTGAGACCGGAGAGATTCTCCAGACGATGCGGATGATCCAGGAGGAGAACTTTGACATCCGCACGATTACACTGGGAATCAACCTGCTGGACTGTTCCGACCCGGACCCGGCAAAATGCGCGGACCGCGTATACGACAAAATCTGCAAAACCGCCGAAAACCTGGTACGCACCGGTGAGGATATCGAAACGGAATTCGGTATTCCGATTGTCAACAAACGGATCAGCGTTACCCCAGTGAGCATGATCTGCCAGGGCGACCCGAAACCGATTGCATTTGCGCTTGACCGCGCAGCGGCTGAAGTCGGAGTCAATTTCCTGGGCGGATATTCCGCCCTGATGCACAAGGGCGCCACCAGGGCGGATGAGCGGCTGCTTGCTTCCATCCCGGAAGTGCTCAGCGAGACAAAACTCCTGTGCTCCAGCGTCAATGTAGCCTCCACCCGGAGCGGGATCAACATGAATGCCGTGAGGGAAATGGGCGAAATCATCAAGAAAACCGCAGAGATGACCGCGGACAGCGACGGCCTCGGATGCGCGAAGCTGGTCGTATTCGCCAATGCGGTGGAAGACAATCCTTTTATGGCAGGCGCGTTCTGCGGCCCGGGAGAACCGGAATGCGCGATCAATGTCGGTGTTTCCGGCCCCGGCGTTGTGAAGGTAGCCCTGGAAAGCGTCAAGGGACAGCCGTTTGATGTGATTGCTGAAACCATCAAACGCACAGCCTTCAAGATTACGCGCGTCGGACAGCTGGTTGCCCGTGAAGCCAGCCAGAGGCTTGGAATTCCCTTTGGAATTGTGGACCTGAGCCTGGCGCCGACCCCGGCACGGGGAGACTCCGTGGCGCATATCCTGATGGAGATGGGTCTGGAAATGGCCGGCGCGCCCGGTACAACCGCTGCACTTGCACTGCTGAACGACGCGGTGAAAAAGGGCGGTGTGATGGCCAGCAACCATGTAGGCGGCCTGAGCGGTGCCTTTATCCCCGTCAGCGAAGATATCGGGATGATTGAAGCTGCCGCCGCCGGTGCGCTGACCCTGGAAAAGCTGGAAGCGATGACCTGTGTATGTTCTGTGGGACTGGATATGATCGCCATTCCCGGAGACACTTCCGCAGCTGCCATCAGCGGAATTATCGCGGATGAGGCGGCAATCGGCATGGTGAACAACAAGACGACAGCTGTGCGCGTTATTCCTGCTGTCGGCAAGAAAGCCGGAGACCGTGTGGAATTCGGCGGACTGCTGGGATTTGCACCGGTTATGCCGGTGAATCCGATGCGGAATGATGAATTCATTGCCCGCGGCGGCCGGATTCCCGCACCGCTGCACTCTCTGAGAAACTGATGAGGAAAGTATGAGCAATTTCGTTGATCAGGTAAAAATTACGGCGAAAGCCGGAAACGGCGGAAACGGATCCGCGTCCTTCCACCGGGAAAAGTATGTCATGAACGGCGGGCCAGACGGAGGAGACGGCGGCAACGGCGGCGATGTGCAGTTCTATGCCGATGAAAACATGCATACCCTGCTGGATTTCCGGTTCAAGAGCAAGTATACAGCGGAAAACGGCGGGGACGGCAGCGCCAACCGATGCACCGGAAAACGGGGAGAAAACCTGGTGATCAAAGTGCCGGTCGGCACAGTCATCCGGGATGACGAAACCGGAAGGGTTATGGCCGATATGGATACGCCCGGGGAAACCCGGACCCTGCTGAAGGGCGGTAAAGGCGGCTGGGGGAACCAGCATTTTGCCACAGCAACCCGGCAGGCACCGAATTTTGCAAAACCCGGCATCAAGACCGAAATCCGGACACTGCGGATGGAACTGAAGACCATTGCAGATGTCGGACTCGTCGGATATCCGAATGTCGGGAAAAGCTCCATCCTGAGCACAGTCACCAGCGCAAAACCCAAGGTGGGAAATTACCATTTTACCACCCTGACACCGAACCTGGGCATTGTACGCAGATATGGAAAGGATATTGTGCTTGCGGATATTCCCGGACTGATTGAAGGCGCGGCGGACGGTGCCGGCCTCGGCCATGATTTCCTGCGGCATGTGGAGCGGACACGCCTGCTGCTGCATGTTGTGGACATATCCGGCAGCGAGGGACGCGATCCGGTGGACGATCTGGACCAGATCAATACAGAACTGGACCATTACGGGAACCTTGGAGAACTTCCGCAGATTATTGTATGCAACAAAATGGACCTGCCGGGCGCGGAAGAGAACCTGAAACGGATGAAGGTGCTTGCAGAGGGCATGGGGTGCCCCGTGTTCCCGGTGAGCGCGGCGACACGCGAGGGATTTGAACCCCTGCTGGACGAAACCGCGAAGATGCTGGAAACACTTCCTCCGATCCTGCATTATGCCGAAGAGGAAGAGGAAGAGCCGGAACAGAAGCTGAACAACGACTTCGCGATTGAACGCGACGGCGAAGATTATGTAGTGACGGGCGCCGGTATCGAACGGCTGATGGAAAGCGTCAACTTTGACGACCTGGAGAGCCTGAACTGGTTCCACCGGACCCTGCGCCGGATTGGTGTCATCGATGCACTGCGGGAACAGGGGGCCGGGGAAGGGTCCACAGTACGGATCGGCGAGATGGAATTTGATTTTGTTGAGTGACCGGAAGAACGGAGGAAACTGAATGACCGGAAAACAACGGGCAATGCTGCGCGGAATGGCCAACACCATTGAGACCATTCTGTATATCGGCAAGGATGGAATTACGGACAATACCATCAAGGAAGCATATGACGCCCTGGAGGCGCGTGAGCTGATCAAGGGATGCGTCCAGCAGGGAGCTCCCCTGACCGCCAGAGAAGCGCTGACTGAGCTGTGTGAAAGAACCGGCGCAGAACCGATCCAGCAGATCGGCCGGCGGTTTGTCATGTACCGTCCCAGCCGGGAAAATCCCCGGATTGTGATCGAATAAAATACCCCAATTATGGAAGTGAATGCAATGAATACACCGCACATCAGGGATTTTAAAGGCAAACGGATCCATATGATCGGTATCGGCGGCAGCAGCATGAGCGGGCTGGCAGAAATGCTGATTGAACAGGGGTACCAGGTGACCGGCAGCGACCGGGACGAGGGATACCTGATCCACCATGTACGGGAAGCGGGCGGTGAGGTCATGATCGGCCAGCGCCCGGAAAACGTACACGGAGCGGACCTGGTGGTGTATTCCGCCGCAATCGCGAAGGATAATCCGGAACGGGCGGAAGCGGACCGGCTGGGTATTCCCTCCCTGGAACGGGCATACCTGCTGGGCCAGCTGATGGAAGGATATCCGAAGGCTGTCGGAATCTGCGGAGCCCACGGGAAGACCACCGTTACGAGCATGCTGAGCCAGATCCTCCTGGAAAACGGAAAGGATCCGAGCATCCATATCGGCGGACGGCTGGATGCCATCGGCGGAAGCGTGCACATCGGCCACAGCGATATTTTTGTGGCAGAAGCATGTGAGTTCAACCGAAGCTTCCTGCAGATCAGCCCGACTGTGGCGGTTGTGCTGAATATTGACGCGGACCACCTGGACTGCTACCGGGACATTGATGAGATTGAAGAAACGTTCGGTCGGTTCCTCAGCGCTCTGCCGGAGAACGGCATTGCGGTCGGCAACGGGGACGACCCCCGCGTGCGCCGGCAGATTGAAAAACTCAGCTGCCGGAAGATCTTCTTCGGATTCGGCGGGAACAACGAATGGCATCCGGAAAAGATCGAGGAAGATGAACGCGGATATGCGACGTTCAGCCTCATGCACGGCAGCCTGGAAACCGTACGGATGAAAATGGGCGTTCCGGGAGATTTCAACCTGATGAACGCGATGGCTGCCATGGCGGCAGCCGAAGCGCTGGGAGTGGAACCGGAAAATGCAGCGGCCAGCCTGGAACATTTTACCGGCGCACACAGGCGGTTTGAACTGACCGACGTGATCGATGGGGTGGAGGTATTCCATGATTACGGCCACAATCCGACCGAAATGCGCAACGCGCTGAGCATCGCCCGTAAGCGGTGCAGGGGACGGCTGTGGGCTGTCATGCAGCCCCACACATTCAGCCGGGTACGCAGCCTGTTCAATGATTACCTGTCATGTACGGAAGAAGCTGATATCACACTGGTGACTGATATCTGCGCGGCCCGGGAAAAAGATCCGGGAGACCTGAACAGCGGTATGCTTGTGGCCGGAATGAAGCAGAACGGAATTGAAGCCGTCTGGACCCCCAGCTTCGATGATACAGAGAAATACCTGCGGGAGAACTGGCGCGCCGGAGATCTTGTGCTGACGATGGGATGCGGGGATATCAACCTGCTGAATGCCCAGATTCACCGCCATGAAACGGAAAAGGGGGAGAAAAGATGATTCCCCGGAACAGAAGAGAAATCCGTACGGATATCCTGCAGGAAAATATGGAAAAAATCCGCGGGCAGGTGCCAGCCGGCGTAAAAGTCCTGGCCGTTGTCAAGGCAGACGGATACGGCCACGGCGCAGCTGAGACAAGCCGGGCAGCGCTGGCCGGCGGGGCCGATATGCTGGCGGTAGCCGCAGTCGGTGAGGGCATCGTCCTGCGGCAGGCCGGAATCACCGCTCCCATCCTGGTGCTTGGAGCCGTGCTGGATTGTGACGCAGCCGATGGCGTTGCACACGGACTGACACAGACAGTATGTACGACGGAAATGGTGCGCATCTGTGAAACTGCTGCCGCGGCGCAGGGTAAAACGGCCGAAGTTCATCTGAAGATTGATACCGGAATGGGGCGTATCGGAGTACGGGACGCGGAAGAAAGGGATGCCGTGCTCGGTGAAATCGCAAAGTGCCCGCATGTGAAACTGACAGGGGTGTTTACCCACCTGAGCGACGCGGACGGGGACGAGGACGGGATGGCCTATACTGAGGAACAGTTCCGGAAATTCCGGCGGCTGACCGGCGGAATGCCGAAGGATGTGATCCGCCACTGCGCCAATTCCGCAGCGATTCACCGCCGGCCGGACATGGCCCTGGATATGGTCCGCGCGGGAATCAGCCTTTACGGATATCCGCCGGTGGAAGACAATATCGGCCTGCAGCCCGCGATGCGCTGGACGGCGAAAATCAGCTACATCAAGGAGCTCCCGGCCGGGGAGTACATCAGTTACGGACGGACTTTCCGAACTGACCGGACCACACGGGTGGCCACTGTGACATGCGGATATGCAGACGGATATCACCGGGCTGCAAGCGGAAAAGCCGAGGTGCTGATTCACGGGAGACGGGCTCCGGTTCTCGGACGGATCTGCATGGACCAGATGATGGCTGATATTACCGGGATCGATGACGTAAAAGCAGAAGATGAAGCCGTGCTGATGGGTACAGACGGAGATGAATGTATTACTGCCGAGGATCTCGCCAGATGGAGCGGGACCATCAGCTACGAAATCCTGGTGGATGCTGCCAACCGCGTGGAACGCGTATTCCGCAACGGTACAGAAGACTGAAAGGACTGAAACACGATGACGGTAAAGAAAAACCAACCGGTAAAACCAGTGACGAAGCCTTACCTGACCGGAGCGGTGACAGATGAGAATACGCTTAAAAAAGTACTGAAGTTTTTCGGAAGCATGATGCTGATCATCATCATGTGCTTTATTGTCTGCACGATGATGAATTTCGACAGCGATATACTCCGGATCGGAGCAAACGCAGCTGTCGTGCTTCTGGTTCTGTTTATCCTGTACAATCAGGGACAGGTTCACGGAGCTGAGGCTGTAGCAAGGGGAGAAATCCTGTACCAGCGCCAGGAAAAAGGCCTGGAAATTACGGCTAATGAGCGGCGGCTGAGTTATCATCCGCTGAAGGGATATGTAACCGCACTGATCGGAATGATTCCGTTTGTTATCCTGGGAATTATTCTTGCATTCAGCGCGGAAAGGCAGATGACGTCTGCCGGAACCCTGCCCGGGTGGACGAGTTCACTGCTGCGGCGGAGCGATATCGGCGGCGCACTGGTTTCCTATACGGAAGGTGAACCTGTCAGCAGCGTGGATATCATCCGGATGATTGTTCGGGTAACGATTATGCCGTTTGTGAGCATGACCGGATCCGCCAATAAGGACCTGATGCTGACTGTTGAGAGAATCAGTCCGATTCTCCTGCTTCTCCCGGTCATTTCTTACGGCACCGGATTCCTGTTCGGGAAAAACGTACGAACAAGGATCCATACCCAGATTGAAGAGAACAGGAAGATCCGGAAAAAGCGGGAGATCAAAGCACGGCGGGCACGGCGCAGAGCATCGTCCGCACCGGAGCAGCTGAACTGACGGGAGCAGCAGATGCGCATTATCGCAGGTACCGCCCGGGGGCGGAAAATTGAAGCACCGGAAGGGAAAAACACCCGTCCGACGCTTGACAGGGTACGCGAAAACCTGTTTAATATTCTGCAGATGAAAATCCGGGGCAGCCGGGTGCTGGATCTTTTTGCGGGAAGCGGCGCCCTGAGCATTGAAGCGCTCAGCCGCGGAGCAGAAAGCGCCACCTTGGTGGATTCAGACCGGAATGCTAACCGGATACAGAAGAAAAACCTGGAATCGCTTGGGTTTGCCGGACAGGCAGAAGTCATGCTGCGGGACTGGAAACAGGCAGCGGCCGAACTGATCCGTGACGGACGGCAATATGACCTTGTTTTCCTGGATCCCCCGTACCGTATGACCGATCTGCGGGAGGTTTTCGCCACACTGGAAAAGCTGATTGCGGATGACGGGCTTGTTGTCCTTGAGCATGAGGCAAAAGCAGAAGTCACTGCCGGTGAATCTTTTGAAGAAACAGACCGAAGACAGTGGGGCTACTGCGGTGTTACATTTTACCGAATGATGAAGGAACGCAGAAACAACACGGGAGGAGAGGACAAATGAAGGGCATTTTTCCGGGATCTTTTGACCCACCGACCCGGGGACACCTCGATCTGATCCGCCGTGCCGCATCCATGATGGACCATCTGACCATCTGCGTTATGGTGAACATTTCAAAGGCCGGAACGATTCCCACGGAAGAGCGGGTACGGATGCTTGAAAAAGCGTGCCGCGATATTCCGAATGTTTCGGTGGACCGGTGGGACGGACTGCTGGCGGATTACATGCGCAGGCAGGAGCCAGGAACCGCTGTGATCCGGGGTGTTCGCAGCTCTGCCGAGTTTGAACAGGAACGGAATGCCGCAGCTGTGAACCGCGCCTTGTATCCCGGCCTGGAAACCGTCCTGCTGTTTGCCGGGGACGGGATGGACAGCGTGTCTTCCTCTACCGTGCGGGAAATTGCAGCTTTCGGCGGGGATTACCGTTTCCTGATTCCGGATCAGATTGCAAAGGATATTGACAGGTACCTGAAGAAAGAATAAACGGCCGGTTGCGGCGGACGAGGAGGAGAAAAACATGGCGGGAGACATCAACAGCGCGGAACTCTGCCTGAAGGCAGTCAGCGTCCTGCAGGAGGAACTGAGGAACGCCCGGAAAACCCTGATCAACAGTGAAACATGCGTGGTGAACCGGAGCACAATGACAGCCCAGCTGGAATACCTTCGGGACAACATTCCGGATACGGTGGACAAAGCAGCGGAAATTGTCAGAAACGAAGAGCAGATCCGCATGGAGGCGGAACGGATCCGGAAGGATACGCTGAACAACGCGCAGGCTCAGGCACAGGGAATGGTGGATGAAGCCAGCGCGAAAGCAGCATCCATGATTGACCAGGCTGTCCAGGAAGCAAACGCACGGGTGGAACATGCCGTGAATGAAGCAAACGCCACTGTTGAAAATGCCAAAGCGGAAGCCGCCCGGATCATCGCCGATGCCCAGAAGAAAGCCGATGAGCTGGTCGAAGAAGAAAGCATTGTCCGCCGTGCGCGTGTGGAAAGCGAAGAACTGCGTGAAAGCGCCCGCCAGGAAGCCGCCAACCTGCATAAGAATACGCTGAACTATATTGATTCGCTGCTGGCGGAGACAGACCGGAAGATGAGTGAACTGATCAACAATATCCGGCTGGAACGGAATGAAATCCAGAACCGCAGGTAAGGACGGTTTTGTACAAAATGACCAAAGGGAAAGAGGAATGCTTGTGGAAACGGGCAGTTCCTTTTTCTTTTGCCTTTCCGTATAATATGGGCATAGATGGAGGCAAAGGTCTCCGAAAAAGCATAGGAGGATTCAGCAATGGCAAGTGTATCCCTTCAGCACATCTACAAGGTATATACCGGAAACGTGACCGCTGTCAGCGATTTCACCCTGGACATTGAAGACAAGGAATTTATCGTTCTGGTCGGACCTTCCGGCTGCGGTAAGTCCACCACCCTGCGCATGGTTGCCGGCCTGGAAGAAATTTCCGACGGTGAACTGTACATCGGCGACAAGCTGGTAAATGACGTAGCTCCCAAGGACCGCGACATCGCGATGGTGTTCCAGAACTACGCCCTGTATCCGCACATGACCGTTTATGACAACATGGCATTCGGCCTGAAGCTCCGCAAGACCCCCAAGGATGAGATCAAGCGCCGCGTGGAAGAAGCCGCCAAGATCCTGGATATCGCCCACCTGCTGAACCGGAAACCGAAGGCCCTGTCCGGCGGCCAGCGGCAGCGTGTTGCTCTGGGACGTGCAATCGTCCGCGAGCCCAAGGTCTTCCTGTTTGACGAACCTCTGTCCAACCTGGACGCCAAGCTGCGTGTTGCGATGCGTACCGAAATCACCAAGCTGCATCAGCGCCTGCAGACCACCTTCATCTATGTTACCCATGACCAGACTGAAGCTATGACGATGGCCAGCCGTATCGTGGTTATGAAGGACGGCGTTATCCAGCAGGTGGATACCCCCCAGAACCTGTACGATTTCCCGGCGAACGAATTTGTGGCCGGCTTCATCGGCAGCCCCCAGATGAACTTCTTCAACGTCCGCCTCGAACGTGAGGGACAGGATGTTGTGGCGCTGTTCGGCGAGAACAAGATCGTGGTTCCCGAGAAGAAGATCGCGAAGTTCACTGATGAAAGCTACATCGGCAAGGAAGTTGTGATGGGCATTCGTCCTGAGAACATTTCCGATGATGAAGCGAAACTGGCTGAGTTCGCTTCCGCCACGATCGACGTGGACGTGGAAGTGACCGAACTGATGGGTTCCGAAACCTACCTGTACCTGAGCACCACCGGTAAGGACGGCAACATCATCGCCCGCGTGGATCCCCGGACCTCCAGCAAGGCCGGCAACAAGATCCGCATCGCGTTCGATACGAACCACCTGCACTTCTTCGACAAGGAAACGGAGAAGACCATCCTGAACAGCGGATACGTCGGATAATCATCCATACCGAAAAACAAGTCCCGGGCTGTAAAGCCCGGGACTCTTTTTTGCAATCGATCTCAATCTGTACTGAGCGGCGAACGGCAGATCTTGAGGGAGGGGATCTGCGCAATTATTTCCGGTGAAGTTTCATTCAGATGGTTTCCGTCTGAAAAGCCTTTTCCAACGGATATGAGATTGTAATTCAGACTTGAGATCTGAAGGAAAAGGATCTCTTCTCCATTGACGGCGTAAACAACCGCACTGTGCTGAAAACTCATTTTATTGGCACGGTATTCCACACGCACGATGTCACCGACGCGAAGACCGCCGGCAGCTTCCATGGAGTAGTAGCATTTCCAGTTTTTGTGGGGATTCGGTTCACCGGAGAGCAGATAACCGATGAACTGGGCAAAACCGAAACATTCACCCCATCCGCCCGTATTCGGCGAGTAGGAAGCGACCTGGTCAATGCCCCACCGGCAGCCGTACCAGTCTTTGCGGAAGCCGGACCGATTATGACGGTTAACGGCAGTATCCGTCCAGCCCGGGCATTCAGGGATTCCATGGTATGTCTGAGCTGTATTGGCCGGGGTGGTCCAGTACCAGCCGTCATAAAGCTCATATTCTTCAATGATGGCATTCAGGTTTTCCGTGGTAAAGACGCCGGCAAACCGGTCATCCGTGAAATTATATGCAGCCAGGGCTGTGGAAGCGAAGGGCAGGGCCAGGAGCATCACCAGGAAGAAACAGCAAAAACGCTTCATGGTCCCGCCTCCTTTTTCAAACAGATTCCTCTCTTGGATTATTATACGGCTTTCCGGAGTCCGGCGCAACCGGAACAGCGGGAAAACGGGTCTTTCAATAAATGCCCGTTTGTGATAAAATCAATCAGATCAACGCAGAAGGGGGAAAACTGCATGAAGCCGCAGCCTGTTCATATCGGCCTGCTGAACGCGGAAGAAATACCGGATGAAATCCGGGTAAGCCTGAATGCCGGCTGTGGTACTGCACGCGGAAATGGGATGATATTTATCCGTGCAGGCGGTCAATACCTTTGCTGTGAGGACAGTGAAGCCGGGGAAGACCTGATCCGGGCTGTAACAGGGAACCGGGATACCGGTACCCGGCCTGCAGATCCGTGGCAAAAAGCATTACGGGGCGATGTCTCCGATGGAATTATCCGCGACAACGTTTCCCGATGCGTGATTGTGTTCCGGGCTTCGTCCGGGCAGGATAAGCTTCCGGGACGCGCATTGTTTGAAGAACTGATTCCGATGGAAACGGGCGATGCCATTACGGAAACAAACGGTGAAATTGTTCTGATCAAGCAGGCGGATGGACTGAGTGAGGAAGAAATCACCGAGTTTACGGCGGCTGTAACGGATACTGCGGAAACCGAAGCCGGAATACGCCTGCAGGCCGGTATCGGAAGGCTGACCCGGAATGCGTCGGAACTGAAGGACAGCTTCAATAAAGCGGAAACGGCAATCAGCCTCGGGAAACGTTTCCTTGCCGGAGAATCTGTATATGCATACGGACACCTTGCCGCAGAACGGCTTCTAGATGCCGTTTCCCCCGGAGAACGCGCCCGGCTGCGAAAAGAACTGTTTACTCCGGAAACCAGGAAGCTCCTGTCCGGCGAGATGATGGAGACGATTGATGCCTTTTTCCGGAATGACCTGAACCTGTCCACCACGGCGAGGGAAATGTTCATTCACCGGAATACCCTGATATACCGGCTGGACAAGATCCGGAAAGTGACCGGATACGATCTGCGCCATTTTCAGGATGCGGTGGCATTCCGCCTGCTGAGCAGGCTGCCTGAAAACGAGGAATAAGCGCGGGACAGCGCCCGCAAACGGAGGACTCTGAATGAAGAAAAGACTGCTGATGCTTGTTGTACTGGCAATATGCATGTGCCTGCTGACCGGATGCGTGGGATCGGAAATATTCGGCCTGAGATCCCCCTGGCTCGAAAGCATTTTCGGGGAGGACACAGAAGAAGAGAATGAAACCCGGCCGGCGGACAACCAGAGCGATACAGTTACGATCAGCCGGGAAGAATATGAACAATACCAGCAGTTCAATGAACTGATTGACCTGATCGATTTTGCCGAGAATGCGTTCTATAAGGATACCGACCGTGAAAAAATGCTGCAGTACGCAGCCAAAGGGCTGATGGCCGGGCTGGATGATCCCTATTCCTTTTATTATACCCCGGATGAATGGTCAACCATGTGGGAAGATGATGAGGGTGAGTATGAGGGCATCGGCGTACTGATCAACGCCAATTACAAAACCGGAATCTGCACAATCATCCGCGTATTCAAGGGCAGCCCTGCAGAAGAAGCCGGTGTGCAGCGCGGAGATATCCTGTATAGAGTCGGTGAAGATCTGTATGTTACCGCCGAAACCCTTCAGGATGCCGTGGATATCATGAAAGGACAGGCCGGATCCTCTGTGGATGTAACCTTTATCCGCAACGAGGAGGAAATCACCTACAACATCATGCGGCGGAAGGTTAACGTGAACCAGGTGGAAAGCACGATGCTGGACAAAGACATCGGATACATCGCGCTGTACCAGTTTGCCGGAAACGCTGAAAAGGAATTCGAAACAGCCATGCGCAAGCTGATCACCGGCGGCGCAAAGGGACTGATTATCGACCTGCGCGACAACCCGGGAGGATGGGTGGAACAGGCGCGGTATATTGCGGACCTGTTTATGGACAAAGGCGAGCTTTGCTATCTTGTCTACAAAGATGGATACGAGGATCACACGGAATACCTGACCCGGGACGGCAAGGTGAATGTAAAGCTGGTTGTACTGATGAATGAAAACAGCGCCAGCAGTTCTGAAATACTGGCCGGAGCACTGCGGGACTGCGCAGACGCGACCCTGGTAGGAACCGTCAGTTTCGGCAAAGGAATCGTACAGGCTGTTACCGAGGTCGGCAAGAAAGGGGCCGGATTCCAGATGACGGTTGCTTCCTACCGAACCCCCAAAGGAACCGAGGTTCATGAAGTCGGCATCATCCCCGACGTGGAGGTGAAACTGCCGGAGGGAGACAACGGCATGTATGACTTTGCCGACCTGGAACATGATGTTCAGCTGCAAGAGGCGCTGGAGGCCATGAAGGAAAAACTGAAATGACCGAAGCCGGGGTAGTCCCCCGGCTTTCCAGCATCCGGCAGCCGGATATACCAAACTATTTTACTGTCAGAGGAGAGGATACCCATGAAACGACTGATTGCCCTGATGATCTGCCTGATGATGGCGACGGCTTTCGCATATGCCGAAGAAAATGCGTTCACATTAACCGCACCTAGCGGGGCACCGGCAATTGCCGCAGCCAAGCTGGCAGAAGACGATCCGGAACATTTCCGGTTTATCGCTGCTGATACGATCGCAGCGGAATTCAGCAAAAACGAGGCAGATTTTATCATTGCACCGATCAATGCCGGAGCGAAGCTTTTCAAAGCCGGTAAATCCAGCTACATCCTCGGCGCTGTCATCACGCAGGGAAACCTGGTATTTGCTTCCCAGCGCGAAGGATTCACGATAGACGATATCAACGGCGCCAAAGTCACGCTGTTCGGCGAAAACACCATCAATGCATCTGTTGCCCTGTTTGTGCTTGAACAAAAGGGAATCGTACCGCTCGAAGTGGAATACCTGGCCGGCGCCGCGGAGACGCAGACGCTGCTGATGAATGATGCGGAATCGATTGTGATGACAGCAGAGCCCGCCGTTACCGCCGCAAAAATCAGGAATGAGAAGATCACCAGCATTCCGCTGACAGAGGAGCTGAATCTCCTGACGGGGAATAATGGGTATGCCCAGGCCGGCCTGTTTATCAGGGCGGATACCCTGGATAATAATCCGGAAGGTGTCCGGGAATTTCTTGCATCGGTGAAAACAAGCGCAGACGCGGTTACAACCGACCTTGACAGCGTCGTAAAGGCTGCCGTGGCACTGGAAATTCTGCCCAATGAGAAGGTGGCCGCCGCTGCGATTCCCAACTGCGGAATTCAGTATACCGCCGCTGCAGACGCAAAAGAGCTGGTTGAGTTTACGGCCAATATTGACCTGAGCCAGTTCGGCGGTGCAGTTCCCGCGGATGATTTCTATTATGCAGAAAAGTAAAAAAGTCCGGGAAGGCGTGGCTTTCCTGCTTGGAATCGCACTGATCCTGATCCTGATTGAAGCGGGAAGTGCTCTGAAGGGCGACCGGCTGGTTTTCCCCACTGCAGGGGGAATCAGCCGGGCTTTCATACGCCTGATTTCAAGCGGCACTACATGGAACAGGATCGGAACCACCCTTCTGCACATCATCGAGGCGCTGGTGATTTCTGTGCTGATCGGCACAGGACTCGGGATTGCGGAAGGACTGGCTCCGTTTCTGCATGCGATACTGCGCCCGCTGATGGCTTTGCTGAGATCCCTGCCGATGATCCTGCTGGTAATCATCATCATGGTGATTGCACCCTACTCCATGGTGCCGGTACTTACAGCCGGGATGGTGCTGATTCCGATGATCAGCGAGGCAGGATACGAAGGCGTCGTCCGGATGGATCCGGAACTGATTGATGTTTACCGGATGAACAGCGGCCTGAACCTGACAATCATAGTCCGGGTCTACCTGCCGATGATAAGCGGATATATGAAACAGGCGTTTATCAACGCAGCCGGAATGGGACTGAAGGTGATTGTGACATCCGAGTACCTGGTGCAGACCCGGGATTCCCTCGGCAAGACAATCTATACCGCAAGCTACTTCAATGAATACCCTGAAATTTATGCGTACGCGCTGATTATGATCGGTCTCGTGCTTCTGCTGACCGGTCTGCCGAAGCTTATCATCCGTGCGGCGGAAAGAAGCAGGAAACCGGTTACCAGCGCGCAATCTCCTGCTCAATGAGGTCTGCAGCTGCAAGGACACCATGCTCCCGGCCCAGCGATTCGCTGATGTGCCGGGCATTTTCATAATATGAGGAGTTGCTTTTCAGATCCAGCAGGGCTTTCGTCAGGCGGTGTACTGTCAGGGAAGCGCGCGGAACAGGCTTCGGGCCGCAGCCGACCCTGTAAACCCGGGTGCCCCAGAATGTCTGGTCTCCGGCAAACGGGATGACAAGGGCAGGCTTTCCATAGCGAAGTCCCGCGGCAGTTGTTCCGGCCCCTCCATGATGAACGACAGCGCTGACGCGCGGAAAAAGCCAGTCATGAGGAACATCATCCACAAAGATTACGGAACGGCCGGATTTTAATTTCCGGCCATGCCAGCCGGCAGAAATAACCGCACGGATTCCGGCGGCGTGAACAGCACGCAGGACCATGGAAAGCAACCGGTTCATATCACCGGAATTCATGGAACCAAATCCAATATATACGGGCTTCTCGCCGGCAGACAGGAATCCTGTCAGTTCCCGGGGAGGATCATATACGACCGGCGATTCATCAAAGCAGAAGCCGCTCATATGGACATGTTCTCCCCAGTCCTCCGGACGCGGGAAAAGGCACGGACTGATGGGATATATCACCGGTACCACATGGGAACCGATCCGGTAATCGGGACGGATGGCAGGCCGTCGGTCTGTAAGGCCGCTGCTGCGGCGCCATTGACCGAGAACATGCTTTTCGATCGTGCCGATCAGATAATATCCGGCCTTGTATGTGGATTTGTTGAGAAATGATCCAAGCCGCTGATTCCGAACCGCAGAAATCGGAACATCCCCGGTGGGATCCATCGGGAACAGATTGACCTGAATACAGGGAATACCGTATTTCTCCGCAATGGAGTAATATACGGAGCCAAAAAAATTGCAGACCATGGCATCCGCCCCGCGGCAGCTGTCGAGCATATCCTGCAGCATTTCAGGGGCGGTATCCTTTACACCTTTCCAGAGACGGGGAAGATAGGTTACCCCGCTTGTGTCCGGCTCCATGATGGATTCCATCATTTTCTCCACGCTGCCGCTCAGAGCATGGAAATTCAGCCCGGCTGCCGTGACGGTTTCCGCGAAACGGGAAAAAGCGGTGATTGTTACGGCGTGTCCGCGGGATTTCAGTGCACGGCCGATCAGGATAAACGGGCGGACATCCCCGGTGGAACCGACCGAAAGAAGGGTGATTTTCATGAAAAACCCACCTCGGAAACATAATTGAACGTACATAACACCGTGTCTATAACAGCATCAAAAAGTATTATATCACAGGCACGCGCAGATGTCAGCCAAGCCGTAAAAACCGTTCAAAATGGCCGAAAAACCGCATAAAACAGGCATCTCAGGGGAAAAAACGTTTGCATTAACCGCGTCTACGCTGTATAATATGCTCTGCGAAAAGATGCAATTTTCGCTGATGGGGGTAGTGAATGTATAAATTACTGCTGATTTCAGATCAGGAGGACGTACTGCGCGCCTTTGAAGAGGTGGGAAACTGGGAAAGAACCGGTTTCAAACAACCGCACATCCGCCATGATTTTGAAGGAGCGAAAGACAGCCTCGCAAAGCACCATGCGGACGGTATCGCAATTGCAGTCGATCCGGAAGAAGAGGAGCGGATCCTGGCTTACCTGCAGGAGTATTTTCCGACAGTCAGCATTTTTCAGGCAGGGCGGACACGGGAAGAGGTACTGATGTATCTCAATGAACTGAATACCCTCCTGAACCGGCTGCATGCAGACTTCTCAAATGACCGGTTCCTGGAAACCGATATGCTTGCGGAATGCCGTCATGAGTTTTTCCGGAAAGTCATGACCGGAAAAGTGAAAAACTATGCAGATCTGACACGCAATATGCGGCTGCTTCGCAGCCGGATGGATGCGGATCAGCCATGCCTGCTGATGGAACTGACCCGGAATGATTCCGGGGATGACGAAGATATTGAAGGCCAGTGGGAATACAGCAAGGAACGCCTGGAAATGACCCTGAGAAAGATGCTTGGCGGAGATATCCGGGGGTTCCATGTCCTGCCGACGGTACATCCGAACGGGGAAATCATGGTTCTGTGCTGTCCGCTGCACGGCGCCAGCGTTCTGACCGGAGAAAGCATGAGTACACTCCTGATCAACCATGTGGAGGAAGGAATTGACCACCTGAAGGAGTACTTCGGGCTGGATCTCACCCTCCAGAAAACACGGATCCTGCCTGCACTGAGTGCCCTGTGCACGGATGCGGGTGAAAATAAGCAATAATCAAACCACAAGGGAGGAAACAAGATGGGCATTCTGGACAAAATCAAAGGACAACTGATTGACGTTATCGAGTGGTCTGACAGTTCTGCCAACACCATGGTCCACAAGTATGACATGAACGGCAAGGAAATCATGAACGGTGCTCAGCTGACCGTGCGTGAAAGCCAGGTCGCCATCTTTGTGAGCGAAGGACAGCTGGCCGACATTTTCGAGCCCGGCCGTTATGAGCTGACCACGAGCAACCTGCCGATCCTGACTGCGCTTAAGAGCTGGAAATATGGATTCAACAGCCCTTTCAAATCCGATGTTTACTTCGTGAATACGAAGCAGTTCCTGGATAAAAAATGGGGAACCAGCAATCCTGTCATGATGCGGGATGCCGAGTTCGGAATGATCCGGCTGCGGGCTTTCGGCATCTACAGCTTCAAAGTCAATGATGCCGAGAAATTCCTGAAGGAAGTTTTCGGTACGAGTGCACTCTTCACCGTGGACGGTGTGGAAGGCCAGATCAAGCGGACGCTGGTCAGCGGCCTGAGCGATGCGATTGCTGAGAGCAAGATTCCCGCACTGGATCTTGCGGCGAATTATGAAGAGCTTTCCGATTATGCGCTCAAAGCCATCAATCCCAAACTGGCGGAACTCGGCCTGACCCTTTGCAGCTTCGTGATTGAAAACATCAGCCTTCCCGAAGATGTCGAAAAGGCGATGGACAAGCGGACCAGCATGGGTGTGCTGGGCAATATGGACCAGTATGCAAAATACCAGGCTGCTGAAGCCATGCGGGAAGCCGCCAACAACGAAAACGGCGGCGGAATGGCCGGCATGGGTGTCGGAATGGGTGCCGGCGCTGCGATGGGCCAGATGTTTGCACAGAGCCTGAATCCTTCTGCGGCTCCTGCGGCTCCCGCTGCACCGGCAGCCGGAACTGTGTGCGGGTCCTGCGGTGCTGCTGTTCCCGCTGGCGCGAAGTTCTGCCCGGAATGCGGTGCAAAGCAGAACGCAGGTGCTTTCTGCGTGAGCTGCGGAGCGGCGATTGCAGCCGGCGCGAAATTCTGCCCGGAGTGCGGTGCAAAGCAATAAATCAAACCTGAAAAAACGGGACTGCCGGATGGCAGTCCCATTTTTTTCAACAGCCGCAAGCTGAAACAGTTCAGGAAAAAATCACACCTCTGAAAACAGCATATCATGTTCCATGGCATATTGCTTTGCCGGAGAATCAGGCCAGACGAAGAGCATGAGATGGCGGCATTCGTCAAAAGCATCGTCTGCAATCACGGAAACGGACTCAGGAAGCTGCAGTGTGAGCAGATTGCTGCAGTTGACAAATGCTTCGGAACCGATCTCCACCAGGCCTTCCGGAATGGTGACCTGGTTGAGGCTCCGGCAGCGGGAAAAGACACGCGGGGCGATCACCTTCAGGCGGCTTCCGAGTGAAATCGCCTGCAGCATATCACAGGAGCCAAAGGCATGGGCTCCGAGTGTTTCAAGAGAATCGGGAAGAACAGCATTGTCCAGCGACCGGCAGCCCTCAAAGGCAGAATCCCCGATATCAAGCAGTCCTTCCGGGAAATTGATGGTGGTGAGGTTCCCGCAGCCGCTGAACGCACAGGATGAAATAACACGAAGGGAGGCGGGAAGACGAACCGTTACCAGCGTGGAGCATGCATAAAAGACAGAATATTCCAGTGTAGTCAGACTATCGGGCAGTGTGATTTCGATCAGTGAAGTACAGCCATGGAATGCATAGCTTCCCAGACGAGTAAGCGATGCGGGAAGACGGACAGAACGAAGTCCGCGGCATCCGTAGAAGGCTTTTTCCTCAATCACGGTGACACTGTCGGGAATAATGATTTCCGTAAGATGCACACGGTTGGCAAAGGCTTCTTCTGAAATAATGCTGACACCCTCCGGAATCTGATAGGAATAGGCACCGGATGTAAACGGATGAAAGATCAGCCGCTGTTCTTTCCGGTTGATCAGGACGCCGTTTTCAACTCGAAAAACCGGATGCTTCTCTGAAACAATCAATTCAGCAAGAGCGGTACAGCCCGAGAAGACATTGACGCCCAACGAAGTCAGCTTATCCGGAAGATTGACCGACTGAAGAGCATCACATGAACTGAATGCGTTATCCCCCAGGGAAGTGATACCATCCGGCAGCCTGACGGATGCCAGGGAATGACATTCCGAGAAGGCTTCCGGACCGATTGAACGGAGTCCGTCTGGAAAAACAACGGAAACCAGGGAAGAGCATGACTGAAAAGTTGAATAGTTGATTTTCCGGACGAGCGGGGGAATCGTGACTGACCGAAGTGCGGAACATCCGATAAAACACCACTCACCGATTGTTTTGACGGAATCGGGGATGTCCACAGAAACAAGAGATTCACACCATGAAAACGCGGCTTCTCCCAGAACTGTCACTGAATCCGGAATGACAACGGAACGTACAGTACCATGCCAGGAAAACGCGTTGTCTGCGATTGCGGTGACCGGATGTCCTTCATGAGCGGAAGGGATTATCACATCAGGGCCGGTGCCTGTAAACTCATCCAGCTGTGCGGAACCGTCCCGCCGAATGCTGAAGATGAAATCAGACATCAAGTCCACACTCCTTTCTGTGGAACAGTGGGGATGGAAAGAAGGGAAGAAGCCGGTATCTATCCGTCAGGAAAGCATTGCCGCGCCGATCACACCGGCACGGGAGCCGAGAACAGCCAGTTTGATCTCGGGCATGGGCTGATCATTGAAAATGATGTATTTCGGATATTCTTTCCGGAGCGGGTCCATCAGGAAATCACCGGCCTTGCTGACACCGCCGCCGATCACCACGACTTCCGGATCCAGCAGATTGACGACGCTGGCAACCGCCTGGGCAAGGCAGGAAATGTATTCGCCGTATACGCGCATCGCAACCGGATCCCCCTCGCGGGCCGCATCAATCACCGTACGGGCTTCAATTCCGGACGGGTCTCCGCCAACAGACGACAGGATGAGAGAATCCGGATTGTCCCGGACTGCTTCCCGTCCCATCCGGATCAGCGCAGTGGCTGAACAGTAACGCTCGAGGCATCCGCGGTTTCCACAGGTGCAGGGGACTCCATCCAGATCCAGAATTACATGGCCCAGTTCTCCGCCGATTCCGTGAAAACCGTTCCATATCCTTCCGTTGATGATGATTCCGCTTCCGATTCCCGTACCGATGGTAATGAACACACTGGAGGAAGTACCGGCACTGACACCGGCTACACTTTCTGCCAGGGCGGCGACATTGGCGTCGTTATCAATGAAGACCGGCACATCCAGGTATTTCCGGAAAACTTCACGGAAAGGCATATGGAACCAGCCCATATTGGTACATTTGATCACTTCGCCGTCTGCATTGGCAATTCCGGGGATACCGACACCGACGCTGGCGATATCTTCTTTCCGACGGAAACCGGCGGCCGCAGCAGTTTCGATAACGCAGCGGGCAATTGCTTCAACCTGTTCTTCAAACGGGATATCAGTGCGGGTCGGAATCGTACCTTCGCCGATAAGCTGCAGATTTTCATCCACGAGGCCGACCTTGATACCGGTTCCGCCAATGTCAATTCCTACACGAATCATATGAATCCCTCCGTAAAATATTGTCAGGCTTCGGGAAAAGCCATGCTGGTGAGCTCCTGGATCGCGCTGTGTCCTGAGCGTTTCAGACTCAGGTTTCGCGCAGCGGCTTCAACAATGATGGCCAGATTACGGCCGGGTTTGATCGGGATTGTCTGGCATGGAACCGGTACACCGAGGATATCAACCGTTTCTTCCTCCAGACCAATCCGGTCATATTCCTTTTTGTCATCCCAAACCTCAAGCTCAAGGATCAGGTCGATGGTTTTGCTGACAGCGACCGCACCGATGCCGAACATCGCCCGGATATCGATTACGCCGATACCGCGGATTTCCATCAGGTGGCGTACTTTTTCCGGACATGAACCAATCAGACGGTCATCTGAAATACGGCAAATATCCACAACATCATCCGCAACAAGCATATGACCGCGCTTGACAAGCTCCAGGGCAGCTTCACTCTTGCCGACCCCGCTTTTCCCGGAAAGCATGACACCGACTCCATACACATCCAGCAGTACACCATGACGTGTAATATGCGGAGCCAGGCACCGGTTGAGGTAGTGAATGGCGGAAACCGTAAATTTCGTAGTGACCTGTTTTGTGGCAAAGAGGAAAACCTGCTTCCGCTCAGCAGCTTCCAGCAGCTCCGGCGGGGGAGTCATTCCACGGCAGATGATCACACAGGGAATCCGGTAGGAGAAAAAACGGTCGAGCAGTTCACGGCGTTCCTCCGGAGTCCGTTTATCCAGGTAGGCCATTTCCACCTTGCCGATAACCTGGGGACGTTCAAATGCAAAGAATTCATAAAAGCCGCAGAACTGCATGCCGGGGCGGTTCAGCTCCGGCGAAAGGATATCCCAGGTATCATATAATGAGGACACAAGGCACTCGAGGCCAAGCGCCTGCTGGAAATCACGGGCCTTAATCACGGTATTACCTCCCCGGAAAGAAAGTGTTCCGAAAGATAACGGGCGACTCCATCGTCATTGTTGCTGCCGCAGATTTCATCACAGAGGGGCTGTACATCCTTCCGGGCATTTGCGACCGCAACGGAACGGCCCGCGGCTTCAAACATTGCGACATCATTGAGACTGTCACCGAAGGCAATGATATCCTTAACGGATATGCCCAGATAATCGGCAGCGAACCCGAGGGCGATTCCCTTGGTCGCACGCACCGGGTTGAATTCCAGAAACCATGGTTTGGAGCAGGTGATGGAGACCCGGCCTTCAAAACGCCTGCGGGCTTCGGCAAGCATAGCGGAAACCTGAGCAGGTTCCGCCATCATCAGGATTTTATTGCGCGGCTCCCGAATAAATTTCCGCAGGTCACCGACGTAGATCCCGGACAGGCTGGAAGTCCGCGCATACCGTTCGGAGTATTCGGAATACTGATTGAAGTAAAAGTGGGCGCCGTCATATGCCTGTGTGTATGCGTTGTATTCCGCACCAAAGTCCACGATTTCATGCGCCGTTTCCATGCTGAAGTTTTCAGCGTGAAGAAGCTCATGGGTTCTTCCGTCGTATATTTCCGCGCCGTTGCAGGCAATATACAGGGAAACACACCCGATCTTTTCCACGTGGGGCTTCATACTCAGCCTGGTCCGCCCGCTGTCCGCGATGAAAAAGAAACCACGGTCCGCAAGGCGGTGAAAAACATCCAGCGTGTAGGGGGAAATGGACAGATCATCCCGCAGCAGGGTATCATCCAGGTCAAAAGCAGCTGCCTTCAAAATACCACCTGCCGAAATCAGATTTTCAGGCCTTCCACCGCTGCTTTCTGGGCGGGAATGCAGGCAAGGAATTTATCCATATAGGTATCAAAACCCGCTTCATCGACCGGGTCCGGACTGACTGTGAGCTGCTTCATGCCGGCAAACACGCGGTGGTCCAGATAATCTTCAAGGGATTCACCCTTTTCACGACGGACCGCGTAGGCTGCCAGCAGGGCAATACCCCAGGCGCCTCCTTCTCCGGCGGTTTCCATCACGGTTACCGGAGCATGAATGGCAGCAGCAAGCAGGTTCTGTGCGACGCCTTCGGTTTTGAAAAGGCCGCCGTGACCGTAAACGCGGTCGATTGCCACCTTTTCCCGGTTCATGATTTCCATGCCGGCTTTGAGCGTTTCCATGCTCGCATAGATCTGGGCCCGCATGAAGTTGGCAATGGACATTTTTGCGTCCGGCGTACGGATGAGCATGGGGCGGCCTTCAGAAAGCCCCGTAACGGGTTCGCCGGCAAAATAGTTGAAGCTTACGATGCCGCCGCAGTCCGGAGCGCCTTCCATGGCTTTCCGGAAAAGGCGGGTATACACATCGCCGGCATCGGTTTTAAATCCCATCAGGTCTGCAAATTCACGGAACAAAGATACCCAGGCATTGATATCTGAGGTGCAGGAATTGCAATGAACCATACCGACCTGTTTACCGGTGGGAGTGGTTACAACGTCAATTTCAGGATAAACTGCCGAAAGCGGTTTTTCCAGAACGATCATGGAAAAAATGGAAGTGCCGGCGCTGACATTGCCGGTTTTCGCACGGATGCTGTTGGTTGCCGCCATACCGGTGCCGGCATCACCTTCGGGAGGACAGAGCGGGCAACCCGGCTGCAGGTCACCTTCCGCATCCAGCAGCAGAGCGCCGGAGGCAGTCAGTGTTCCTGCATCTTCGCCCGCCGGGATGCAGCGGGGTAGAATATCCTCCAGTTTCCAGGGGAAACCGCGGTCTGCAATCAGGTCATCAAAAATCCGGATCATATTCCGGTCAAAATCACATGTGCTGCTGTCAATGGGCATCATACCGCTGGCATCACCGACACCCAGAACCTTGCGGCCTGTGAGCAGGTAATGCACCCATCCGGCCAGCGTTGTGAAAAAGCGGACGGAAGGCACATGGGGCTCATTGTTCAGGATTGCCTGATAGAGATGGGACAGGCTCCAGCGCTGAGGCATGTTGAAGGAAAAAGCCTCCGTCAGCTTTTCGGCAGCTTCGCCTGTGATCGTGTTGCGCCAGGTGCGGAACGGAACGAGCAGGTTCATATCAGCATCGAAAGGAAGATAGCCATGCATCATCGCGCTGATGCCAACAGCGGAAAGCCTGGAAGGGACAATGCCGTATTTTTCCCTGGCATCCTTTTTCAGATCGGCATAACTGGCGCGCAGTCCTTTCAGGACAGCATCCTCACTGTATGTCCATATCCCGCTGACAAAATCGTTTTCCCATTCGTGGCTGCCGGAGGCAATCACGGAGTGATCCGGACCGATGAGAACCGACTTGATCCGGGTGGAACCGAATTCAATACCAAGAACCGCAGAACCGTTTTCGATTATTTGCCTGCTCATAATAACCCTCCAAATATCGGATTTTAACGATGCCGGATGATATGAGAACCATTATATGTCGAACATTATAGATTATATCATACAAAATAAAGGATTTCTACCGGAAAGTATGATGAAAACCATACAAAAAGGATAAAAAATAAGCCCATCGGGCTTATTTGACATAACGGCCTGCCGGTTTCGGGATCCGCATCCGGTTGGCACGGCGCCTGCGGCGGATCAGGACAATGATTCCGGCCAGGACCAGGAGCAGCAGTACCGGGGAAACAAAGAAAAGGAACAGCGTAAATGAGAACCTGGGCAGCGGATTCGGATCGTTATAGGTTTCAAGGATAATCTCCTCAAGTGATTTGGGAGCATTGTCGCGCCGGTCAATTGTGCGCTCAGCAAGCAGCGAATAGACAACGGGATCGCCGTATTCCGGATAATAGGTCATCGTACCGATTTCCTCACCGGCCTGAATCGGGCAGATCAGGTCACGTGTAATCTGAATATCGAATGCCTCACGGATATTGGATGACATCTGTTCCGCTTTCTTTTTTGTGGTAGTGATCCGCGTTGAATCTGACATGTTCAGCGGGACGCAGGAAAGACGCAGTTTACCGCGGGCACTGTCCCGGGTGGAATAGTTGCTGGTTTCAAGAACAAGGGGATTCATCTCATAAATCTGCCGGGGTGACAGGCTGACATACTGACTGAAGCCATAATTCATCAGCTTGATCGTATCTGCCCAGCGGGCCCTGTTTCCGGTAAACAGGACAACGGAAATAAGGCGGACGCCCTCTTTTTCAGCAGCTCCGGCGAAACACCAGCCGGACATGGAGTGGGAACCGGTTTTGATGCCGGTCGCATACGGGAAATAGTATTTGTTCGGGTTTTCGGCAGACCCCTCCAGCATATAGGAGGATTTGGTGGTGATTGTCCGGGCACGCTGCTTGTTTGTCCGGGCGATATTATAGGATGTGGCGGATGCGATCTGGCGGAAAGTATCGTTCTGCATGGCAAAACGTGCGATGACAGCCAGGTCGCGGGCAGTGGAATAATGATCCGGATCGTGATATCCATGCGGATTGGCGAAATGCGTACCGGTGCATCCATATGCGTCCGCCCACTGGTTCATCAGGACAACAAAATCCTCGATGGAACCGGAAACTGTTTCTGCGATCACATTTGCACCGTCGTTTCCGGAAACAAGCATTGTACCGTACAGAACGTCGATAAATGGTATTTCCTCGCCGGCCTGCAGATGCATCGTGGAAGAGTCCGGCGGAACATTGACCGCCCGTTCGGAAACAATAACCTTCTGATTCAGATCCTCCACGTACGTGATACCCAGGAGAACAGTAAGGATTTTGGTAACAGAAGCCGGATAACGCCTTTCATCCGGATCTTTCTCAAAAATGACTTCACCGGTGTCTTCCGCCATCAGGATGGCTGAAAGGGCATAAAGCTGGTTCTGGACAAGCTGCTCCGGATGGTCTTCATCATATTTTTCAGCTTCCGGGGAAAGCGTGGGCTCCGGAATGACATCGGTGCTCTCAGACAGGGCCGGCCGGAGGAAACAGGAAAACAGCAGAAGGAGCGACATCAGAAGGCATATACGTTTTTTCACGGGCTCACTCCTTTCGCTGAAAATAACCGGGTTTGAGAATTACGCGAGAAGCGTACGCAGGAGACCCACCGCATCCTCCACTTCAGCAGGAGCTGCAGCGGGAAGAGCAAAGGCGGGAACCAGCGGTGAAGCGGCCAGCTGAAGCAGCAGCCATGCAATACCCAGCACCGCAACATACAGCGCAAACCAGCTGAGCGGCACCTTGCTGATCATTTTCAGCATAAACCGAAGGGCTGCAAAACCGGTAACTGCGGCAACTGCAATTCCGACAATCGAGGGGAAAAGATCAATATCCCGGATATATCCTTCCTCGACCGCTTCCTTTCCCTCCATCAGGAGCGAACCGAGAATCGCCGGCGCACTCATCATGAACGAAAAGCGAGCTGCTTTATCCTTGCCCAGGCCGGAAACAACACCCCCGAAAATGGTGGAACCGCTACGTGAAACGCCCGGGAGCAGGCCGGCCCCCTGGAAAACGCCCATGATGACAGCCTGGAAGAAGGAAACCTCCTTTTCAGGAACAGCCGTTTTCCGCGAAGAGGCAACGCGGTCACAAAGCAGCAGGAAGACGGCGGTAATGAGGAATGAAACTCCCAGGAACCATCCGCTGTCAAATACCGAAAAGCCTCGGATGTCATCCGACACAACCAGGATCTTTTTGGCGATATAGTAAATCACCAATGTAGGCAGAGAAGCAACGATCAGCTTGAGAAGGGTTTTGTTGCGGACCGGATGGGCGATCATGTCGATCCATTCCCGCCAGAAAACCAGCAGAACTGGAATCAGCGTTCCGACGTGAAGAAGGATATCGAGCATTTTCATTGCCGCATCGGATCCGGTGAGACCGAACAGTTTCTGCGCCAGCAGCAGATGTCCGCTGGAAGAAATGGGGAGGAATTCCCCCAGACCCTGAATCAGCCCGAGAAGAGCGCCCTGGATTACATTCATTCGACCATGCCTCCCGAAAACAATATCTCATCTATTTTACCACAGGCAGATGGATTTGGAAAGCTTGACGGAGGGTAAATGCATCATTATAATTACTTGCTGGTATGGCCGCCGCGGGCGGCTGTTTCCGGAAAGACGGAAGGAGCGCTTGAAAACAAAATGAAGCTTGGAGTTGTTGGACTGCCAAACGTCGGAAAAAGCACCCTGTTCAATGCAATTACGAATGCGGGAGCCCAGGCCGAGAATTATCCATTCTGCACGATTGAGCCCAATACCGGTGTTGTGATGGTTCCGGACAACCGGCTGAATGTACTGGCGGAGATGTACCATCCGAAGAAGGTCACGCCCACAACGATTGAGTTTGTGGATATCGCCGGCCTGGTGAAAGGCGCCAGCCGGGGTGAAGGACTCGGGAACAAGTTCCTCAGCCATATCCGGGAAGTGGATGCAATCGTACATGTGGTCCGCTGCTTCGAGGATGACAATATTATCCATGTGGACGGATCCGTGAATCCGGCCCGCGATATTGAGACCATCAACCTGGAACTGATTTTTGCCGATATGGATACCGTACAGCGCAGGAAGGAAAAGGCGCTGAAGAGCTTCCGCGGGGGAGACAAGAGCAGCGGAGCCGAAGCCGATCTTGCCGAAAAACTGTATGCCCACCTGGAGAGCGGAAAGCCGGCGCGTACCTATAACGCGGACAAGGAAGAACGCGAAATCATGTCCGGATGGTTCCTGCTGACCACAAAACCGGTGATCTATGCGGCCAATATTTCTGAGGATGATATCGGCAAGGACGAAAGCAAAATCCCGTTCCTGAACGAAGTCAGGAAAATTGCAGATGATGAAGGCGCCGGGATGATCGTGATTTCCGCTGCGATCGAGCAGGACATCGCGCAGATGGCGCCGGATGAAAAGGCGGAATTCCTGGCTGACCTCGGAATCGGACAGAGCGGACTGGACCGTCTGATTACCGCGTGTTACCGGCTGCTCGGGCTGATCAGCTTCCTTACGGTCGGCGAGGATGAATGCCGTGCATGGACCATTACAGAGGGAACAAAAGCGCCGCAGGCTGCCGGAAAGATCCATACGGATTTTGAAAAGGGCTTTATCCGGGCTGAAGTTGTTCCGTATGATACGCTGATTGAAAACGGCAGCATGGCCGCATGCAAGGAAAAGGGTCTGGTTCGCAGTGAAGGCAAGGATTATGTGATGAAGGACGGGGATATTACCCTGTTCCGGTTCAACGTATAAAAGCGACAGAGGGGAAAAGAACGATGTCACGGCTGCAGTTTTTCTGGCACAGGCTGGTGCGCATGGACTGGAAGGCCATGTGGAAGACAACGGGACTGTTGAAGAAGCGGAGCGGGAAGAGCCGGATCTGGCTCCTGGCCGATATGCTGAAATGCGCGGTGAAGTACAATGCCGGATACATGGACTACAAAATTGCGCAGATGTACAAACTGAATGATGAACAGCGGAAAACCGTGATTACCCGCGGAATATCCAATGAAATCGTCCGGAGGATGAATCCGAAGGAGTACTGGCATTTCTTCGATGACAAAGCCCAGTTCAATGAGCTGTTCCGGGAATTCATTCCGCGAAAATGGATCCTTACAAATGAGGACACCGATACCGAAGAACTGTATGCCCTGTGCCGGAACAGCACGCAGCTGATCTGGAAGCCCCTGGAAGGTTCCAGCGGCCAGGGCATCAAAAAGTATACGCCCGATGACTGGAAGGACGGGCCGGAAGCTTTCCTCGCCAAAATGAACGCGGACGGGAAGGGTATTCTTGAAGAGATGGTGATCCAGCATCCGAAGATGGCCAGCCTTTGCCCGACTTCGGTGAATACATGCCGGATCGCAACGCTGCTTGGCGACAAACAGCAGGGAATTGTATACGCGTTCCTGCGGATCGGCAACGGCAAGGTGATGGATAACGTAGACTGCGGCGGTATGGCTGCCCGGATTGACCTGGATACCGGACGGCTCCTGACCGTGGGCGCGGACAAGCAGGGCAATACATTTATCAAGCATCCGATCACCAATACGAGCATTATCGGATTTACTATCCCATACTGGGAAGAAGCCAAAGCCATGTGCCTGAAAGCCGCTGAAAAAGTACCGGAGATGCGGTTTATCGCCTGGGACGTTGCCATTACTGAGAACGGGCCGACCTTTATTGAAGGCAACAGCTTCCCGAGCCATGCGGTGCCTCAGTTTGCCGCCCATTATCCGGACGGGATCGGCATTTTGCCTGAATTCCGTAAATTTATTGACATCTGACGGTTGATTTTCCGCATAAAGCGTGATATATTAGCCGTAATCTTTCCCGGATGAAGGAAAACACGCGGTCAGATATCCGGCTCACAGAGAGCGGGCGGTGCTGGAAAACCCGCAGCAGGACCTGAACGATACCATTTCCGGACGGGGACGGCCGCTGCCCGATATCGCAGAAAAATGAGTGGTTGTTGCCAACAAGCAGGGTGGAACCGCGAATGCTGATCCAGCATCCGTCCCGGCAGTACGCAGGGCGGATGCTTTTTTGTATCCGCCGGGTAAGAAAAAGGAGGAGACACACATGAAGATTCTCTACAATGACGGCCATGTGGCGGAATGCCCCGAAGCGGACGAACTGGAAGTGCTGCGGCACTCGGCTGCCCATATCATGGCGCAGGCTGTGAAACGCCTGTATCCGCACGCGCATTTCGCATACGGCCCGGCAACGGAAAAGGGATTCCACTACGACATTGACCTGGGTGACATCAAACTGACAGAAGAAGACCTGCCGGCGATCGAAGCGGAAATGCAGAAAATCGTGAAGGAAAACCTGCCCTTCAAGGTGTACCCGCTGCCCCGGAACGAAGCGATCCAGCTGATGAAGGACCGCGGTGAAATCTACAAGGTAGAGCACATTGACGACCTTCCCGAGGACGCGGTGATTACGTTCTATCAGCAGGGCGACTATATTGACATGTGCGTCGGACCGCACCTGACCTATACCAAAGCACTGAAAGCATTCAAGCTGACAGCCCTGAGCGGCGCCTACTGGAAGAACGACCAGAAGAACAAGATGCTGACGCGCCTGAACGGCGTCGCATTCCGCAACCAGGACGAGCTCAAGGCCTATGAAATCCAGGTGGAGGAAGCGAAAGCCCGTGACCACCGCCGCATCGGCAAGGACATGCGTCTGTTTATGACGGACGACCTGATCGGCAAGGGACTTCCGATGTTCCTTCCCAAGGGATATACGATCTGGATGGAACTGGAAAACTACATCAAGGAAAAGGAACGGATGCTGGGATACCAGCACGTAATGACCCCGTGCGTCGGTACGGTGGAACTGTACAAGACAAGCGGACACTGGGACCATTATAAGGAAAACATGTTCCCGGCGATGGAAGTGGAAGGCGAAAGCTTCGTGCTGCGCCCCATGAACTGCCCGCATCACATGATGATCTACGCCAACCGGCTTCACAGCTACCGTGACCTGCCGATCCGCATCGGCGAAGTTGCCCATGACTTCCGGTTTGAACCCAGCGGTACCCTGAAGGGAATCGAGCGCGGACGCCATTTCTGCCAGAATGATGCCCACCTGTTCGTGACACCGGACCAGATCAAGGATGAGGTGGCCAGTGTGGTCAACCTGATCCGTGAGGTGTACCAGGACTTCCACATCACGGATTACCGCTGCGTGCTGAGCCTGCGGGATCCGGATGACAAGGTGAAGTACCACCAGGATGACGCCATGTGGGAAAAAGCGGAAAGCGCGCTGCGTGAAGTGCTGAACCAGCTGGGAATCCAGTATACGGAAGAGATCGGCGAGGCGGCATTCTACGGGCCGAAGCTGGACGTGAACGTGAAACCTGCCATCGGTGCGGAATACACCCTGAGCACATGCCAGCTGGACTTCTGCCTGCCGGCCAAGTTTGACCTGAAGTATATTGATGCTGACGGATCCGAAAAGACGCCGGTTGTGCTGCACCGGGCGATCCTTGGTTCCATCGACCGGTTCATGGCATACTTGATTGAGGAAACAAAGGGTGCGTTCCCGCTGTGGCTGGCTCCCGTTCAGGTAAAGGTGCTGCCTGTCAGCGACAAGAGCATGGATTACGCCGCTGAAATCAACAAAAAGCTGATGAAGCAGGGTGTGCGCAGCGAACTGGATGAGCGCAACGAAAAGATCGGCTACAAGATCCGTTACGCCCGGCAGGAAGACAAGGTTCCGTATATGCTGATCATCGGTGAGAAGGAAATTGCCGAGGGCACTGTCGCGGTACGTGACCGTGCAACAGACCAGACGGAATCCATGACGCTGGATGAACTGATTGCGAAGATTGAAAAGGAAATCGAGGAGAGAAAATAAGGCCTCATCCATCTATTATGCGGAACAGCCCGGCGGAAGCCGGGCTGTTCCTTTTTCAGGCAGAATTAAGGCTGATGCTGGCATTTCTTTGATCATGACTTCATTACGGCCGAAAAACGGCCATGCGGGACAAAAATCGCCCGCTCAGGAAAAGAAGAAGTGCTTAACATGTCTTATACGGCAATGGTTTTTGCCAACGCGGACGAAAAATATTAACTTTCTGTTACACAGCAGGAAATAGGAAGGAACAATAGAATAAAAGAAATAGGGTCAAGTTGGGATATGAATTTCCGACAGGACTGAATGATTGAAGGAGGTACCCCCATGGCAGCCATCGATCTCACCAAATACGGGATTTCCGGAGCGACGGAAATCATCCATAACCCGTCTTATGAATTCCTCTTCAACGAGGAAAGCAAGCCCGAACTGGAAGGCTTTGAAAAGGGAAAGCTGACCGAGCTGGGCGCGATTAACGTCATGACCGGCATCTATACCGGCCGGAGCCCCAAAGACAAGTACATCGTCATGGACGAAAATTCCAAGGATACCGTTTGGTGGACCACGGAAGGTTACAAGAATGACAACCATCCCCTGAGCGAAGAAAACTGGGCGATCCTGAAGAAGCTGGCCCAGAAGGAACTGAGCGGCAAGCGCCTGTTCGTGATGGATGCTTTCTGCGGTGCCAACAAGGATACCCGGATGGCCATCCGCTTCGTGATGGAAGTTGCCTGGCAGGCCCACTTCGTCAAGAACATGTTCATCCAGCCCTCTGAAGAAGAACTGGCTTCCTTCGAGCCGGACTTCTTCATCTACTGCGCTTCCAAGGCCAAGGTGGAAGACTACAAGGCGATGGGCCTGAACTCCGAGACTGCGGTTGCCTTCAACATCACGAGCCGTGAACAGGTCATCCTGAACACCTGGTACGGCGGCGAAATGAAGAAGGGTATGTTCTCCATGATGAACTACTACCTGCCGCTGAAGGGCATTGCTTCCATGCACTGCTCCGCCAACACCGATATGGAAGGCAAGAACACTGCCATCTTCTTCGGCCTCTCCGGCACCGGCAAGACCACCCTGTCCACTGATCCCAAGCGCCTGCTGATCGGCGATGACGAACACGGCTGGGACGACAACGGCGTGTTCAACTTCGAAGGCGGCTGCTATGCCAAGGTTATCAACCTGGACAAGGATTCCGAGCCCGACATCTACAACGCCATCCGCCGCGACGCGCTGCTGGAAAACGTGACTGTTGATGAAAACGGCAAGATCGATTTCGCTGACAAGAGCGTTACCGAAAATACCCGTGTCTCCTATCCGATCGAGCATATCGAGAAGATCGTGAAGAACGTGAATCCCGTATCTGCCGGTCCTGATGCGAAGAACGTGATCTTCCTGAGCGCGGACGCCTTCGGCGTACTGCCGCCCGTATCTATCCTGACTGCTGAACAGACCAAGTACTACTTCCTGAGCGGCTTTACCGCGAAGCTGGCCGGTACCGAACGCGGCATTACCGAGCCGACCCCCACCTTCAGCGCCTGCTTCGGCCAGGCCTTCCTGGAACTGCATCCCACGAAGTACGCCGAAGAACTGGTCAAGAAGATGGAAAAGAGCGGCGCCAAGGCTTACCTGGTCAACACCGGATGGAACGGAACCGGCAAACGGATTTCCATCAAGGATACCCGCGGCATCATCGACGCCATCCTGAACGGTGATATCCTCAACGCGCCCACCAAGAAGATTCCGTACTTCAACTTCGAAGTACCGACCGAACTGAAGGGCGTCGACACCGGCATCCTGGATCCCCGCGATACGTACGCTGATCCCACTGAATGGGAGAAGAAAGCGCAGGATCTGGCCGGACGCTTCATCAAGAACTTCGCCAAGTATGAGACCAACGAAGCCGGCAAGGCGCTGGTTGCTGCCGGTCCCCAGCTGTAATCGTCGGCGGAGCACCACAAGACATATCCCGGGATGCCGCCCTGTCGGGCGGCATCCCGCATGTGTTCAATAAAATCATTTGATCGGGGAGTAAAGTATGAGCAAGAGATTAGTACAGTTTACGGAAACCGTGATGCGGGATGCCAACCAGAGCCTGATGGCGACCCGGATGCCCTATGCGGACTTTGCGGAAATCCTGCCGACCATGGACAAGGCCGGTTACTACTCTGTGGAATGCTGGGGCGGTGCGACGTTTGACAGCTGCCTGCGGTACCTCAATGAGGATCCGTGGGAAAGGCTGCGGAACATCCGCAAGAACATGCCGAACACCCGGCTGCAGATGCTGCTGCGCGGACAGAACCTGCTCGGCTACAAGCATTACCATGATGACGTGGTGGAAAAGTTTGTTGAGCTGAGCATCAAGAACGGAATTGACATCATCCGGATCTTTGATGCGCTGAACGACTTCCGCAACCTTGGCACTGCCCTGGATGCGGTGAAAAAGTATGCCACCGACCGGACCATCGCTTCCGGCTGCATCAGCTATACCCAGAGCCCTGTGCACACGGTTGAGAAGTACGTTGAGATGTGCAAGGAACTCGTGAAGATGGGCTTTGACACGCTGTGCCTGAAGGACATGGCCGGCACGATGAGTCCTTTTGAAGCGGAAGGCCTGATCAAGGGGATCAAGGACGCCGTGGGTGACGTTCCTGTTATCCTGCATACCCACTGCACGACCGGTATGGCTTACATGACCCTGACCAAGGCGATTGAGAGCGGTGTGGACGTAATTGATACTGCCACGAGCTGCTTCTCCAACGGTACGAGCCAGGCTGCGACCGAGACCCTGTTCTATGCAGCCCAGCAGTATGGTATTGAAACCGGACTGAATGAAAAGGTCATCAACCAGGTGAATGATTTCTTCAAGCCTCTGAAGCAGAAGTACATCGATACCGGCCTGATCAACCCGAAGAGCATGGGAACCGACAGCCAGGCGCTTGTTTACAAGGTACCCGGCGGCATGCTGAGCAACATGATTGCCAACCTGAAAGACATGAATGCCATGGACAAGTTCGATGAAGCACTGCTGGAGATCCCTGCGGTCCGCAAGGACCTTGGATATCCGCCGCTGGTCACGCCCCTGAGCCAGATGGTCGGCAACCAGGCGGTTACCAATGTGCTGGTGGGCGAACGCTACAAGAACATTTCCAATGAGGTCAAGAACTACTTCAAGGGTGAATACGGCATTGCGCCTGCTCCCGTTGATGAAGCGCTGCAGGCCAAGATCCTCGGTGAGGGCGGGAAGCCCATCGACTGCCGGATCGAGGACAGCAAGCGGACCGGAGAAGACTTTGCAAAGGCCAAGGAAGCCCTGGGTGACCTGGCAGAGAGCGAAGAGGACCTGATGAGCTGGATTTGTTTCCCGGCCCAGGCGGAGAAGTACCTGAAGGACCGGAAAGCCGATCGCGAAAAAGTTGTGAAGTACACCATCGAAGAGGCGTAAGGAGGCGGACAAATGAGTTTTGCTTTTGCTGAAGAGATCGCCAGCGAAGCGGCCGAACAGGTTGCGGAAGCTGCGGAAGCAGCGACCAAGCGCATGACGCTCGATATGGGCAACAATCTTCTGTACGCTATCCTGGGGTATCTCGTCGTGTTTGTCGGACTGACCCTGCTGATGGCGGTGATTATCATCGTCGGCAAGATTATGGTGGCAAAGGCGAAGAAGCCCGCAGCAGTTCCTGCCGCAGAAACTGCGAAAGCCGCTGTGCCGGAAGCTCCGAAACAGCTGGCTCCCGGAAGCGCCGGTGATGTGAAACTGTATGACACCGATCCGCGGGACGCGGCCATGATCATGGCCATCGTGGCGGACAAGCTCCAGAAACCCCTGAACGAACTTCGGTTCGTATCCATCAAGGAGGTCAAATAACCATGAAGTACAAAGTTACCCTGAAGGGCAAAACATACGAAGTCGAAGTGAACCAGGGAGAGGCGATGATCCTGGACGAATATGAAGCATATGCTCCGGCGCCTGCCGCTGCTCCGGCATCTGCTGCTGCTCCCGCCGCTGCCCCGGCAGCTGCTCCTGCTCCCGCAGCCGCCCCTGTGGCTGCTGCCGGTGAACAGGTAACTTCCCCCATGCCCGGAACCATCGTAAAAGTAAACGTCAAAGCCGGACAGGCTGTGAAGAGCGGTGAAGTACTGGCCGTACTGGAAGCAATGAAGATGGAAAACGAGATCATGGCGCCGCATGACGCCACTGTAGTGCAGGTGCTGGCGGATGTTGGCACGAAGGTGGATACCGGAACGCCGATCATCGTACTGGGATAAGGGGGAGGAAGACAGAAGATGTTTGATTCCCTTTTACAACTCATTTCCGAATCCGGATTCGCAGGATTTTTCTCCAATCCGGACGGATGGCGCAACCTGGTGATGATTGCCCTGGCATGCGTGCTGCTGTACCTGGGCATCAAAAAGCAGTATGAGCCCCTGCTGATGGTCGGCATCGCGGTCGGCTGCCTGCTGGCCAATGTCAGCTCTGTATTCATGACCTCCGATGGATCCCTGCCGGATGCCCTGTATCACCAGAGCCTTTGGGATGCGTTCCTGGACCATTCCTCGCCGTACTATCATGATTACGGCCATATCCTGGCAACCGGCGGCCTGATTGATATCCTGTATATCGGCGTCAAGGCCGGCATCTATCCCTGCCTGATCTTCATGGGCATCGGCGCGATGACTGACTTTGGTCCGCTGATTTCCAACCCGAAGAGCCTCCTGCTCGGCGCGGCCGCGCAGTTCGGCGTATTCTTTGCCTTCTTCGGCGCGAACCTGCTGGGCTTTGATGCGCAGCAGTCTGCTTCCATCGGCATCATCGGCGGCGCGGACGGCCCGACGGCGATCCTGACAACCACCAAGCTGGCCCCGGAACTGCTGGGCCCGATTGCCGTGGCTGCCTACAGCTACATGGCCCTGATCCCGATGATTCAGCCCCCGATTATGAAAGCGCTGACCACTGAGAAGGAGCGCAGCGTCAAGATGACGCAGCTGCGTGAAGTCACCAAGACGGAAAAGATCCTGTTCCCGATTATCGTGACGATCTTCGTTGTGCTGCTGCTGCCCTCCACTGCGCCCCTCATCGGATGCCTGATGTTCGGCAACCTGCTGAAGGAAAGCGGAGTCACCGAACGGCTGAGCGATGTGGCGCAGAATGCACTGATGAACATCGTGACCCTGTTCCTGGGCATCAGCGTCGGAGCGACAATGGTCGGCTCCCGCTTCCTGCAGCTTGATACCATCAAAATCGTTGTGCTGGGCCTGATCGCTTTCGCTTTCAGCACAATCGGCGGCCTGCTGGTCGGCAAGCTGATGTACAAGCTGAGCGGCGGCAAGATCAATCCGCTGATCGGTTCTGCGGGTGTTTCCGCTGTTCCGATGGCTGCCCGTGTTTCCCAGCGCGAAGGCCAGAAGGCCAATCCGTCCAATTTCCTGCTGATGCATGCCATGGGTCCGAATGTGGCAGGTGTTATCGGCAGCGCGATTGCAGCCGGATTCCTGATCAAGATGTTCGGCGGCTGACCTTAACCGGTTTTATGAAGCCCTTGCAGAAGTGCAAGGGCTTTTATCGTTGAATTCAAAATACAAAAGATGTACAATACGAGCTGAAACATCCGGAATGAAACGAGGAAACCGCATGCATTATGTGAGCAGACTGAAAAATCCGGCAGCCCAGTATGCCGTGATTGCTGCAGCCGCAGTTCTGATGGCCGTGAACTACTATGTTTTCATTCTCCCGAATCAGTTCGCCCCATCCGGCCTTGGCGGCATCAACACCATGATCCAGTATGTATTCCATTTCAGCGTCGGTTATATGACACTGATCCTGAATATTCCGCTGGCAATCATCTGCTGGTACCGGATTGACCGGTCCTTTGTTTTGAAAACCCTGGTGAGCGTTGCGGTTTTTTCCGGTGTACTCCTGCTGATGCAGGAGGGAATTATCCCGGCTGAACGTTTCATCTATCATACGGAGGATGGAAAAAGCACGCTGCTGGCTCCGGTGGCTGCCGGCACCGTAAACGGAATCATTGAGGCTTTTTCCCTTCAATGCGGCGGGAGCACCGGCGGTATGGATTATATATCCGCGCTGATCCATAAGCGGAAGCCAGCCTATTCCATGACCCATATCACCTTTACAATCAATATTGTCATTGCCGCTGTTTCCTATATCGTATATGATTTCCGGATTGAACCGGTCATCCTGTGCATCATTTACGCCCTGATCACCACACGGATGTGCGATTTTATCATGAAAGGCGGACATGAAGCCCTTCGGGTGGAAATGATTACATCCCATCCGGATGAAATCACGAAGCGGATAGTGAATGAGCTGCATCACAGCGCTACGATCATCCAGGCAGAGGGCGGATATACCCACCAGGGGAAAACCATGCTGGTAAGCGTAATCGGAAAGCACCAGATCACCGATATGACCCGGATCCTCAGTGAATACCCGGATACGTTCGCATGTGTATCCAGCGTAAGTGATACAGTCGGCAACTTCAACCGGAAATATCCATAAAAAGCACGGGGCAGGGAACTGCCCCGTGTTTCACATGATACAGATAATCAATTTATACAATTCCTGCATTTGCACGGAACTGAAGCTGATACAGGTCATAATACATGCCCTGCTTCGCCATCAGTTCTTCATGGGTACCCTGCTCAACAATTTTACCGTCACTGACCACGGCAATTTCATCCGCATTCTTGATGGTGGAAAGGCGATGGGCCACCACCAGTGTTGTACGGCCTTTGCAGAGTTCATCCAGGGCCTGCTGGATCAGGATCTCTGTGGTATTGTCCAGCGCGCTGGTTGCTTCATCCAGAATCAGGATCGGCGGATTCTTCAGGAAAACCCGGGCAATGGAAAGGCGCTGTTTCTGCCCGCCGGAGAGACGAACCCCCCGTTCGCCGATATTCGTATCATATCCGTTCGGAAGTGACATGATGTAATCGTGGATATTCGCGCGTTTCGCCGCCAGAATGATTTCTTCATCCGTTGCATCCAGCTTCCCATAGCGGATGTTTTCCTTCATGCTGTCATTGAACAGATAGATATCCTGCTGGACAATCCCGATATTCCGGCGTACGCTTTCCAGCGTCAGGGAATGGATTTCCTTTCCGTCCAGCAGGATTTTGCCGCTCATAACGTCATAAAAGTGCGGAATCAGGTGGCAGATGGTCGTTTTCCCGCCGCCGCTTGGCCCCACCAGTGCAAAGGTTTTTCCTTTTTCAATATCCAGGTCCACGTGGCGAAGGACATTCTTGTCTTCATCATAGGCATAGCTGACATCCCGGAACTCAATATGGCCTTCAAGGACGCCGGCATCAGCAGCATCCGGGCAGTCGGTTTCCGGTTTCTCATCCATCATTTCACAGAAACGCTCGAAACCGGTAATTCCGTTCTCAAACTGTTCCATGAAGTTGATCAGCGTCATTACCGGACCGATGAACATATTGACGGAAACAATGAAAGCAGAGTAGTCCCCGAAACGGATCTGGCCATTATACAGGAACAGGCCGCCGGCGATCAGCACTACAACATTGAACACATCGGTCACAAAAGTGTTGCCGCTGTGGAAACGGCCCATGGCACTGTAGGCCGCTTTGCGGGCAACCTGGAATTTCCCGTTTCCGACTTCGAACTTTTCCTTCTCTTTATCCGCGTTGGTAAAAGCCTTGGTAACCCGGATACCGGATATGGAGCTTTCCATGCTGGCGTTGATTTCCGCAATTGCTGTACGGGAATCCCGGAAAGCCTTCCGCATTTTTTTGCGCAGGCTGTAGGAAATAACCAGCAGGAAGGGAACACAGGCAAACACGATCAGGGTCAGCCAGATATTGATTGTGCTCAGGTACACAAAAGCAAATGAAATACTCAGGAACGAGATGATCAGGTTTTCCGGACCGTGATGGGCCAGTTCAACCACCTCAAAAAGGTCGTTTGTCATGCGGGTCATAATTTTTCCGGTTTCATGGTTATCAAAAAAGGAATAGGGAAGCGTTTCCAGATGCGCAAACAGGTCGGTCCGCATCCGGGCCTGCATGTATACGCCCATCATATGTCCCTGGTACTGGATAAAATAGTTGAGCATCATTTTGACAAAGTAGAGCAGAAGAAGCGCCAGGCCGAAGATTACAATCATCCTGTACTGACGTTCCGGGATCAGGGTATTCAGCATGGTCCGCGTTATAATCGGATATACCACACCGATGGCTGAAACAAGCAAAGCAGCCCCCATATCCATGGCAAACAGCTTCCTGTGCGGTTTGTAATAGGAGATGAAACGCCTGAGGAGCCCTCTGGTTTGTTTGACACTCCGTCTGGAATTCTCTTCGTGCTGTGACATTTTTCCATACTCAGCTTTCATTTGGTAATCTCCGTAAAACACGGAACAGAAAATCAATATTATGCTAAACCATGAAGCGGGCTCAAAGTCAATATATAATCATGAATTTTTTTAATTTTTCCTGTACGGAGAACACAGTTTACCATGGTCAAGAAATGTGATATCATTGCTCAGATGCCAGAAGGCATTGCAGGAGGCAATCAATGAGAATCCGAGATAATTTCCCGGTGCAGTTCCGAAAGACTGACAGCAGGCAGCACCGGGAAAAACAAAGATAATAAGCCATGCTGCCAGGAACTGCGCCTTTCCCGGACATCCGATCCAGAAAAAAGAAAGGAATGCAGAAATACATGAATGAACAGGAACTGATTAATCGCTGGAAACAGGAAGAAAGCGTCGCGCACATTCGCGGATGGGATTTCTCCCATATCCACGGAAGATACGAAGAGGGGGAAAACATCCCCTGGGATTATGACGCTATCGTCCGGTCTTTCCTGAAGCCGGATATGAAGCTGATGGACTACGATACCGGCGGCGGCGAATACCTGCTTTCACTGCGGCATCCGTATGAAAACACCGCGGCGACGGAAGGATATCCGCCAAACGTGGAACTGTGCCGGAAAAAGCTTATCCCGCTTGGAATCGATTTGCGGGAATGCGCTGACGCGGCACATATCCCGTTTGAAGACAGGAGCTTTGATATCGTAATCAACCGTCACGGAGATTTTGAACCGAAGGAGCTGAAGCGGATCCTGAAGCCCGGCGGAATGTTCATCATCCAGCAGGTGGGTGACAGGAACGACCGGGACCTGGTTGAAATGGTGCTTCCCGATACCGCGGTGCCGTTCGCAGGACGGAACCTGAAGGTGCAGGCGAAGGCCTTTGAAGACGCGGGATTTGAGATCCTGCATAAGGACGAAGCGTTCATGCCGATCCGGTTCTTTGACATTGGTGCGTTTGTGTGGTTTGCACGGATCATCGAATGGGAGTTTCCCGGGTTCTCCGTCGACCGGTGCGCGGAAAACCTGCTGAAGATGCAGGATAGGATCGAAACGGACGGCGTGATCGAGGGAACGACTCACCGGTACCTGATCGTTGCAAGAAAACCGATTAATTGAAAAAAACAGGCGGTTCCGGGAATGGAACCGCCTGAAACTTTCATGGAGCAGTTACAGCGTAGCTGCCATGACCGCTTTGATGGTATGCATGCGGTTTTCCGCTTCATCAAAGACAATGGACTGCGGGCTTTCGAAAACTTCGTCCGTTACTTCCATACAATCCAGACCGAACTTCTCAAAGATGTTCCTGCCGATTGTTGTATTCAGGTCATGGAAGGAAGGAAGACAGTGCATAAACACAGCATCCGGACGGGCTTTCCGCATCACATCTGCAGTCACCCGATAGGGGAGCAGGTCGTTGATCCGGGTCTCCCATACCTGGTCCGGTTCACCCATGGAAACCCAGACATCGGTATATATGACATGCGCGCCGGCAACTGCCTTGTCAATATCCTCTTCAAACTCGAGCACTGCACCGGTTTCAGCAGCGATTTTCCGGCATTCTTCGATCAACTTCGAATCCGGGAAATAGGCTGAAGGCGCGCAGGCAACAAAATGCATGCCCATTTTGGCACAGCCGACCATCAGGGAATTGCCCATGTTGTAACGGGCATCCCCCATATATACGAGTTTGATACCGGAAAGGGAGCCGAAATGTTCACGGATCGTGAGGAAATCGGCCAGGATCTGAGTGGGATGGAACTCATTGGTCAGGCCGTTCCAGACAGGGACACCGGAATACTTCGCCAGGCCATCCACGATTTCCTGACCGTAGCCGCGGTATTCAATGCCGTCATACATACGGCCGAGAACACGGGCCGTGTCGGCGATGCTTTCCTTTTTGCCGATCTGGCTGCCGGAAGGATCCAGATAGGTACAGTTCATCCCCAGGTCATAAGCAGCGACCTCAAACGCACAGCGGGTACGTGTACTTGTTTTTTCAAATATCAGGGCCACGTTCTTGCCGGGAAAAGCCGCATGCGGTATGCCGGCTTTTTTCTTCTGCTTCAGATCAGCGGCCAGATCCAGAAGACCGGTGATTTCTTCCGGAGAAAAATCAAGGAGTTTCAGGAAATCTTTTTTTGCCAGGTGAAACATGATATTCAGCTCCTTCATATCGGTACCCGATGATTCTATGACAAGTGAATGAATGAAGTCAAATTCTTTTTTTGTTCCCCTTTACAAGCACAAAAATATTGTGCTAAAATATCATTGGAACGAAAATCTTGTTCTGAACGGGGTGCGAAACAAATGAAGCAGGACGAAAGAAAGGATTATGCTTCCCGTAACATGGCCGGTGTTGCTTACGGGGAAATGATCCGGAACAGCCGCAGGAAGAAAGGTATGAGCCAGGAAGAGCTCGGAGCCCTGGCGCATGTCGGGAAGAACGCCGTCGGTGCCTGGGAGGCCGGAAGAAGCCGTCCGGATCTGAGCAGTGTTCCCGTGATCTGTGAAAACCTCGGGATATCGATCAACGACTTTTTCGGCATCCCGGAAGCAGCAGACCAGCAAAAGGGAAAACAGATTCCGGATGAAACGGTCCGCCTGTTTACAGACCGATACTCACAGCTGAATGAGTATCACCGGCAGGTGATCCTGCGGGAGATGGATGTACTGATTGACATGCAGGATAATAAACCCGTTTCCGCCCGCAAACTGGTGCAGATATACCGGAATGACCTGTCTGCATGTGCCGGTCCCAGCTGGGGAATCGGGGACGAATCCGGAGAACCGGTTTGGCTGTATGAGGACAGCGTAACATCCCGGGCTGACGAAATCATCCGAGTCAGCGGTGACAGTATGGAACCCCGTTATCATGACGGAGATCAGGTGCTGGTACAGCATACATCGAATATTCGCCCCGGTGAGATCGGCATTTTTGTTACCGGAGATATGGGATACATCAAGGAATTCCGGAAAGAAGGCCTCCGGAGCCTGAATCCGGAATACCCGCTGATGCGGTTTTCGGATATGGACGAAGTACGATGCATCGGGCGGGTCATCGGAACCATGCGGAAGGATATGTACGCGAGTATTGCGGATATTGAACACTTTACGACAGCAGGTATGAGAGGATGAAGAGAATGAACAGCCGTACACCCAGAAACAGACGCAGACGTTTACTGATCCTGCACTACATGATTTCATTTGCACGGGATGAAGGCAGACAGCCTTCCGTCCGGGAGATCGGAGAAGCTGCCGGGCTGATGAGTACTTCGACAACTGCCGGATACCTGAACAGGATGGTCAACGAAGGACTGCTCGAACGGAACGACAGTGCAAGAAGAAATTACTGCGTAACAGAAAACGGCGCCGCCATGATTATGGGACGCCGCGCAGGATAAACGGAACCGTTATCAGGCTTTCTGACGAAACTGATGCTGGCATTTGGCACAGGTGATTTCCTTTTCACCTGTGCCTCTTTTCATCCTCAGCAGAACTTTGCAATGCGGACAGCGGAAATATTTGTAATCCTTTTTGTTCTTCTGCCGCAGGACAAACTGGCGCGCTTTGGTTTTCGTATCGGAAGAAAGTGACAGATACTTCTGGTTTTCGGAAATCCGCTTTGAGCGGTTACGGGAAAAAAGCCGGAAAAGGGTGTAAACATATAGGCCCGTTCCGAGAAGACCGAGAAACGGTAAACCGATGAAGCCGGACAGAACGGAAAGAACAAGGCCGGCAATCAGCGTAAAAATGCCGAACTGATCGGGCCCGTAACGTCCTTCCATGAAACGGGCAATCCACATTTTCAGTTTATAAAGAAAATTCATACAACAACCTTCTTTCGATTTTGATCAGCACCAGAAAGCACGGCCGCAGCAGCAGTTAATGAGCATGTTTACCGCGAAGCATGTGATGCATGGATTCTGGCAAATGAGGGACTGAAAATCATATCCGCCGCCGGAACGTGTGCGCCGGTAGGCGCGGCTGCCGCTCTCTATTTCAGAGAGTAGCTGCTGGTATTCGGGATCGCCCGGTGACATCCGAACCGCAGCCCTGGCGTGATCCAGTGCGGAAATCCGGTTGCCAAGCGCGATTTCCGCACGGGCATAAAGCGCATGCCAGTCTGCATCATGGGAAGGAATTCGGTTGAGCAGCTGCTCTGCTTCGGAATAACGGCCGGAGCGAAGTACATGTGCAATCTCATCCAGATCCGGATTGGCATAGGATCTTGCCCGCGGGCCTGCAGAACCGGAACGTCCTCCGAAAAACGCAGAGAATGGATCGAAGCCATAGTCCCCAAATGGATTTCCGGAAGCCCCGCTCTGACCGGTATACGAATCCCGGTATTCAGTGCGGCTGCCATAGGAACCGGACTGGCTTCCGAAAGGATTGCCATAGGGACCCCACGATCCGCCGAAAGGATTGCCGGAAGAGCCGGAGGAACCGGAGCTGCCGTAGGGATTCCAGGTTCCGCCGTTCTTTTTGATCTGGAGTGCCTGTGTATACGCCTCATTGATTTCCTTCATTTTCTGTTCGGCAGCTTTGTCACCGGGATTCAGGTCCGGATGATACTTTTTGGCCAGCCTGCGGTATGCAGACTTGATTTCATCTTCCGTGGCAGATGAAGAGACACCCAGTACGGCAAAAGGGTCATTCATCAAGCAGGAACGCCTCCTTTCCGTACTTTTTTTCTATTTTGAGCACATAACGCTGCCAGATGCCGCTGTACAGGATATTCCGAAGCAGGTCCAGATCTTCTTCCAGCGGGAGGATTTCAAATGCTTCAGTGGCATCCGCAATCAGGAGTTCCAGTGTATTGCGGGCAAACTCATCATAATCTTCATGATCATGATACTGCTTCAGGGGATTGAACCTTCCGGCACGGATATCCTGATCATAATCTTCCCAGGCATCCATCCAGTAGACAAAACGCCCGAGTCCTTCACCAACGGCCCGGAGACCGGATGCCCACATATCATCCGGCTTCGGTACAAAACATGCGCCAAGCATTTCGCCGGAGAGATTGCATAGTGCATCGGGATCCGGTGAATCAGTACGCTCCAGTGCCCAAAGCCGGTCCAGTGCGTTTTTAACGCATTGAGCCTGATGCGGCCAGCGGAATTCAGCCTGTTTTGCCTTATTCCGGAAGACCTTCTCACCAGTCTGGCCGGCCAGTGGTCCGTCATCCAGCTGCTGATCCCTGCATTTCAGCCAGAAGAGCAGGACATTCATATCCGCTGCAAAATCAATCCAGTCCGATCGGAGAAAAGAATGCTTTCTGAAAGGATGGACTGCACACCGTGATGTGTTTTCAGAATCCGGAGGGCTGTACATCGAGCAGAGCAGGATCGCGAGGAAAGTCATATCATTGCTGAGCGACAGACGGCCTGCCTGCCCATAACGGGACAGGAGTGAATGACACAGGCCGCAGTAAAAACCGCGGTATCGCTTTTTCTGCAAATCCGTAAGGCGTCCCTGATCCGGGGCAATATAACCAAACATAATTCACCGCCTTACACTTCATACGCACCGTCGTCTCCGGCGCCGGAACTGCCGGAATCCTTCGGAGGACGGGATTCGGCCTGCCGGGTTTCACGGCGCTGCCGGTCCTCTTCGGCATAACGGTCGGCATCCCGGATTGCGCGGTCAATTTCTTCCCGGGACATGTTTCCGGAACCGGATATCGTGATATTCTGCGAACTGCCGGTGGCCAGATCCCGGGCAGATACATGGACAATTCCGTTTGTATCAATGGAGAAAGTCACTTCGATCTGCGGGATACCGCGGAGTGCCCGCCGGATCCCTTCCAGGCGGAAACGCCCGAGTGATTTGTTACCGGAAGCCATTTCCCGTTCCCCCTGCAGGACATTGATTTCCACGCTGGTCTGGAAATTGGCTGCGGTAGTGAATACCTGGGAATGCTGGCAGGGAAGCGGTGTGTTGCGGTCGATGATCTTCGCAAAAACATCTCCGAGGGTTTCAATTCCGAGGGAAAGGGGCGTAACATCAATCAGCACAATGGAATTGATCGTACCGGTCAGGACGCCGCCCTGCAGACAGGCACCCATTGCCACACATTCATCCGGGTTGATATCCCGGGAAGGTTCTTTACCGGTCAATGACCTTACAGCATCCTGGACAGCAGGAATCCGGGTGGAACCACCGACCAGCAAAACACGGCTCAGATCCGATGCCTTCAGTCCGGCATCATCCAGCGCCTGAATGACCGGACCTTTGACAGCAGATACCAGGTGGGAGGTCAGCTCATTGAAACGGGAACGGGTTACCGTTGTTTCCAGGTGAAGCGGACCGGAGGAATCCTGCGCAAGGAACGGAAGGCTGATTAATGCTTCCTGCGCGGAAGACAAATCGATCTTTGCCTTTTCTGCAGCTTCTGTCAGCCGCTGCATGGCCATTACATCCTTTGACAGGTCGATTTTATGCTCCCGGCGAAACAGATCCAGCAGATAACCGACGAGGCACTGGTCAAAATCATCACCGCCAAGATGGTTGTTTCCGGCCGTGGCCAGTACTTCGATGGTATCGCGGTTGATGTCCAGGATGCTGACATCAAATGTGCCGCCTCCCAAGTCAAACACCATGATTTTGCAGGGCTGACCTTTGTCAAAACCATAGGCAAGGGCGGCCGAGGTTGGTTCATTGATGATGCGCCGGACATTCAGGCCTGCAATCACACCCGCGTCACGCGTCGCCTGGCGCTGTGTATCGGAGAAATAGGCCGGAACCGTGATGACTGCATCGGAAACCGGTTCACCGATATATGCCTCCGCATCGGCTTTCAGCTTTCGGAGAATCATGGCGGATATTTCCTGCGGGGCATATGGTTTTCCGTCTACATGATAGCGCCTGTCCGATCCCATTTCCCGCTTGACAGATGAGAAAGTACGGGAAGCATTTGTCACGGCCTGGCGCTTGGCCGGCATACCGACCAGACGCTCACCGTTTCTGGAAAACGCGACCACCGACGGCGTCGTCCGGCCGCCTTCCGCATTGGGAATGATCACAGCCCGGCCGTTTTCCATAAAGCTGACACATGAATTGGTTGTGCCAAGGTCAATACCAATCAATACGGACATGGACTAACCGCCTTTCGACAAAAATACCCACGGATAATATACAGGCGGAAATTCACGGTTATGCGTGCACTGTGTGAAGAGAGAGTGAAAATTCATTGTCATTCCTCATAAAGAATGATAAAATAACCGCGAATACGACCAATCACACATCAAGTCCGTGGAAGGAGTGCTTTGTCATGGAAAGACCCAATGCCTGGAAAACATATAAAAAAACCGACCTGAAAAAGGTGGAGCAGACTGCATCCGAATACCGCCGTTTCCTGGACAACGGAAAGACGGAACGTGAATTTGCCCGGGAAGCCGTTGAAATGCTGGAAAAGGCCGGATACATATCCCTGAAAAGCGTTATTGAAGCCGGAAAAAAGCTGAAGCCCGGCGATAAGGTTTATGTGAACCAGATGGGGAAAGCCGTGCTGGTTTTCCTGATCGGCAAAAAGCCGCTGGAAACCGGCATGAACATTGTGGGTGCGCATATTGATTCGCCCCGCCTGGACCTGAAACAGAATCCCCTGTATGAAGACAATGATTTTGCCCTCGCCGATACACATTACTACGGCGGCGTGAAGAAATACCAGTGGGTGGCGCGTGAACTGGCCCTCCATGGAGTGGTCGCCAAAAAGGATGGTACGGTAACGGAAATCCGTATCGGTGAAAAGGAAGACGACCCGGTCGTCGGCATTACCGACCTGCTGATCCACCTGAGCCAGGAACAGATGAAGAAAACCCTGGGCGAAGCCATCAACGGTGAAAAACTGGATATCATGATCGGGGGAAAACCCCTTGCTGAAGCGGAAAAGGAACCGGTAAAAGCCGGACTCCTGAAAATCCTGAAGGATGAATATAACATTGAGGAAGAAGATTTCCTGAGCGCTGAGATTGAGGCAGTTCCGGCCGGAAAGGCCCGGGATTTCGGCCTGGACCGGAGTATGATTATGGGGTACGGCCATGACGACCGTGTCTGCGCGTTTGCCGAACTTGCTGCAATTCTGTCCATCAAGGGGATTCCGGAATGTACGTGCTGCGGGATGCTGGTGGACAAAGAAGAAATCGGCAGCGTCGGAGCTACCGGAATGCAGGCGAAATATTTCGAAAACGCGGTGGCTGAAATCCTGAACCTGAACGGTGAGACAAGCAGCATCGCCCTTCGCAGGACCCTTCAGAACAGCCGTATGCTGAGCTGCGATGTGAGCGCAGGATATGATCCGCTTTACGGCGATGCATTTGAAAAGAAAAACGCCGCTTTCCTGGGACGCGGCGTATGCTACAACAAATATACCGGATCACGCGGAAAGGGCGGATCCAACGACGCAAACGCTGAGTTTATCGCAAAACTCCGGAAGATCATGGATGACAACAAGGTTTGTTTCCAGACTGCAGAGCTGGGACGGGTAGACCTCGGCGGCGGCGGAACCATTGCCTATATCTGCGCACTGTACGGAATGGAAGTAATTGACAGCGGTGTTGCAGTACTGAATATGCATGCACCGATGGAAATCATCTCCAAGGCAGATCTTTATGAAGCAGTGAAAGCTTACAGGGCTTTCATGCTCAATGCCTGATCAGATCAGTCTGTAAATTCATCCAGCGCCCTGACCGCTGCGTTCATCGCAGACGGCAGGGCTATTTTTCTGATGTCCGGAACAGGGATCCAATGATATCCATGCGGTGCAGGGGAATCCGCTTCGGACAAAAGGGAAACGAGGCTCATATCCCATATCTGATGGGTAAATACATGACGGGATTTACCGCAGGAACAAGGGGTCCCGGTTGGAAGTCCAAGGTACTTGTATGCCGCGTCCACTGCGCCTTCAGGCGTCAGGCAGCCTTCGATCATCGGAAAACACCAGAGTCCCTGCAGCAGTTTTTCTGTTCTCAGGCGCAGAAGTACGCGGTTCCCGGAACGAATGATCAGAACAGTCCACGGAATCACTTTCTGCGGGCGGGATTTCGGAAGTACCGGCAGATCAGCGGGATTTCCGGCTGAATGTGATTTGCAGAAGGAAGAGAGCGGACAGCGGTCACAATCCGGAGTGCCTGGCACACAGATACCGGAACCAAGGTCCATTAATGCCTGGTTATGATCTCCGGGCCGTTCCGGAGGGACAAGATCTGCCGCAATGGACTCGATTTTACGACGTACAGGCGGCCTGGAGGCATCTTCATTAATATTGTACAGACGGGATATGACCCGGATCACATTTCCGTCCACTGCCGGAACCGGAATATCAAAAGCGATGGAAGCTATTGCGCCGGCCATATAAGGACCAATTCCACTGATTTCACGAAGCTTTTGCGGATCCTGCGGCAGGTTTCCGTTAAAATCACGCATCACCTGTCGGGCTCCCGCGAGAAGGTTCCGGGCACGGGAATAATAACCCAGACCTTCCCAATACTTCAGGACATCCGGCTCATCTGCTTCAGCAAGGGATCTGAGAGTCGGAAAACGGGAAAGGAAACGGCTGTAATAGGGAAGAGCTGTTTCCACACGCGTCTGCTGAAGCATTGCTTCACTGACCCAGGTCCGGTATGAATCGTGAATACCGCGCCAGGGAAGGACACGGGCATTTCGGTCATACCAGGACAACAGAGCTGAAGAGACAGGATGCATCGATTTCACAGCCTTTCAGTGATTCACAAATTCAGGGGCGGATTGATTCCCCGGTATTGTAGCATAACCGTTTCAGCAGACAAATCATCAAAAACCGGATAAAACGAGCGAAAACAGAAAAAAAACGAAGGAAAAGAGAGAAAACAGCGCAAAAACGTGATGGTACGGGGTTGCCTTTTTTCCATAAAAGCATTATATTACATCGTGTTGTTAGCACTCAATCCTTTTGAGTGTTAAACCGAAAGAAGAGAGTATGACAGGAGGAAGAGATTCATGACCGTGAAGCCTTTGGGTGACCGCGTTGTCATCAAAAATTGTGAAGCTGAGGAGACTACGAAATCCGGGCTGATCCTGACGAGCGCTGCCCAGGAAAAACCGCAGATGGCGATTGTGATCGCTGTCGGTCCCGGGGGAAATGTGGATGGAAAGGAAATCACCATGCAGGTAACAGCCGGCCAGAAGGTGATCTATTCCAAGTATGCCGGTACCGAAGTCAAAGTGGATGGTGAGGAACTGAAGATTGTCCGCCAGAGCGATATCCTGGCTGTTGTGGAATAATCCGCTGAAAGAGTATAAAGGAGACTGATTGTTATGGCAAAGAAAATTCTGTTTGGCGAAGAAGCCCGCCGCAGCCTGGAAAAAGGCGTGAACGCGCTGGCTGATACTGTAAAGATTACCCTTGGACCGAAGGGCCGTAATGTAGTCCTGGACAAGAAGTACGGCGCTCCACTGATTACCAATGACGGTGTAACCATCGCCAAGGAAATTGAACTGGAAGACCCATTTGAAAACATGGGCGCCCAGCTCGTAAAGGAAGTTTCCACCAAGACCAATGACGTTGCCGGCGACGGCACCACCACTGCGACACTGCTTGCACAGGCAATCATCCGTGAAGGACTGCGCAACCTGGCCGCCGGCGCCAACCCGATGGTCCTGAAAAAGGGTATTGAAGCCGCTACCGAAGCAGCCGTGAACGGACTGCGTGAACAGAGCCAGCCCATTAACGGGAAACAGGCGATTGCCCAGGTTGCTTCCAACTCTGCTGCCGACGAAACCATCGGACAGCTGATTTCCGACGCGATGGAAATTGTCGGTTCTGACGGCGTAATCTCCGTGGAGGAGAGCAAAACCATGACCACCGGCATGACGACCGTGGAAGGCATGCAGTTTGACCGTGGATATTCCTCTGCCTATATGGTTACCGATACCGAAAAGATGGAAGCAGTCCTGGATGATCCGCTGATCCTGATTACAGACAAGAAGATCAGTGCGATCCAGGAAGTTCTGCCCGTACTGGAACAGGTTGTACAGACCGGCAAGAAGCTGCTTATTATTGCGGAAGATGTGGAAGGTGAAGCCCTCAGCACCCTGGTTGTCAACAAGCTGCGCGGAACGTTTACCTGCGTTTCCGTCAAGGCGCCCGGATTCGGTGACCGCCGCAAGGAAATGCTGCAGGATATTGCCATCCTGACCGGCGGCACCGTGATTTCTTCCGAGACCGGTATGGAACTCAAGGAAGCCACTGTGGATATGCTCGGTAAGGCCCGCCAGGTGAAGGTCAACAAGGAAAATACCACCATTATCGACGGCGCCGGTGACAAGGCTGCTATCCAGGCACGCGTTGCCCAGATCAAGGCCCAGATTGCCGAAACCAAGAGCGATTATGACAAGGAAAAGCTTCAGGAACGCCTGGCCAAGCTGGCCGGCGGTGTAGCCGTGATCCAGGTTGGCGCTGCCACTGAAGTCGAGATGAAAGAACGCAAGATGCGGATTGAGGACGCCCTGAGCGCTACCCGTGCCGCGGCAGAAGAAGGGATCGTACCCGGCGGCGGTATTGCCCTGCTGAATGTAATCCCGAAGGTCGCTGCGCTGATGGACAATTTCGCCGGAGACGCGAAGACCGGTGTCCAGATTATCCTGCGTGCACTGGAAGAACCGATCCGCCAGATTGCGCTGAATGCCGGTATTGACGGAAGCGTGATCGTGGACCATATCAAGAATGCCAAGAAGCCCGGATACGGCTATGACGCCCTGAAGGGTGAATATGTGGATATGGTGGAACGCGGAATCATCGATCCGACCAAGGTAACCCGCAGCGCGCTGCAGAACGCAGCATCCATCGCTGCGATGGTCCTGACTACCGAATCCCTGGTAGCGGATATTCCCGAACCCGAACCCGCGGCTCCTGCAGCCGGCGGAATGGGCGGCATGTACTGATTCAGGAACACTTCCGGACAGGCGGCAGAATGCCGCCTGTCTTTTTTGCTTTCCGATATGTTCTTTTGCGGTTCATTTGCTTGAGAAAAGGACTGAGCTGTGCTAAACTGCGGAACAAAGAACTCCTGATGAAAGGAATGAACAGAATTGCCGATCAAGATCCCGAATGAGCTGCCGGCTTACCGGACACTGACGGATGAAAATATATTCGTAATGACGGAAACCCGGGCAAGGACCCAGGATATCCGTCCGCTGCAGATTGCCATTGTCAATCTGATGCCTACAAAGATCGATACGGAAACCCAGCTTCTGCGGCTGCTGGGAAACACCGCACTTCAGGTGGAGACCGAACTGATTAAAATGGACACGCATGTTCCAAAAAATACCGCTCCGGAACACCTGACCGCTTTTTACAAGAGCTTCAGCGAAATCCGGGACCGGAATTTTGACGGAATGATTATCACCGGCGCGCCTGTGGAACACCTGCCTTTTGAAGAAGTTGAATACTGGGAAGAATTGTGTGAAATCATGGAATGGAGCAAGGAACATGTGCATTCCACATTCCATATCTGCTGGGGCGCACAGGCAGCACTGTACTACCATTTCGGAATCAAAAAATACCCGCTGGAGAAAAAACTGTTCGGTATTTTTCCCCATCGGGCTGAACGGAAAAATTATATCCTCCTGCGCGGTTTTGACGATGTGTTTATGGCCCCGCACAGCCGGCATACGACCGTGCGGAGGGAAGACATTGAAGCATGCGGATCACTGAAAATACTGGCATCCTCAGAAGAGGCCGGTGTATACGCATGCTGCACAGACAACGGCAGGCAGGTATTTATTACCGGGCACAGCGAATATGATCCGCTGACGCTGGAAAAGGAATACCTGCGGGACAAAAACGCGGGACTGCCGATTGAAATCCCGAAGAATTATTATCCGAATGATGATGATACAAAAGAGCCGATGGTGACATGGCGCAGCCACGCAAACCTGCTGTATGCAAACTGGCTGAACTATATGGTATACCAGACCACACCGTATGATATCAAAACGATTACCCGGTAAAGAATCAGAGCGCTGAAAAGCGGAACACCCTGCTTGAGAAATCCCCGTTCAGGCGGACAGTCAGGCCGGCGTTCATCAGGGCGGAACCATGATAAATGGTTCCGTCCTCTTCATTTTTGTAACATAGCGAAGGATTCAGCCCGGACAAACGCAGGCGAAGGGGGGAAGAATTCGGTGAAGAAAGCGACCGGTAGGTACAGAGCAGGACATCCCGCTGATCCTCAGAAACGAAAGACCAGGCAGTATACGTTCCGTCAAACGGCGAGAGCAGCCGCCAGAATGTCCCGGTTCGCGTGAGATCACGAATTTCCTTAACCCTGCTGACAAGTGCAGACGCTTCAGCCAGGTCTTCAGGAGACAGCTTTGAAAGATCCAGTTCAAAACCAAAGTTCCCGCCCATGGCAACCTCTCCGCGGGTGCGCATGGGGCTTATACGCCCGGTCTGATGGTTCGGAACGGCGCTGACATGCGCACCCATGGAAGAAGCCGGATAGACAAAGGACGTTCCATACTGGATTTTAAGCCGTTCAACAGCATCCGTATCATCGCTGGTCCACGTTTGCGGCATGTAGTACAGCATGCCGGGATCAAATCGGCCGCCGCCGCCGGAACAGGATTCAAAAAGGATATCCGGGAATGAAGACGTGATTTTCTCCAGTACGCGGTACAGTCCGAGCATATAACGGTATTGTGTTTCAGGACGGCGGTCTGACGGAAGCGCTTCAGAGAATGCTTCTGTCATATTGCGGTTCATATCCCATTTGACATAATCAATCCTGGCGGAAGCCAGAACAGAAGAAACCGATGAAATGATATAATCCTGTACTTCAGTCCGGGAAAGATCAAGAATCAGCTGATTCCGTGCTTCGGTCCGCTGGCGGCCCGGTACATGCAGACACCAGTCAGGATGCGCACGGTAGAGCCTGCTGTCCGGTGAAACCATCTCGGGTTCAAACCAAAGTCCGAACTGAAGTCCCATGGCATGAATCCGGTCAGAAAGTCCTGAAAGGCCGGAAGGAAGCTTGCGGCGGTTGACTGTCCAGTCCCCCAGGGAACAGTTGTCTGAATTTCGCCGGCCAAACCAGCCGTCATCGAGTACAAACAGTTCGATTCCGATTTCCTTTGCTTTTTCAGCAATGGCAAGGAGACGTTTTTCTGTAAAACTGAAATATGTTCCTTCCCAGTTGTTGATCAGAACAGGCCGGCTGCGGTCACGCCAGTGGCCGCGAACAAGCCGGGTACGGTAAAGGGAATGAAATGCCTGAGACATTCCGTTCAGACCACGGTCTGAAAAAACAAGGATCGCTTCCGGTGACTGAAAGGATTCACCGGGTTCGAGCTTCCAGGAAAATACTTCCGGATTCAGACCGATGCTGAGGCGGGGACGGTCGCCGTTGTCCGTTTTGCATAACGCCTGGAAGCTTCCGCTGTATACCAGGTTCATCGCCCAGACCCGGCCGGAAAATTCATCCGTGTTTTTCCCGCATATGGCAATAAAAGGATTTTCTTCATGCCCGGAAGCTCCCCGGGCGGAAGAAATCCGATGTTCCGCTTCGCCGGCAGCCGTTCTGACCACCGAACGTTCGCGTGCCCAGGCGCCTTTGAGGTGAATCAGGTCCGGGGAGGATTCCCAGATCAGCACGGAAGCGGACAAAACCGACGTCAAGGTAAGGGACTGAGTGCCGGAATTCCGGATACAAAGGCTCCGGGCAATAATACCGGATCGGTTATATACCGAATACAAAGCATCTACCTGCAGGCCGGTCCAGTCGTCCGACAGTTCCACAATCAGCGTATCCGCTTCAGAGGGTGATTCCACATAAGCGGCGGGAAGACCGGGAAGAGGCGGCTTGCCGGGTTCCAGCCTGAAGGAAACCACGCGCAGATCTGTAACGTCATCCCCGTGCTCGTTGCGGACCCCCACTGCCGGTGTACCATACCAACCGTTACCGCAGCATGGGATATCCAGCGGGATCCGGGAAAGCCCCATATCAAAGCTGGCGCCTCCAAAATAATCAGATGGAGAGTAAGAAAGGGCTCCATCCTCAATCCGGGCGCCCCAGTGAAGATTTACGAGACGTCTGTCATCATCAATATGAAGCACATAAGACGTATTTCCGCCGCTGAGGTAAATCGTTTTCTGATCTGATGAAACGGAAATGGACATATGTGGTTCCCTCCGAAAAAAGACTAGGGTAAATTCTGAAAGGATTATAACGAAAAGAAGGTGTGAAATCAACCGCCGGGATACATGATTTTCCTTGTCAGGACAAGGATAAAACGATATAATAAAAGATGGTATTCTATGCCGTGGAAGGAGGGTGTAAAGGTGTTCTGTCAGGTGATTGTGGACATCGTTCATGAGAACGTGGCAAAGCCTTTTACCTATCAGATTCCGGACGGTATGGAACTTATGGCTGGCCAGCGGGTAGCGGTTCCCTTCGGGCACATGGAAAAGGAAGGGATTGTTACAGCCCTGACCACGGACACGGATGTCAGTCCGGCAAAGCTTCGCAGCGTAATCCGGCCGCTGGAGGAATATGCGGCCATTCCACCGGAACTGATCGAGCTTGCAGAAGACATGGCCCTGAAAAGCCACTGCCCGCTGGCTGAAACGCTTCGGTTGATGATCCCCGCACAAATGCGCGGAGGACGGGTACACATCAAAACCGAGAAAACCGTTTGTCTGTGTGTGAGCAGGGAAGATGCGGAAACAGCCGCTGCTGCATGTACACGCAGCCTGAAAAGGAATGCAATTCTCAATCTCCTGAAGGACGGTCAACCAAGAACGGTCCACGAGATATCGGAACATGTCAGGGATCCCCGGGATGCACTGAAAAAGCTGGAAGCAGACGGACTGGTGAAAATAACCGATGCTGAAAAGCTGCGTATGCCCGGCGGAAGTGTTCCGGAAGTTTCCGATCCCGGATACACCCTGACAGAAGGACAGCAGGAAGCCCTGGATGAAATCATTCCGGCACTCGGAAAGGGAAAGGGAATGTTCCTGCTTCACGGAGTGACGGGAAGCGGAAAGACGGAGGTTTTTATGGCTGCTGTCCGAAATGCCCTGTCATCCGGGAAAAGCGCAATTATCCTTGTTCCGGAAATTGCACTGACGCCCCAGATGGTTTCCTGGTTCAGGGGACGTTTCGGCCCGGTGGCTGCGGTGATCCATTCCCGGCTAAGCGCAGGAGAACGATATGACGAGTGGCGCAGGATCCGGAGAGGAGAAGCAATGGTTGTGATCGGCGCACGAAGCGCAGTTTTTTCCCCGGTGAAAAACCTCGGAATGATCGTGATCGATGAAGAGCATGAAAGCACATACCTGAACGACCGGCATCCCCGGTATGATACCCGCGAGGTTGCTGCAAACCGGTGTGAAAGAGAGGGTGCCGTCCTGATCCTGGCAAGTGCCACCCCGAGCATTCTGAGTTTTGCAAAGGCTCGGCGCGGCGATTACATGCTGCTGGAAATGCCGGACCGTGTCAATGAACGCCCGCTTCCGGATGTTGAAATTGCCGATATGCGCAGTGAACTGGAAGGCGGAAACCGATCCGTGCTGAGTGGAGTGCTGAAAAAGGCCCTGAAGGAATGCTGCTCGCGCGGGGAACAGGCGATCCTGCTGATGAACCGGCGCGGATACAATTCATTCGTATCCTGCCGGAGCTGCGGATATGTGGTAAAATGCCCGAACTGCGATATCAGCATGACCTACCATATCGGCAGCCGGGACGGACTCCTCCGATGCCATTACTGTGGTTATACTATGGTTCCGCCATCGGAATGCCCCAGCTGCGGAGGACATTATATCCGGTATTTCGGTGCTGGGACGCAGAAAGTGGAGGAAGAAGTCCGTAAAATCCTGCCCGGAATACCGACGGCGCGGATGGATTATGACACCACATCCGGCAAGGACGGACATGGGAAAATCCTGGAGGAATTCCGAAGCGGACGGGCAAGGATCCTGATCGGCACCCAGATGATTGCAAAGGGGCTGGATTTTCCACAGGTTACCCTCGTCGGCGTAATCGCGGCAGATCTTGCACTGAACCTTCCTGACTACCGGAGCCGCGAACGTGCATTCCAGCTTTTTACCCAGGTTGCCGGACGAGCCGGAAGGGGCAGCATTCCCGGACGGGTGATTATCCAGACCTACAAACCGGATGATCCGGTGATCGGGTTTGCCGCACGACAGGATTACCGTGCATTCTTTGAAAGCGAGTTCAGGAGACGCCGGAACGGACTGTATCCGCCGTTTACCAATCTCGCAAGGCTGCTGATTGAAAGCCCGGATGAAGAAAATGCAGACCGGAAGGCACGGGAAGCAGAAACCTGTGTTAAAAAGCTGCTGGAAACCCATCCGGAATGGCACCGCAAGATCCTGAGCGTTGTGAATGAACCGCCGAGCGTCCAGCTGCTGCGCGGGAAATACCGCCGCCAGGTTTTGATGAAAACGCTGGTGAGCCGGGAAACCGATGATTTTTTCAGCGCACTCAGCGAGCTGACCGAGTCACCGACGGATGGGGCGGATATTTATCTTGAAGTGAATCCGACCACCATGATCTGAAAGAAGAAACCGAACCGAAACTGAGAAAGGACAGAAACAGGATATGGCAACCAGGAAAATCGTAACCATCGGGGATGACACGCTGCGGAAGATATGCCGGAAACAGGAAAAGTTTGACCTTCGGCTTTCCATTCTGCTGAAGGATATGGCAGATACCATGTACAAGGCGGAAGGTGTCGGGCTGGCCGGACCTCAGGTCGGCATTCTGCGGCGGATTGCCGTGGTGGATGTCACCGAGGATCACAGCGGGCTGCTTGAACTTGTGAATCCGGAAATCATTGAGGCAGACGGATGCCAGACCGGCCGTGAGGGATGCCTGAGCGTACCGGGACGGCAGGGGGTGGTCACCCGGCCGATGCGGGTCAAGGTCCGTTTCCAGAACCGGAAAGGGCAATGGAACGAATATGAAACCGAGGGATTTGAAGCGCGGGCAATCTGCCATGAGCTGGATCACCTGGACGGAAAACTGTATATTGATATGATGGACCGTGAACTGACGCAGGAAGAAATTGAAGGACATATCCCGGAGGATGACAATCAGTGAGAATTGTATTTATGGGGACTCCGGAATTTTCGGTTCCATGCCTGGAAGCGCTGATTGCCCGGAAAGGCTGTGAAGTGGCAGGTGTGTTTACACAGCCGGATCGGCCGAAAGGACGGGGAAACAAGATGACCGCCAGCCCGGTCAAGGAGACTGCCCTGAAAGCCGGAATTCCGGTATTCCAGCCGGAAAGAATCCGAAAAACGGGTGTTGAGGACCTGCGCGCACTGAAACCTGACCTGTGTGTCACGGCTGCATTCGGACAGATCCTGAGCAGGGAAATCCTCGAAATACCGACGATGGGCAATATCAACGTCCACGCATCACTGCTTCCAAAGCACCGCGGTTCAGCACCGATCGCATACGCGATTATGGACGGAGATGAAACAGCCGGTGTTACGACCATGATGATGGATGAAGGTATTGATACCGGGGATATGCTCCTGAAGGCCGAAACAAAAATCCTGCCGGCAGAAACGTGTGGCGAGCTGACCCAAAGGCTGAGCCGGATCGGTGCCGAACTGCTGACAAAAACGCTGGATGCACTGGAAGCCGGAACCCTGGAACGAATCCCGCAGAACGAAGCAGAAATGACCTATGATCCCATGCTGAACAAGGCAATGGGAACCGTGGACTTCCACCTGGATTCCAGAAGGATCCAGGGCCTTGTGAACGGCCTGAACCCATGGCCCTGCGTATCCGTTCCTCTGGATGGGAACCGGCTGAAACTCCTGCGGGCAGAAGCTGCTGAAGGAACCGGAAAAGCAGGCACCGTCCTGAAGGCTGACCCGAAATCCGGCCTGATCATTGCATGCGGAAAGGGCGCTGTACGGATTCTGGAGGTACAGGCACCGGGCGGAAAACGAATGCGGGCAGAAGATTTCCTGCGCGGACACGGAATCGAAGAAGGAACCTGTTTTTCGGAATGACTTTATAAAAAGGAAAAGTTATGACAGAGAAAAGAACGCAACAGGGCAAAGATGCTAAACAGAACGGGGCGCGGAATGAGAGGACTGCGGTAAATCATGCCGCCCGTACCCCAAAGACGGATTTTAAAACCCAATCCAAAGAAAGCGGAACCCGATACGGCCGGAAGCCGCACGGAGAGGGAAAACCCGGTTTTGGCAGCAGGTCCTCCGGAAACAGGCCCGGATTCGGAAACCAGTCCCGGGGCAGCTATTCCGGCAAACCATCCGGTTCTTCCGGCGGAAGGGAAGCCGGAAAACAGAAGCCTCCGACAGAAGGTATGCCCGCAAGGCGCCTTGCCCTTCGGGTTATCCGCCAGGTAACCGAACAGGGGGCCTATGCTTCCCTGAGCCTGAATGCAGCACTGGAGAACTGCGGTTTAATTGCAGCTGACCGGCGGCTTGTTTCCAGACTGGTTTACGATACCCTGGATCACCTGATCTGGATTGACTGGGTGCTCGGGCAGGTGATGGCCCGGGAGGATACCGATATCAAGCTCCGGAATATTCTGCGGCTCGGGGCATGCCAGATCCTGCTTGAAGACCGGATCCCGGAAAGCGCTGCCACAAACACATGCGTTCAGCTGTGCACAGAATCGGGAATGGAAGGCCTGAAGGGAGTCTGCAACGGTATCCTGCGCAATCTTGTACGGAAAAAAGATGAACTGGTGTTCCCGGATCCTTCTGCAGAACCGGATAAAGCCGCATCCATCCGATACAGCATTCCGGAATGGCTGTGGAAAAAACTGAAATCCAGCTATGGTGAAGCAGAAGCTGAAAAAATAGCCGGTTTCCGTATGCCGGATGAGGGATGGACTGTACGCCCCAATCTGACAAAAACGGACGATGCCGGATTTGAACAGCTGCTGAAGAAAAAAATCTGGGAAGCAGAAAAGACCGATCTCCCCCATGCATGGAAAATCCGCGGAGCAATGGATATTGCCCGGGATTCGGACTTTACCGGCGGAATGTTTTCGATTATGTCCGGAAGCAGTATGATGGCCTGCCTGGCCATGGATGTCCGAAGGGGAAACCAGATCCTGGACTGCTGTGCTGCCCCGGGAGGAAAAAGCTGTTATCTGGCTGAACTCATGGACGGAACCGGACGGGTACAGGCATGGGATGTTCATGAACATCGAACGGCACTGATTGAAGCCCAGATGAGACGGCTGGGTCTGGAAAACATCCGGCCGATGGTCCGGGATGCTTCCAGAAAACGCGAAGATCTATACAGAACCATGGATGCTGTACTGCTTGATGCGCCCTGCAGCGGACTGGGGGTGCTGGCGGAAAAACCGGATATCAAACTCCGGGTTACGGAGGAAAGCATCAACGAACTGACAGAAATCCAGAAGAAACTGCTGGATACTGTCTGTGAGTATGTAAAGCCCGGCGGAACCCTGGTATATTCAACATGTTCACTCCTGCCGGAAGAAGATGAAGATCAGATTACCGGTTTTCTTTCAAGACATCCTGAGTTTGAAGCATGCGACCTTCCCGAATGTATTCCGGAAAGATACCGAAAGCACCGGAAAAACGGGCTTCAGCTTCTGGAACACCGGGATGGAGTGGAAGGATTTTATCTGTGCAGGATGAAGAGAAAGGACTGAAGGAATGACGGAACTGGCCGGGATGACCCGGGAAGAGCTTGCCGGATGGATGAAGGAACAAGGGTTTCCCGCATTCCGCGGAAAGCAGGTATTTGAGTGGATCCACCGTGGTGTTGACTTTGACGGGATGTCCAATCTGCCTGTTTCCATGCGTGAGGATCTGAAAAAGAGAGCCGTCGCGCAGGGTGTCCATATCCGGATGAGCCAGACCAGCAAGCTGGACGGGACAGTAAAATTCCTGTATGAACTGAAAGACGGGAACTGTGTGGAAGGCGTCCTGATGCGATATAAATACGGCGTGAGCCTTTGCATTTCCACGCAGGTCGGATGCAGAATGGGATGCCGTTTCTGTGCATCCACGCTTGAAGGCCGGATCCGTGATCTGACTGCCGGTGAAATGCTCGGCGAAGTACTCGCCGCCAACCGTTTCCTCGCGCCGGAAGACAGGAAAGTCAGCCATATTGTTCTGATGGGAAGCGGCGAACCGCTGGACAATTATGCGCAGGTGATCAGATTCCTCCATTTGCTTCGTGAAGAGGGCGGAATTACGATCAGCCTCCGGAATGTGTCCCTGTCCACCTGCGGAATTGTACCGCGGATGTATGAACTGGCTGAAGAAAACCTTCCCGTTACGCTCTGCGTTTCGCTTCATGCGCCGAATGATACGATCCGGAGAAAAACAATGCCGATTGCAGAACGCTGGACGATCAGCGAAATCCTGGAAGCATGCCGGAACTACATCCGGAAAACCGGACGCCGTATCATCTTTGAATACGCGCTTTCCGAAGGCGTAAATTCCAGCGGGGAAGATGCCGAAGAACTGGCTGAAATCCTTCGCGGGATGCAGTGCCATGTCAATCTGATTCCCCTGAATGAAGTGAAGGAACGGAACATGAAGGGTGTCAGCGAAGAAACGGTGAAACGCTTCATGCAGGTTCTGGAGAAACGGCACATTTCCGTGACCCGGAGACGGGAAATGGGTGATGATATTGAAGGCGCATGCGGACAGCTGCGCAGAAAGATTATTGGAAAGGGCGAGAATCTTCCATGCGAAAGTTCAACCTGAAGGAAAATGCTGCGAAGCGTATGATCGGGATGCAGAAGGCTGGCCTGAGCGAAAAGGATGCCTATGCGGATGTACCTGCAGAAAAAGCCGCGGATACTGCATTTCAGGACGGCATCCGGATTGTGTGGCGGACAGACATCGGCCGTATCCGGCAGAATAACCAGGACGCCGTTATTATCGGAAGCGGACTGGCAGGTGTTGCGGACGGTATGGGCGGGCACAATGCAGGAGAAGTGGCTTCATGCGGTCTCCGGGACGGACTGATCGCTGAAACAGCCGGTCATGAACCGAATGAGGAAATACTGACTGAAGCGATCAAGACGGTCAATCATGATCTATATACACGACAGGAAAATGATATTACCCTGCGTGGAATGGGTACGACACTGACCGTTCTCTGGCCCGGAAAAGAAACCATGATCATCGCACAGGTTGGTGACAGCCGGGCTTACCTGATCCGAAACGGTGAGATGCGCCAGATCACGGAAGACCATTCGATGGTCGCCGATATGGTGCGCCGCGGTGTGCTGACGGAGGAACAGGCAGCAACCCATCCCATGCGCAATTATATTACAAGGGCCGTCGGTACGGATGAAGACGTGGATGTTGATATATTCCGCGAAAAGCGCGAAGCCGGAGACCGGTGGCTTGTATGTTCCGACGGCCTGTACGGGCTGATGAGCCGGAAGACGCTGGAAGAACTTTCCGGAATTGAAGACCCGGACGAGGCTGCGGACATCCTGATGCAGACTGCTCTGGACAACGGCGGAAGGGATAATATTTCCATGGTCCTGCTGATGGACGACATCGGCGCCCGGGTATCGGAAAGCAAAGATTCCTGTGAAGGCAAAAGCACACAGGAGGTAACGGATCATGAATGAACAAAAGATCCTTGCGAACCGTTACCGGCTGACGGAACAGATCGGCATGGGCGGAATGGCGATCGTATACCGTGCCGTCGACCTGCGGACCGGACACAATGTGGCGGTCAAGGTACTCCGGCCTGAATTCAATGAAGACCGGGAATTTATCGGCCGTTTCCAGCGTGAAGCCGAAGCCGCCAGCAAAATGACACACCACAATATTGTCAACCTGCTGGATGTCGGTATGGACGGCGATAACCGCTATCTGGTCATGGAATATGTTGAAGGAAAAACCCTGAAAGAAGTGATTCAGGAACGCGGAAAACTGAGCGCACCGCTGGCGTGCCAGATCACAATCCGGATCCTGAGCGCCCTGGAGCATGCCCACCGGAACGGGATTGTCCATCGGGATATCAAACCCCAGAATATCCTGGTCCATGCAGACGGGCACATCAAGGTGGCTGATTTCGGAATTGCCCGGATTGCTGACAGCGCAACCCTTACAAAAGGCGACAATGTCATGGGTTCAGTACATTATTTCTCGCCGGAGCAGGCACGCGGCGGCGGTGCCACCGCTGCAAGCGATATATATTCCACCGGCGTCGTACTGTATGAGATGCTGACCGGGCGTGTTCCGTTTGACGGCGATAACCCGGTTGCCGTGGCGATGCAGCATCTGCATAATGCCCCCGCTCCGATCCAGAGTATTGCACCGGATGTTCCGCCGGCTGTGATCCGTGTATGCATGAAAGCCATGGAGAAGAACCCGGCTGCCCGATACCAGAGCGCCCGGGAAATGGCAACCGACCTCCGGGCTGCCCTTGAGGAACGCGGGGAACGGATGAATGTGCCGGAACCCGAAGCAGAGATCAAGCAGCCGAAACCCCAGGTGGCTTCCGGAGAACGGACTGTTTCCAGCACCGGTTCCAGACATAAGGTGACGGATGAGAAAGGAAACGGAAAACTTCGCATTCTCCTGATTGCCCTGGGAACCATTGCAGTAGCCGGACTGATGATATTCGGTACGGTGACCATTTTCCGGCAGGTATTCAATACCAGAACCGTTCCTGACCTGGTCGGAATGGAACTGTCAGAAGCACAGGTTGAACTGACACGGAACAACCTGAAATATTCTGTCAGTTATGTAACAAACGATACATACTCAAAGGGAATCGTTTATATGCAGAATCCGTCCGCGGATTCACCGGCCCATGTGGATGACTGTGTAATCCTGATGGTTTCGGACGGGCCGTCTGCATTTTCAATGCCGAATGTAATCAATATGTCCGCGACAGATGCAACCGCACTGCTGGAAAGCCGCGGAATGCGTGTCACACGCGACCGGGAGGCAAGCAGTGACGTTGCGGTGGATTATGTTATGCGTCAATTCCCGGCGGCAGAAGAGATGGTCACCGTTGATACACCGGTTACCCTTACGATCAGCGGCGGAGTGACGGTCATTCCGAACCTGGTTGGACAGACACTCCAGGAGGCAGAAATCAGCCTGCTCAACCAGAACCTGACACTGCATCCCGCATTAAAATACGTGGATACCGGTATTTCAGAGCTTCACGGAACGGTGGCTGCCCAGATGCCGGATGCAGATACACGGGTTGCACAGAATACGGCAGTAACGTTGACCATTTATCAGCATCGTGAAAATTCCAAGATCATTTCCTTTACAGCTCCCGAAAGTGAGCAGCAGCAGGTAATCCGTTTCGCTGTACAGGCGTCCGGGTCAACGGTTGAAATCGATTCCCGGACCGTTACGCTGGGGGCCGATGATTCGCGGGAAATCCAGTACACCCTGGTGATTCCGGATGACCGCACGTACAGTGTATTTGTCTATATCAACGATGTACTGAATTCGCAGCAGGTGATCAATCAGACAGAAGGAGCCGGCAATACCTGAGATATGAATGAAAATAAAGAGGAACTGAGCCGGGGAATACTGATACGCGGGATCGGGAGCTTCTATACTGCCCGGGATCCGGAAGGGAATGAATACACCCTGCGCTGCAAAAAGAAATTCAGGCACCAGGGGATGAGCCCGATGACCGGCGATGAAGTGCTGTTTTCCAAAGGCGAAGGGGACGCCCATGGATGGATTGAAGAAATACTGCCCAGAAAAACCGTTTGTCTCAGACCGCCGGTTGCCAATGTTGAGATGCTGATCCTGGTGATTTCCCCAGTACCGGAACCGGACATGCTGCTGGCAGACCGCCAGATATCCCGGGCTTTTGCCCAGGAAATGGAAGTCATGATCGCTGTAAACAAAAGCGATCTGGACCATCAGCTTGCTTCCGGAATCCGGCAGCAGTACCGTGATACCGGAATAAGCGTATACGAGGTAAGCGCCCGTGAAAAGACCGGGCTGGAAGAACTGAAGAAAGCCATGCGGGGGAAACTGTGCTGCCTGACCGGACAAAGCGGGGCCGGCAAAAGCACTTTGCTGAATGCCCTGCTTAACCTGGAACTGGAAACCGGGGATATTTCCCGGAAGATTTCCAGGGGAAAAAACACAACACGCCAGTCTGAAATGATTGAAAAAGACGGGATCCGTGTGATGGATACGGCCGGATTCAACCTCCTCGAACCGGAAAGGCAGCTTGAACCGGAGAAACTGAAGGAGCGATATCCGGAATTCCGGGCGTATGAAGGGAAATGCCGGTTCCGGGAATGCCTGCACGACCGGGAACCGGGATGTGCCGTAACAGAAGCTGTGAAACAGGGAAAACTGAACGCACAGCGGGTGGAGAGATACAGGCAGCTTCTTGAAGAAACCAGAGAAGTATGGAGGGCAAGATATGATTAAGGTCGCACCGAGTATTCTTGCAGCGGATCCGATTAACCTGGAGAGGGATGTCCGTCGGGCAGTGAATGCCGGATGCGACTGGCTGCACATTGACGTGATGGACGCTCATTTCGTACCGAACCTGGCTTACACACCCGATATCGTGCGACGCCTTCATGAAACATTCAATGTCCATCTTGACGTCCACCTGATGATGGATCATCCTGAAACGCTGTGCGATGCATTTATCAGCGCCGGAGCCGGTACCCTGACCATTCATACCGAAGCCGGGGCGGACCCGGGCGCACTGCTGGCCAGGATCCGGAATGCCGGAATCATGGCCGGACTGGCAATCCGTCCCGGAACACCGGCCGAAGCGGTCAAACCGTATTTTGATCAGGCAGACCTGATCCTGACCATGACGGTTGAGCCCGGGTTTGGCGGACAGAAACTGGACCGGTCTGTTCTGGCCAAGATGCAGGAGATCCGTGAAGCCGGATATTCCGGACTGATCGAAGCAGACGGCGGACTGAATGAAGATAACCTGCAGGACCTTGCGGACAGCGGACTGGACGTTGCCGTGATGGGCACGGCACTGTTCCGTGCGGCCGACATGGAGGAAGCCATCAAAAGGATTCACCGGATCAAAACGAAAATCAGCAGATCGGAGAGCTGAACAGAA